>NZ_JABWDV010000293.1 GCF_013362995.1 Streptomyces sp. TRM64462 | reverse complement strand
AGCGGCCGGGCGAGAGCGGGATACCGGCGGCGCCGGGTGCCGGGGCGTCCGCATCCCCGTCCCCCTCCTCGCCCGTCTCGGCCTCGGCGTCCGCGTCGGCCGGCGGTACGCCGAGCGACGGGGCGTCCGCGTCGGCGGCGAGCCGGACCGACAGCCCGCCCAGCCCGTCGCGGTCGACGGCCGCGCCCGGCACGGGCACCGACGGCGGCTCCCAGAAGCCGACCTGCCACTCCATCGGCGGCGGCAAGTACAACTGCACGGTCGGGCGCACCGCCACGTCGTACCGCGGCGACGGCAGCGAGGCGGGCGTCCTCAAGGCCGGCACCAACTACTTCTACTGCCAGGCGAACCTGGGCCGCCGCGAGACGTACCGCCAGTGGACCAACGTCTGGTGGGGCAGAACGGACGACGACAGCGGCAACGTCAACGTGTGGGTGAGCGCCGTCTACATCAAGGGCGGTGACAACGACGGCCCGGTGCCCGGCCTGCCCGTCTGCTGAGCCGACCCGGCGGCTCACCGCTGCCGGCGGCTCACCGCGCCGGCGGGATCTCGCCCGAGCCGCGCGGGATCAGCGTCGTCGCCAGCTCCACGCGGGCCGGCGCCTCGTGGGCGCCGTCCAGGCGGAGGAACAGCCGCTCCGCCGCCGTACGGCCCAGTGCCGCCGCGTCCTGCGCGATGACCGTGATGCCCAGCAGGTCGGCCAGTTCGATGTCGTCGAAGCCGACCAGGGCCACCGGCCGGTCGCGCCCGGCCAGTTCCCGTACGACGGTCACGGTCACCCGGTTGTTGCCCGCGAACAGCGCGGTCACCGGCTCCGGTCCGTCCAGCATCGCGGCCACCGCGTCCCGTACCCGCGCGGGCTCCGTCGAGCCCAGGGACATCCAGGACCCGTCGACGGGCAGCCCCGCGTCCTCCATGGCGGCACGGTAGCCGCGCAGCCGCTCCACGGCGGTGTGGATGCGCGGCTGGTCGCCGATGAAGCCGATCCTGCGGTGGCCGTGCGCGATGAGGTGGGCGACGCCCTCGCGGGCCCCGCCGAAGCTGTCCGACAGGACGGTGTCCGCCTCGATCCGCCCGGCGGGCCGGTCCACGAAGACCATGGCGACGCCGGCCCGGATCTCCGGCTCCAGGTACCGGTGGTCGGTGCCGGCCGGGATCACGATGAGCCCGTCGACCCGGCGCGCGCAGAGCGCCAGCGCCAGCTCCTGCTCACGCTCCGGGTCCTCGGCGCTCGACCCGTTGATGAGCAGGGCCCCGTGGGCGCGGGCGACCTCCTCGACGGCGCGGCTGAGCGGCCCGTAGAACGGGTCGGCCAGGTCCTCCAGGACCAGGCCGACGGACGCCGTACGGCCCTTGCGCAGCACCCGGGCGCTGTCGTTGCGGCGGAAGCCGAGCGCCTGGATGGCGTCCTGGACCCGGCGCTCGGTGTCGGGCGTGACACCGGGCTCGCCGTTCACCACGCGCGAGACGGTCTTGAGCCCGACGCCCGCACGGGCGGCCACGTCCTTCATGGTGGGCCGGTTGCCGTAGCGGTGGTCGGGGCGGCGGGCGGTCCGGGAGGTCCGGGCGGTCTCGGCCACAGTGCGCAGTCCTGTCCGGTCGGTTGTCGTCGGGTCGTGGAAGCGTGTGGCGTCGAGCATAGGCCCTGGACAACGTTGTCAGTACCCGGAAGACTGGACGGAGCGCCATCAGAATCCGCAGGTCCGACAGCAGGTACGGGGGATCCGACAGTCATGTGCACGGAGGCGACGGACAGACGTACGCGACACGGGTCCGCCGGCCTGGTCGCCGCACTCGACATCGGCGGCACCAAGATCGCGGGCGCCCTTGTCGACCGGGACGGCCGGATCCTGCTGCGCGCCCGGCGGCCCACGCCGGCGCAGGAGGACGGCGACACGGTGATGGGCGCCGTCGCCGCCGTGCTCGCCGAGCTCGCCGCGTCCCCGCTGTGGGCCGGGGCGGTCGCCGTGGGCATCGGCAGCGCGGGTCCCGTCGACGCGGCCGCAGGCACCGTAAGCCCCGTCAACGTGCCCGGCTGGCGCGGCTATCCGCTCGTCGCGCGCGTCCGCGAGGCCACCGGCGGGCACCTGCCGGTCGCCCTCGTCGGCGACGGCGTCGCCATGACGGCGGCCGAGCACCGGCACGGCGCCGCCCGGGGCCACGACAACGCCCTGTGCATGGTCGTGTCGACCGGCGTCGGCGGCGGCCTCGTGCTCGACGGCCGCCTGCACCCGGGCCCCACCGGAAACGCCGGTCACATCGGCCACATGAGCGTCGACCTGGACGGCGACCCGTGCCCCTGCGGCGGCCGCGGCTGCGTCGAACGGCTCGCCAGCGGACCCAACATCGCCCGCCGGGCCCTGGAGAACGGCTGGCGGCCGGGCCCCGACGGCGACACCTCGGCGGCCGCCGTCGCCGTGGCCGCGCACGCGGGCGACGCGGTGGCCCGCGCCTCCTTCGACCGCGCCGCCCGGGCCCTGGCGGCGGGCATCGCCGCGACGGCGAGCCTCGTGGAGGTCGACATCGCGGTCATCGGCGGGGGAGTGGCGGGCGCCGGCGAGACCCTGTTCGCGCCCCTGCGCCGCGCCCTGCGCGACTACGCCACCCTGTCGTTCGTCCACGACCTGACGGTCGTCCCGGCGCGGGCCGGCAACGACGCGGGCCTCCTGGGCGCGGCGGCCGCCGCGTCCCTGCTGCTCGGCGCGCCCGAGGACGGACACCCGGCGACGAGGCGCTGAACCGGGCGCACCTGCTTGCGCTGCGGACGTGCGCGTGGGCCCGCGCGTGCGCCTGCGCGCTTCGGACCTGCGCGTTTGGGCCCGCGCGTACGCCTGCGCCTGGACCTGCGCTCGGGCCTGCGCGGCCGTCCGTGGGGCCGGGGGTGCCGTCGTGCGGCGTGGGACGGCGCGTGGTGGACTGGAGGTGGTGTCACTCCGATGGCTGGCCTGCGCTTGCGGAAACCGGTGGTCGGGGCCGCCATCGCGGTGGTGGCGGCCCTCGCGGTCGTGCTCGCCCTCGTGCTGAGCAGGGGCTCCCCCGAACCCCGGCGCGGCGCCTCGACGAAGCCCCCGGCCGCCCCGACGACGACCCCGTCCCCCACACCGACCCCCACGCCCACCGCCCCCACCCCGGCCGCGGTCTCGCCGTTCACGGGCCTGCCCGGCCGTGCCGGCCCCGTCCTGGCCGTGAAGATCGACAACGTACGGGCGGCCCGGCCCCACACCGGGCTCGGCGCCGCCGACATCGTCTACGTCGAGCAGGTCGAGGGCGGCCTCACCCGGTTGCTGGCCGTCTACTCGTCGCAGCAGCCGCCCCGGATCGGCCCCGTGCGCAGCGCCCGCGAGTCGGACGTGGAGCTGCTGCGCCAGTTCGGCCGGCCGGCCCTCGCGTACTCCGGGGTGCGCACCGCCCTGAAGGGCTTCGTGCAGGACGCGCCGCTGTACGCGCTGCCGCCCGAACGCGTGCCGCAGGCGTACGTACGGGAGCCGGGCCGGCCCGCGCCGCACAACCTGTACCTGCTGCCCGAGCGGGCGCTCGCCGCGGCCCCGGCCGCCGACAAGGCGCGGGACATCGGGTTCCGGTTCGGGGCCGAGCCGGCGGGCGGGCGGCCCGTGAACGCGCACTCCGTGCGGTTCCCCGCCGCCCAGTACACGTTCACCTGGTCGGCGCCCGAGAAGCGGTGGCTCGTCACCATGGACGGCACCGCCGCCCGCACCACGGACGGCAAGCGGGTCGGCGCGCCCACCGTCGTCGTCCAGCACGTCACCGTACGGCCCTCCGCGTTCAAGGACAGTGGCGGAAACGTCACCCCGTACACGGAGACCGTCGGCTCCGGAACCGCGCTCGTGCTGCGGGACAGCAAGGTGTACGAGGCGCGCTGGAGCAGGGGCGGCGCCGCCGCCGGCACGTCGTTCACCACGCCGTCCGGCGCCCCGTTCGCCTTCGCGCCCGGCCCGGTGTGGGTGGTGCTCGCCGCCCGGTGACCGGTGCGGCACGGGCGTGGGAGCGGGGGACCTTACCACCGGATCCGGCCAACTCGGGCCCCTTTCACGGTCCGTGCCGGTGTGCGCCTCCGGCACGAAACCCCACGGCCTCCGGGGCGTTACGGCCACGCGCCTGGCGTACGCGGGTTTCCGTGGCAGGGTGTTGCGGGCAATCCACTGGGGGCCAACGGAAGAGGGGGAACCGTGATCGTCTGGATCAACGGTGCGTTCGGCGCCGGCAAGACCACTGCCGCGCGCGAACTGATCGATCTGATCCCGAACAGCACCTTGTTCGACCCTGAGCTGATCGGCCGCGCACTGCCCGGGCTGCTTCCGCCCGAGCGGCTCGCCGGGACCCGCGACTTCCAGGACCTGCCGATCTGGCGGCGCCTCGTCGTGGACACCGCGGCGGCGCTGCTGGCCGAGGTGGGCGGCGTGCTGGTGGTACCGATGACCGTGCTCAGGCAGGAGTACCGCGACGAGATCTTCGGCGGGCTCGCCTCCCGCCGTGTCACCGTCCGCCATGTCGTCCTCACACAAGAGGAAACGATCCTGCGCGAACGGATAGCCGGACGGGTCGCGTCCGTCGACGACCCGGCCGCAGGCGAACGGGTCCGGCGGTGGGCGTACGACCACATCGCCCCCTACCGCGCGGCGCTCGACGGCTGGCTCGCCGCCGACGCGTACGCCGTCGACAACGGCTCCCTCACCCCGGAGGCCACGGCCAAGGCCATCGCCGACGCCGTACGCACGGGCGACGCCGGCGTGTGCGGGATCGTACAGACGCCGGAGCCCACCGGCGAGACCCTCGCCGCGGGTGTGCTGCTCTTCGACGAGCACGACCGGGTGCTCCTCGTCGACCCGACCTACAAGCCCGGCTGGGAGTTCCCCGGCGGGGTCGTGGAGCGGGGCGAGGCCCCGGCACGGGCCGCGATGCGGGAGGTCGCCGAGGAGACGGGGCTCGAGCTCGCCGCCGTACCCAGACTCCTCGTCGTCGACTGGGAGCCGCCGGCCCCGCCCGGTTACGGGGGGCTGCGGCTGCTCTTCGACGGCGGCCGGCTCACCGGGACGCAGGCCGACCGCGTCCTGCTGCCCGGCTCCGAGCTGCGCGGCTGGCGGTTCGCGAGCGAACAGGAGGCCGCCGGGATGCTGCCCCCGGTGCGGTACGAGCGGCTGCGCTGGGCGCTGCGCGCGCGGGAGCGGGGCACGGTGCTGAACCTGGAGGCGGGGGTTCCGGTGGGGGCGTCGTAAGGAGCCGGTCCCAACGGCGCTCCGGGCGGGCGGAGTTGCGTGCTCCGTCCGGCCCCCTGCCCTGCTACGGCGCCGCTCCCGCCCCGGTCTCGGGCCGGACGGGGGCGCCCGTTATCGTGAGGGCTCCTGGCGGCCGCAGCGGAGGTACGGAGCGGACGTGTCCCCCACCGAAGAACTCGCCCCCGCCCGGGCGGCCGACAGCGACGGCAGTCCCGGCCGCGGCGACGGCAGTCCCGGCCGCGGCGACGGCGGCCCCTGCTGCGGTGACCGCGGGCGCTGCCGCGGCGAAGGCGGCTCCTGCTGCGGGGACGGCGGGCGGCCCGAGCGCCGCGACGTCCCGACCTCCGTCCTCGTCGCGTGCGGCGCCGTCCTCGTCGTCCTCGCAGGCCTCGCCGGGGCGCTGGACGCCGACGAGTGGCTCACGCACCCCGGATTCCTGGCCTGGCAGACGATGTGTCTGGCCATCACCGTCCAGGCCGTGCCGTTCCTGATCCTCGGCACGCTGATCTCGGGCGCCGTCAACGCCTTCGTCCCGTCCCGCGTCTTCCAGCGGCTCCTGCCGCGCAGGCCCGCGCTCGCCGTGCCCGTCGCGAGCGCCGCCGGCGTGGTCCTGCCGGGCTGCGAGTGCGCGTCGGTGCCGGTCGCCGGGAGCCTGATCCGGCGCGGGGTCACCCCGGCCGCCGCGTTCGCGTTCCTGCTGTCCGCGCCGGCCGTCAACCCGATCGTCCTCGTCTCGACGGCGGTCGCCTTCCCCGGGAGCCCGCGGATGGTCGTCGCGCGGCTGGTCGCCTCGCTGGCCGTGTCCGCCGTCATGGGCTGGCTCTGGCTGCGGTTCGGCCGCGCCGAGTGGCTGCGGCCCCGGACCCGGCACACCGGGCACGGGGAGGGGCGCAGCCGCTGGGACGCGTTCCGGCTCGGCTTCCAGCACGACTTCCTGCACGCGGGCGGGTTCCTGGTGGTCGGCGCGGCGGCGGCCGCCACGTTCAACGTCCTGGTGCCGCGCTCGCTGCTCGACGTGTTCGCCGGGTCGCCGTGGCTGTCGGTGCTGTTCCTGGCGCTGCTCGCGGTGGTCCTGGCCGTGTGCTCGGAGGCCGACGCGTTCGTCGCCGCGTCGCTGACCGGGTTCTCGCCGACGGCGAAGCTCGCGTTCATGGTGGTGGGCCCGATGGTCGACGTGAAGCTGATCGCCCTCCAGGCGGGCACGTTCGGACGGGGCTTCGCGCTGCGGTTCTCCGCCGCGACGGCGGTCGTCGCCGTCGCGTGCTGCGCCGTGACGGGATGGTGGCTGCTGTGAGGCGTGTGGCTTCCGCGCTGCTCCTGCTGCTGTCGGGCGCGGGCGTGCTGCGGATCTCGCTGTTCGGTGATGTGTACCTGCGGTACGTGAAGGAGGGGCTCCAGCCGCTGCTCGTCGTGTCCGGGTGCGTGCTGGTGGCGGCGGGGCTCGCGGGCGCGGTACGGGATGTGTGGGCGGGCCGGCGCGGGTCGGACACGCGGGGGGACGCGGACGGGGACGCGGAGGCGGACGGGGACGCGCAGGCACACGGGCACGGGCACGGGCCACGGGTGGCGTGGCTGCTGGCGCTGCCCGCGCTGGCCATGCTGTTCTTCGCGCCGCCGGCCCTCGGCTCGTACACGGCCGCGCGGGACGACGCCAAGGCGGTGGAGGCGTACGACAGGTTCGATCCGCTGCCGTCCGGCGACCCCGTGCCGCTGTCGCTCACCGACTTCATCGCGCGGGCGCAGCAGGACGAGCAGCGCGGCCTTGAGGGGCGCACGGTGCTTCTGGAGGGGTTCGTCACGCCCGGCGGGGGCGGTGGGTGGCGGGTGAGCCGGCTGGTGATGTCCTGCTGCGCCGCGGACGCGCGGTCGCTGACCGTCGCGGCGTACGGGGCGGAGGCCCCGCCCGCCGACACGTGGGTCCGCGTGACCGGCACGTGGCACGCGCCGGGGGCCGCGCTGGACGTCGCGACCGTGGAACGCATCCCGCAGCCGCCGGTCCCGTACGCGGACCGGACGCCGGACCTGAACCGCTGAGGCCCTGGCCGAACCGGCCCGCTCTGCCCGCCGGGCTCGCTGAACGGCCGGGCGGGTGTGCGTCCGTCGGGCGGCTACCCCATGGCGGCCGGAGGGCCGGTTTCGGCTGCCGCTGCGCGCAGGGATGCCGCCGCGTCCGTCGTGACCGGGTCGCCGTGGCCGCAGCACAGGGTGGGGTCCCGCGGCGCCCGCACCGTCCCGCGCGCGGAGAGCCGCCGCCCCGGGTACAGCGGCCCGTGCCCGCGCCGCCCCGCCCCGTACCGTCCCGTGTGGGTCAGTCCCGCTTCGACGCCGCGTAGTTCACCAGGAACAGGGCCTCCGCCACCGACATCCGTTCCAGTTCGTCCGGTGACACGCTCTCGTTCACCGCGTGGATCTGCGCCTCCGGCTCGCTGAGCCCGATCAGCAGCACCTCCGCCTCCGGGTACAGCGCGCCCAGCGTGTTGCACAGCGGGATCGACCCGCCCATGCCGGCCGCCTGCATCTCCTGGCCCGGGTACGCGGCCGCCAGGGCCTGGGCCATCGACGTGTACGCGGGGCTCGTCACGTCCGCCAGGAACGGCTGGCCCTGGCCGATCTGCTCCACCGTCACACGCGCGCCCCACGGCGTGTGCGCCTCCAGGTGCGCCCGGAGCAGCTTCGTCGCCTCCGCCGCGTCCTGGCCGGGCGGCACGCGCAGGCTGATCTGGGCGCGGGCGGTGGCCTGCACCGACGGGGTCGCACCGACGACCGGCGGGCAGTCGATGCCGATGACCGTGACGGCGGGCCGCGCCCACAGCCGGTCGGCGACCGTGCCGGAGCCGATCAGGCCGACACCGTCGAGAACCTTGGCGTCCCGCCGGAAGTCGTCCTCCGCGTACTGCAGGCCGTCCCACGCGGCGTCCGACGCCAGCCCGTCGACCGTCGTCGACCCGTCCTCCGCGCGCAGCGAGTCCAGTACGCGGATCAGCGCGGCCAGCGCGTCCGGCGCGACCCCGCCGAACACGCCCGAGTGCAGATTGCCCTCCAGGGTGTCCACCTGGACCCGCAGCATCGTCATACCGCGCAGCGACGCGGTGACGGTGGGCAGGCCGGCCCGGAAGTTACCGGCGTCGCCGATCACGATGGCGTCGGCCGCCAGCAGCTCCGGGTGCGCCTCGGCGTACCGCTCCAGACCGCCCGTGCCCTGCTCCTCCGAGCCCTCGACGATCACCTTCACGGACACCGGTATGCCGCCGTTGGCCTTCAGGGCGCGCAGCGCGAGCAGGTGCATGATGAACCCGCCCTTGCAGTCGGCCGCGCCGCGCCCGTACCAGCGGCCGTCGCGCTCGGTCAGCTCGAACGGCGGCGTGTGCCAGCCGGCCAGGTCCAGCGGCGGCTGCACGTCGTAGTGGGCGTACAGCAGGACCGTCGGCGCGCCTGCCGGGCCCGGCAGGAAGCCGTACACGGCCTGCGACCCGTCCGGCGTGTCCAGGACCGCCACGTCCGTGAAGTCCTCGGCGCGCAGCGCGTCCGCGACCCACCGGGCGGCCGCCTCGCACTCGCTGCGCGGGAACTGCGCCGGGTCCGCGACCGACCGGAACGCCACCAGCTCCGTGAGCTCCGCCTTGGCGCGCGGCATCAGGGACGCGACGGAGGCGGCGACGGGCCCCGCGGGGCGCTCCGCAGGGCGCTCCACGGTGCGCTCCACGGTGCGCTCCGCGTCGGTCGCGGCGGTCGGCTGGGCGGTCATGGGCACGCTCCTGTGGGTGCGACGTCGGGGCATCGGCCCGCCGGTCCGCCGGTACGGCAGGTACCTCGGTGGGTCGTCACGTCGGTACGCCGCTACGCCGGTACGCGTCGGGCGGCGTCACGCGCGCGCGGTGTGTGCGGCGAACGCCGGTCCGATCCTCGCACAAGGGCGGCCGGGTACCGCCCCGTAGGATGCCGTGGAGAGCTTTGACCACGGGTCGGGACCGGGAGCGGAAGCGCAACGTGAGCAGCGAGAACGTGTGGGATGTCGTCGTCGTCGGCGCGGGGCCGGCCGGAGCGTCCGCGGCCTACGCCGCGGCAGTCGCGGGCCGCCGCGTACTGCTCCTGGAGAAGGCCGCGCTACCGCGCTACAAGACGTGCGGCGGCGGCATCATCGGCCCCTCCCGCGACGCCCTGCCGCCCGGCTTCGAACTGCCGCTGCGCGACCGCGTCAACGCCGTCACGTTCTCCCTCAACGGCCGCTTCGCCCGCACCCGCCGCTCCAAGCGGATGCTGTTCGGGCTGATCAACCGGCCCGAGTTCGACGCCCTGCTCGTCGAGCACGCCCAGAAGGCGGGCGCCCTGCTGCGCACGGGCGCCGCCGTGACCCGCGTCGAGCAGCACGGCGCGGCCGTGCCCGACCGCCGTACCGTCGCCGTGGTCCTCGCCGACGGCGAGACGATCCTGGCGCGCGCGGTCGTCGGCGCCGACGGCAGCGCCAGCCGCATAGGAGCCCATGTCGGGGTGAAGCTCGACCAGGTGGACCTGGGCCTGGAGGCCGAGATCCCGGTGCCGGCGACCGTGGCGGAGGACTGGGCGGGGCGGGTCCTCATCGACTGGGGGCCCATGCCGGGCAGTTACGGCTGGGTGTTCCCCAAGGGCGACACGCTCACCGTGGGCGTGATCTCGGCGCGCGGCGAGGGCGCCGCGACCAAGCGGTACCTGGAGGACTTCATCGGCCGCCTCGGCCTGGCCGGGTTCGAGCCGGCGATCTCGTCCGGGCATCTGACCCGCTGCCGCAGCGAGGACTCGCCGCTGTCGCGCGGCCGGGTCCTGGTGTGCGGGGACGCCGCCGGGCTGCTGGAGCCGTGGACCCGCGAGGGCATCTCGTTCGCGCTGCGCTCGGGCCGCCTCGCGGGGGAGTGGGCCGTACGGATCGCCGAGGCGCACGACGCGGTGGACGCGCGCCGGCAGGCGCTGAACTACGCGTTCGCGATCAAGGCGGGGCTCGGCGTCGAGATGGCCGTCGGGCGGCGGATGCTCACCGTGTTCGCACGGCGCCCGGCACTGCTGCACGCGGCGGTCACCGGACTGCGGCCGGCCTGGCGGGCGTTCACCGACATCACGCGCGGCGCGACGACACTGGCCGGGATCGTACGGACCAACGGCGTCGCCCGGCGGGCGCTGGAGGCGCTGGACCGCCGGCAGGCCGCGGCGGAGGCGGCGGAGGCCGGGCAGCGGTCAGCGGCGCGCGAGCAGCAGGGCCCGGAGCAGGGGCCCGAGCAGGAGCCGGAGCGGCGGCGCCCGGCGTGATGTCCCCGCCTCACGACAGCGTGAGGCGGAACACCGCGTGCTTCGGCGCGACAGCCCGCAGTTCCCCAGCACGTCCGGCGTGTCGTCGTCGGCGACCTCGTCGGCGGTGAACGGCTGCACCCGCTCGCCCGGGCACGACTCACCGCCGCCCGCCGCCCGCCGCCCGCATGCTGCGGGGCCGCGTACGACGGCGGGAGTACGCGGAACCACCACGCCCGGCTGACGCGGCACCGCCCTGGCCCCGTCTAGCGTGGCCTCATGGACGACCAGCGGCCCCCACGCCTCCCGTGCGGCCCACCGGAGCACGAGCCGCCGGACCCGCTCAACCCGCCGGACCCGGCCGACCCGCCACCCCGCCACCACGGCTACCGCCACCGCCACCGCCACGGCCACCGCCACGGCCACGGCCGCCGCGGCGGGCGCCCCGGGGCCGGGGCGTGGTTCTTCGGGCGCGGCGGGCGGCTGCCCTGGCCGTCCACGCTGTTCGTCACGCTCTTCGCCGTCGTGGGCACCGGCTTCGCCGCGCACGGGCAGCCCGAGCGGGTGCCGCCGGAGGTACTCGGGCGGGGCCTCGTCGTCGTGGCGGGCGCACTGCTCCTGCTGCGCCACCGGCAGCCCACCGCCGTCGTCCTCGGCACCGCGGCCGTCACGCTCGGGTACCTGGCCGCCGGGTATCCGTACGGCCCCGCCTTCCTGCCCTTCGTGGTCGCGGTGTTCTCCGCGGTCGTCGCCGGGCGCCGGTACGCCGCCTGGTGGGCCGTCGGGCTGCTGTGGACGGGGCATCTGCTGCTCGCCCACCGGCTGTACCGGTATCTGCCGCCCGCGCACGACACCGCCGCGTCCTGGACGCAGGAACTGCCCGTCGCCGCGTTCGCCGCCGCGACCCTCGCCGCCGCCGAACTGGCCCGCGTACGCCGTGAGCAGTGGGCCCGTGAGCGGGCCGAACGCGCCGCGGCCCAGCGGCGCCGCGCCGACGAGGAGCGGCTGCGCATCGCCCGTGAACTCCACGACGTACTCGCCCACTCCCTCGCCGTGATCAACGTCCAGGCGGGCGTCGGGCTCGCCCTCCTCGACGCCGACCGCGAACAGGCCCGCACCGCGCTCACCACCATCAAGGCCGCCAGCAAGGAGGCGCTCGGCGAGGTCCGCCAGGTCCTCGACACGCTCAGGGCACCCGGCGACGCGCCCCGCGCCCCCGCGCCCGGCCTGGACCGGCTCCCCGAACTCGTCGCCCAGGCCGCGGACGCGGGCCTCACCGTCGAGGTCACCACCGAGGGCGAACCCCTCGGCGCCCTCCCGCGCGGCGCCGACCTCGCCGCCTTCCGCATCGTCCAGGAAGCCCTGACCAACGTCGTACGCCACTCCGGCTCCCGCACCGCCCGCGTACGGATCACCCACGCACCCGACCGCCTCGGCCTCCGGGTCGACGACGAAGGTCCCGCCACCGGCACCCCGGCGGGCGGCAGCGGCCACGGCCTCGCCGGGATGCGCGAGCGGGCCGCCGCGCTCGGTGGCACGATCGAGGCGGGCACCCGCCCGGACGGCGGCTTCCGGGTGCGTGCCACGTTGCCGCTCACCGACAGGGGGAACCCGTGATCCGTGTCCTGCTCGCCGACGACCAGGCCCTCGTACGGGCCGGGTTCAGGGCCCTGCTCGACGCACAGCCGGACATCGAGGTCGCCGGGGAGGCGGCCGACGGCGCCGAGGCCGTCGCCCAGGTCCGCGAACTCCGCCCGGACGTGGCGCTCATGGACATCCGCATGCCCGTGCTCGACGGCCTCGCCGCCACCCGCCGCATCACCGACGACCAGGGGCTCGACGCCGTGAAGGTGGTCATGCTCACCACCTTCGAACTCGACGAGTACGTCTTCGAGGCGATCCGCTCCGGTGCCTCCGGGTTCCTCGTCAAGGACACCGAACCCGACGAACTCCTGCGCGCCGTACGGGCGGTGGTCGCGGGTGACGCGCTGCTGTCGCCCGGCGTCACCCGCCGCCTCATCGCCGAGTTCGCCGCCCGCTCCAAGGCCCCCGCCGACGTGGTCGGCCTGGGCGAACTCACCGAGCGCGAAAGGGAGGTGATGGCGCTCGTCGGCATCGGCCTGTCCAACGAGGAGATCGCCCGGCGCCTCGTCGTCAGTCCGCTCACCGCCAAGACCCATGTGAGCCGCACCATGGTGAAGCTGGGCGCACGCGACCGCGCCCAGCTCGTCGTCCTCGCCTACGAGTCGGGCCTCGTCCGCCCCGGCTGGCTCGGCTGACGGACCCCGACCGCGGCGGCCGCCGCACCACCGTCGAACCGCCACAGCACCCGTACGACCCGTGCCAGGAACCCCACGGCCGCCGCGGCGGACGCGGCGATCAGCAGCGCCCGCTGTGCGGCCCCCTCCAGGCCGAGGACCAGCACCGGGGCGCCGACCAGGCAGAACAGCGCGGCCGCGAGCAGCGCCCCGGTCACCACCGCGTACCCGATCTCCACGGTGACGGCGTCACGCCGCGCCTGACGCCGCTGCCCCTGACGCTGCTCCTGATGCTCCTGATGCTCCTGATGCCTCTGACTCGCCTGACTCCCCTGACTCCCCTGACGCGACCGGCGCCCGCCCGTCGGCCAGGAGGCCGCCTTCGTCACCAGGTCACCGCCGACGTCTCCCGCCACAGGCGCGCCAGGCGCTCGTCGCCCGACAGGGAGACGGCCGGGGACCCGGCCGGGAGCCGGTTCCACAGCGTCAGGTACAGGGCCTCGGCGGGGCCGCTGAGTTCGCAGTCCGCCGGGCCGTCGTCGGCGCGCGTGGTGTGCGGCGCGTCGGTGGACAGCCGTACGGTCCACACGTCGCCCGTGTCCGACGCGCGGACCCGCAGGACGCCGGGCCGGTCCGTACGGACCCTGCTCTTCTCGCGGCCGTGGAAACCGCGCAGCAGCTCGTCCACGCCGTCGGCGGCCAGCGCGGGGCCGACCGGGGAGCGTCCGGCGACCAGGCCGAGCGCCGACTCGGCGTCCACGCGGTGCACGGCCGTCTCGTGGACCTGGCGGCGGGCCCAGAACGCGAGCGGCGAGGGCGCGGGCAGGAACGCCCAGCACTCCAGGCCTTCGGGTGCCTCGCTCAGCGCGGTGACCAGCAGGCCGTGGCCCTCCCGGTACCAGTCGATGAGCGCGTCGCCGTCGAGGTCGGGCTCGCCGCCGCCGGGCCGGTAGGCGGTGTGGCCCTCCGCGACGAACCCGGTCGCCCAGCGGTGCACCATGCCGGTGTGCCGCAGCAGGTCCCGCACCCGCCAGTCCGGGCAGGTGGGAACTTCCGCGTCCGGTCCCGCCTGTTCGGCGGCGTCGGCCAGCAACTGACCCTCGCGGACGAGGTACTTGATGTGCTCGGCAGTGTCCATGCCGGAATTCTGCCAGTGCGCCCCGTCTCTCAACCGCCGTGCGTGCCGTGGCTGCCGCGCGTCGCGCCGGTCACCGCCCCGGCGAAGGCGCCGTCCCGCCGCTCAGGTTGCCGCTGCCCGGCCCCGCTGCCCGGCTCCTCGGCCCGGTCCTCGGCCCGGCCGGGTACGGCGGCGCGCCCTGCCCGGTACCCGATCACGGCCGCGCCCGCCGCCAGCACCGCGACCGACGTCAGCGCGACCGGCAGCGAGAACCAGTCCGCCAGGAAACCGATCACGGGCGGACCCAGCAGCATCCCGCCGTAGCCGAGCGTCGACGCGGCCGCCACACCCGCCGGTCCGGCCAGCGCGCCCGCGCGCGCCACCGCCACCGGGAAGATGTTCGCCAGGCCCAGGCCGGTCACCGCGAACCCGAGCAGCGCCGCCCACACGGTCGGCGCCAGGGCGCCCAGCAGCATGCCCACGGCCGCCGCCGCGCCGCCCGCCACGAGCGTCCTGGTCTGGCCGAGCCGTTCGAGCAGCGCCGTACCGGAGAGCCGCCCGGCGGTCATGGCCAGCGCGAACAGCGCGTACCCGGCGGCCGCGACACCCGGGTGCGCGTCCAGGTCCTGCGCCAGGTGCAGGGCGCCCCAGTCCGCGAGCGCCCCCTCGCCGTACGCCGTACACAGCGCGATCACGCCGAAGACGGTGACCAGCCGGCGCGTACGCCGGTCCTGGCGCCGCCCGCCGGACCGGGGAGCGCCCGTGGGCAGGGCCTCCGGCGGTGCGGGCGACGGGTGGCGCAGCAGCACCGGTCCCGCGACGGCGGTCAGCAGCAGACCGACGGCCGTCAGGCCGAGCAGATGCGCGGCGGGGGAGAGGCCGGCCGCCACCAGCCCGCCGAGGCCGGCGCCGACCATGCCGCCCAGGCTGAACGCGGCGTGGAACGACGGCATCACGGGGCGGCGCAGCGCCGCGACGAGATCGACGGCGGCACTGTTCATCGCGACGTTGATCGCGCCGTACGCGGTGCCGAAGACCAGCAGCACCAGACCGAGCGCGAGCGTCGAGTGGGTGAGCGCCGGCAGGGCGATCGCCAGGGACAGCAGCACCCCGGACGCCACCGTGACCGGGTGGCTGCCGAAGCGCGCGCACAGCCGGCCGGTCAGCGTCATCGTGACGACGGCGCCCGCCGAGACGCCGAGCAGCGCGAGCCCGAGATCGCTCGCCGACGAGCCGGTCTGCTGCTTGATCGCGGGGATGCGGACGACCCAGCCGGCGAAGAGGAAACCGTCCAGGGCGAAGAAGAGGGTGAGCGCGGAGCGGGCGGTCAGGAGTTTGTTTAGTTGCGGCACAAACTCAGGATAGAGGCATGCGCCGACCCTCTTCAACCTTCAAACAGGCGGTGTGACGGGACGCCCGTCACAACGTCCCGTCACACCACGCGATCACAGCCCGGCCCTCACACCGTGCCGTCGCATCGTCGTACCGCCGTACCGACGCGCAACGCCTTCACACCGTCCGGTCGCCCTTCGGCTTGCCCCGCTGGTCCGGAGTGCCGTGCGGCGGCGGGCTCGACGGCTGCGGCGACGTCGCGGGCGACACCGCCGAACCGCCCCGGGCGCGCTCGGCCTGCTCCGGCCGGAACGCCGCGGGGTCCCCGCCGGACGGTGCGGCGCCCTCGCTCAGCTGCCGCTTGCGTGTGGCCAGGAGCTGGACGACCGGGTGCCGGTCGGCGTGCTCGTGCTCGTAGTGCAGCAGCCGGTCGAGCTCCTCGGCGCGCAGCGAACGGATGCGGTGCTCCAGTGCGCCGGCGGGCAGATGGTCGTAGTCGGGCAGCGGCAGGTCGCCGCGTTCGGAGGTGCTCATTGCCGGATCCTCCCTGGGCGTCGTTCGTTCCTCGGTCGCTCTCAGGACCGCCCCGTGTGCTTCGCGCGGGTCTCACGCACCTCCTCCACCACGTGCCGGTCGATCGCCGCGCGCACCAGCGCGGCCGCCAGCGTGGGCAGTTCGTCCCGTTTCACCAGGCCGGCCAGCTTGTCCCGGTCCGCGGGCAGCCCCAGCCGCTTCGCGCCGTCGAGCGTCCTGTCGTCCAGATACGGCGCGAGGTCCGGCCACACCGCCTGTGCCTCGCGCAGGAAGATGTCCGCGCCCGCGGGCCCGATGCCCGGCACCTCCTGGAGCAGCCGTCGCAGCCGGCCCGGATCGCCCCCGGCCTCCTTGTGCATCCGCCGCAGATCGCCGCGGTACTCCTCCAGTACGAGCTCTGCGGCCTTGCCGAGCTGCGTGGACGTCCGCTCGTCGTAGCGCCGGTAACCGCCCTCGCCCAGCGCGTCGACGCGCTGCTGCCAGCTGGCGTCCTTCATGTGCCGGGGGTCGCGGAGGCCGGCCTCGAACAGTGCGCGGGCCGCCGCGACGGCGATGTCCGCCCGGATCCGGGCGCTCAGCAGATGGGCGAGAACAAGGAGCTGGTACAGCGGCTGCGGAGTGTCCTTGAGCCGGATGCCCGCCGCCTCGGCGTACGTGTGGCCGTACGCGTCGAGCAGCTCCCGCGCGGTCTCCCGCTGCTCCTTCGTCCTTCCCGTCCGCTTGCCGTCGGAGGGTGACATGGCGCCTCCCTCTCCCGCTGTGTACGTCGTGTACGTCCCCCGCCGTCGCTGCCCGCAGTACCCGCCGGGGCGCCGCCGAAACAGCACGTGGGGGGCCGCCCGGCCGCTGGATCATGGGAGACTCGCCCCCATGAACGGCAAGGCGACGACGACCCGGACACGGCTGGACAGGGGGCGCAGCGCACTCGGCCCGGCCCTGGAACTGGTGCACACGGGCCGGGCGCCCACCCGTGCCGTACTGACCGCGGAGCTCGGCGTCACGCGCGCCACGGCGGGCGCCGTCGCGGCCGAACTGGAGGCGCTCGGGCTGATCCGGGTCGACGCGCGCCCCGGCGCGGGCGCCGGCGCCCAGGGCCGGCCCTCGCACCGCCTCATCGTCGACGAGCACGGGCCCGTCGCCCTCGCCGCCCAGGTGCACGCCGACGGCTTCCGCGCCGCGCTCGTCGGCCTCGGCGGCCGGATCGTCGCGACAGCGCCCGGCTGCGTCGAGGTCACCGCCGACCCCGCCCAGGTCCTGGAGGCCGTCGTCGAGGCGGGCGCCAGGCTGCTGCACGACAGCGGCCGCCGCTGCGTGGGCGCGGGACTCGCCGTACCGTCGGCGGTCGCCGAACCCGAGGGCACCGCGCTCAACCCCCTGCACCTGGCCTGGCCCGCCGGCGCGCCGGTCCGCGACATCTTCGCCGACTGCGTACGCGCCGCCGGCATCGAAGGCCCCGCCTTCACCGGCAACGACGTCAACCTCGCCGCCCTCGCGGAGCACCGCCACGGCGCCGGCCGCGGCGCGCAGCACCTGCTGTGCGTCGCCACCGGCCACCGCGGCGTCGGCGGCGCCCTCGTCCTCGACGGGCGGCTCCACACCGGCAGCGCGGGCCTCGCCCTGGAGGTCGGCCACCTCACCGTCAACCCCGAGGGCGGCCGCCCCTGCCACTGCGGCAGCCGCGGCTGCCTCGACGTCGAGGCCGACCCGCTGGCCTTCCTCACCGCCGCCGGCCGCACCCCGGGCCCCGAGGTGTCGCTGCTCCAGCAGGCCCGGGACCTGCTGCGCGACGAGCGCCGCGACCCTGCCGTGCGCGCGGCCGTCGAGGAGCTCATCGACCGGCTGGGCCTCGGCCTCGCGGGCCTGGTCAACATCCTCAACCCGGACCGCATCATCCTCGGCGGCCTCCACCGCGAGCTCCTCGCCGCCGACCCCGAGCGGCTCCGCGCCGTCGTCGCCGACCGCAGCCTGTGGGGCCGCAGCGGCGGCGTGCCGATCCTCGGCTGCACCCTGCCCCACAACAGCCTCGCGGGCGCCGCCGAACTGGCCTGGCAGCCGGTACTCGACGACCCCCTCGCCGCACTCCGCCGCCCGGCCGCCTGAGCCGACGAGCGCGGCGAGCGCGGCGAGCGCGGCGAGCGCGGCGAGCGCGACGAGAAAAAACCTTTGCCCGGAGGCAGACGGGCGCCTACGGTCCCGATCATGCTGCCCCTGGTGGGGCCGGCACGATCACGACTCCCGACACGACGACCTGACGACCTGAGGTGCCGCCCATGCCGACCGTCACCCCCGGCGCGTCCGACGCCCCGCCCCGTCTCACGCACCTCACCTTCCACGGGCCGCTGTCCGAGGCCAGGGCCGACCGCCTCGTCGCACGGCTCGCGGCGACCGGCCCCGCCACGGTGCTCGACATCGGCTGCGGCTGGGGCGAGTTCCTGCTCCGGGTCCTGGACGCCGCACCGGGCGCGACCGGCGCCGGCCTGGACATCCGGGCCGATGACCTGGCCCGTGGCCGGGAGCTGGCCGATGAGCGGGGCCTGGCCGAGCGGGCCGAGTTCGTCGAGGAGTCCGCGCTCGGCACCACGCGCGGCCCCGCCGACATCGTGCTGTGCCTGGGCTCCAGCCAGGCCCTGTGCGACCCCGAAGGACCCCACGACGTCGCCGCCGCCCTGCGCGCGCTGCGCGGCCTCGTCGCCCCGGGTGGCCGCGTCCTGCTCGGCGAGGGCTTCTGGCAGCGCACGCCCGCGCCCCACGAGCTCGCCGCGATGTGGCCGGGCGCCCGCGAGGACGACCACCTGCCGCTCGGCGCGCTCGTGGACCTGGCCGTCGACGCGGGCTTCCGGCCCGCGTGGATCGAGACGGCGAGCCCGGAGGAGTGGGAGGAGTTCGAGTCCGGCTACCGCCACGACGTCGAACTCTGGCTGGCCGCACACCCTCAGCACCCGGCCGCCGCGGAGACCCGCGCCCGCGTCGACGGCCAGCGCTCCACCTGGCTGAACGGCTACCGCGACCTGCTCGGCATGGCCTACCTCACGCTCGTCCCGGTCGGCTGAGGACCGGGTCCGGCGCGTCGGGAGGGAACCGGCGAGCGCGCCGCGGGAGCCGTCCGGCGAGTGCGCCCGGGGCCCGTCCGGAGCGGGCGCTGCGGGAGCTGTACGGAAAGCGCGCCGCGGGGCCCGTCCGGAGCCTGCTCGGCGCCCTCACCAGTGCCGGCCGCGTCGCAGCTCCCCCCGGTGCGGCTGCGACACGTGCAGCACCCGGAACACGTCCCCCGCGCCCTCCGGCGCCGCATCCGCCCACAGGCTGAACGCCACCAGCTCCCAGTGGCGCGGGTCCACCGCCACGGCAGCCGCCACGACCCCGTCCGCCGCCACCAGGCGCTCGTGCGCGGCGAGGGCCCGCCCCACCGCCTCCGCCGGCGGCTCGCCCGCTCCGATCGGCACCCGCCGCCGCACCGCGTACCGGGGCGCCGACCCGGCGGCCGGTCCGTCGCCGTACGCGGCGCCCGTCCAGTGCCGCACCTCGGGGCGCCCGAAGTCGTCCACGATGCCCTGGAACCCGGGGCCCCACAGGAACGCGTTCATGCCCTCGGGCGCCGCCCACAGATAGAACGGCGCGTACTGGTTCACCGGCGCGCCGTCCGCCCGCTCCCGTATCAGATACGCCTTGAGGCCGAGCCCCGGGAAGTCGTCCAGGAGGTGGCCGCGGGTCGCCACGCGGTGCCGGATGACGCCCATGTCGTAGTCGGCGGGCAGGGTGATCTCGTACTGCATCGCGTGCATCACGCCGCCCTCCGCCCGCCGAGCGGCCCAGGCGTCCCGAGCGGACGGAGCAGGCCGAGCAGACCCTCGACCGCCGTGCCGAACGCGGCCGCGGACCCGGACGCCCGGGCCAGCACGTAGCCGCCCTGCACGGTCGCCACGATCGCCGCCGCCGTCCCCTCCGGGTCCAGCGCCCCGTCGAACTCGCCGCTCGCCACACCCTCCCGGACGATCCCGGCCAGCCGCCCGCGCAGCCAGTCCAGCGTCTCGTCGACCGGAGCGCGCAGCCCCTCGTCCGCGACGACGTCCGGGTCCATCGTCAGCCGGCCCACGGGGCAGCCCCGCAGCACGTCACGCTCGCGCCGCAGATACGCCGCGATGCGCTCGTACGCCGTTCCCTCGCCGCCCAGCACGCGCTCGCCGCCCAGCACGCGCTCGGCGGCCGCGCGCGTCTCCTCGGCCGTCCGGCGAATGGCGGCCAGCGCCAGATCGGGCTTCCCGGTGAAGTGGTGGTACATGCTGCCCTGGCCGGCCCCGGCCCGCTGCTGGATGGCCTTCGGACTCGTCCCCACGTACCCGCGCTCCCACAGCAGTTCACGCGTGGCGTCGATCAGACGCTCGGAGGCGGTTGAAGCGTTCGATGTGCTGGTCATGGAACCGACTGTACATATCAGTAGGTACAGACTCCATACTCCGGCGGGCGTACGCCGGGTGCCGCTGCCCGTACGACGACGAGGGCGCCCCTCCCGGGCGACTCTCGAAGCGGAGAGAACGTCAAGCACCGCACTTCGAGGAGCTGATCGGGATGAACACCCTCGCCATGACGACCCTGGCCCATGACGGGCCCGGACCCTGGATCCTGCTGTTCCCGCTGTTCTGGGCGGCCGTCGCCGTCACCGTCGTCACGCTCCTGCGCCGCACCGTGTGGCGCGGGCGCCGGGGCCCGTTGGCGCGGGAGCGGCGCGACGAGCAGTCGCCGATCGCCGTGCTCGGGCGCCGCTTCGCGTCCGGCGAGATCGACGAGGACGAGTACTGGCGCCGGCTCTCCGTCCTGGAAGAGCACTTCGGACGCTCCGCCACCTGAGGCCGGGGTCCCGCCCGGTCAGCCCGCCACGGCCGACCGGGCGGCGGCGTGTCCGCGTACCGTCTCCGCCGCCTCGGCGCCGTCGCCGAACGGCACCGGCTCCTTGAACGTGCCGCCGCCCGCCGTCACGTACGCCGGTACGGACGGGATCCCCACCGGCGTGTCCGACGGGGCGGGCAGCGTGAACCACACGACCTTCCCCGCGTCGCCCTGCGGCCGGGCGCCCCAACTCTCGCTGAACGCCTCTATCAGCGCGAGCCCGCGCCCCGACGTGGCGAGCGGGTCCAGCGTCTCCGGCGGCCGCCCGACGGGGAGCCGCGGATCGTGGTCGTGGACGGAGACCGTCAGCCGGCCGAGCAGGAACTCGATCTCGACCGTGCACACCTTGTCGGGCTTGGCGTGCTGATGAACATTGGTCAGCAGCTCGGTCACGCCGAGTGCCGCCTTCTCGATCAGACAATCGAGGTTCCAGTAGCGCAGTTGCGCCGACACAATCCTGCGGACCTGACCGATCCGCGACGGCAGGGCTTGGAGCTCTACCGTGCACTGCCTGCTGCTTGCCTGGCTGATCACGGCTGCGACTCCCCGAAGTAGGTCCGGAAGAAGACGAAGATCGGATCCAGAGGTGGCTGGCTCGTGGTCCGGCGGGCTGGATCACAGCGTCACCGCCGATTCACCCTGAGTGATGTCAATCCAGCGTGGACCAGCCGTGACCGGTTCGCAACTCGCGGCAACCGATGACCCGTCAGTCCCGGCCGCCGCCGGCCTTCCGCAGAGCCTCCAGGAAACGCCCGGACAGCACCGGGCCCCCGCCGCCCCGCCCGCGCTCACGCTGCCCCATGGTCAGCCGGTACCGGGCGCCGTTGAGTGTCGCCACCGCCGAGCCCGGCGGCGCGAACAGCGCGCGGCCCGCCCGGACGGCGCCGACCGGGGCGCTGTCGATCTCACGGCCGTAGCTGGTCAGCAGGGCCAGCCGGCCGTCCTCGATCCGGACCTCGCCGGCTCGGGTCAGGGAGCGCGGCCACCGCTCGATCCGCACCCCCGTGGCGCTGAAATCGGGTTCAGTCATGACTCCGCCGCCCCCTTCGCACCGTGTCCTGGCGGCCAGTCTGCACAACGCGCCGCGTCCGCACCAGTGCACGTCCAAGGATGGCCTATGGGCCATCAAAGTCATCATTTGCCCAGGTGAGGGAGGTATGTTCAGTGGAGTGGCCCGTGGGAACCGCGGCGCGGACGACGAGGAGTGGCACGCGTGAACACCGTTGAGCAGCACGAGCCGACGCCCGGCACGGCGACGCCGACCCTCGACGTCGACCGCAGCGATCCGGACTACCGCGCATGGCTGAAAGACGCCGTACGCAAGGTCCAGGCCGACGCCAACCGCTCCGCCGACACACACCTCCTGCGCTTCCCGCTCCCCGAGAGCTGGGGCATCGACCTGTACCTCAAGGACGAGTCGACACACCCCACCGGCAGCCTCAAGCACCGCCTCGCCCGCTCCCTCTTCCTGTACGGCCTGTGCAACGGCTGGATCCGCCCGCGCAAGCCCGTCATCGAGGCGTCCAGCGGCTCGACCGCCGTCTCCGAGGCGTACTTCGCGAAGCTCATCGGCGTCCCGTTCATCGCCGTCATGCCGCGCACCACCAGCCCCGAGAAGATCCGCCTCATCGAATTCCACGGCGGCCAGTGCCACTTCGTCGACGACTCACGCCGCATGTACGAGGAGGCCGCCGCGCTCGCCACCGAGACCGGCGGCCACTACATCGACCAGTTCACCTACGCGGAGCGGGCCACCGACTGGCGCGGCAACAACAACATCGCCGAGTCCGTCTACCAGCAACTGCGCCTGGAGCGGTACCCCGAACCCGCCTGGATCGTCGCCACCGCGGGCACCGGCGGCACCTCCGCGACCATCGCCCGCTACGTGCGCTACATGCAGTACGACACCCGCGTCTGCGTCCCCGACCCCGAGAACTCCTGCTTCTTCGACGGCTGGACGCACGACGACCCGGCAGCCGCCAGCGACTGCGGCTCCCGCATCGAGGGCATCGGCCGCCCCCGCATGGAGCCCAGCTTCGTGCCCGGGGCCATCGACCGGATGATGAAGGTCCCGGACGCGGCCAGCATCGCCGCCGTACGGGCCCTGGAGAACGCCATCGGCCGCAAGGCGGGCGGCTCCACAGGAACGGGCCTGTGGAGCGCCCTGAAGATCGTCGCCGAGATGGTGGCCCAGGGGCGGAAGGGCAGCGTCGTCACGCTCATCTGCGACCCGGGGGAGCGGTATCTGGACAAGTACTACTCCGACGCGTGGCTGGCGGAGCAGGGCCTGGACATCGACCCCTACCGCGCCACGCTCGACGAATTCCTCGCCACCGGCACCTGGCCCGCCTGAGGCTCCGACACCCCGTCACCGGCCGCGCCCGCAGGCCCGGCTACCGCAGCAGCCGGTCCAGGGCGCGGCCGAACACCCGGCGCGCCACGGGCGTGAGCAGCGCGTCGCACCGGCGCGGCAGCCCGCGCACCCGCAGCTCCTCCACCCACGTCACGCGCGCCCCGCCGGCCTCCGCCCGTACGGTGATCTCCGCCCAGCCGCCCAGCAGCCGCCCGTACTTCACCACCCGGCACACTCCGGCCGCCGGACCGTCGCCGCCGGGCCGCGGCGGTTCCCAGCGCACGATCTCCATCGGGTCGTCGAACCCGAGCCGCCCCACACCGGTCCGCACCGTGAACCGCGCCCCCACGCGCGCGGGCCCCGGCGTCAGCACCGTCGCCCGCGTCAGCGGTACGCCCGCCGCGTGCGCGCTCCAGTCCGTGACCCGCCGCCACGCCTCGCCGGGCGGCAGCGGCGTCGCACGCTCGACGCGGAACCGGCTCACGCCCCGTCACGCCTTCTCGGCGGCGCCCGCCACGACCAGGCCCGGCAGATGCTCCGTCATCTCCGCACGCATCTCGTCCGACAGGCCGGCGTCCGTCACCAGCGCGTCCACCTCGTCGAGCCGCGCGAACGAACCCAGCGCCACCGTGCCCCACTTCGTGTGGTCCGCGACCACCACCACGCGCCGCGCCGAGCGGATCAGCCGGCGGTTCGTCTCCGCCTCCGCCAGGTTCGGCGTGGACAGGCCCGCCTCTACCGACACACCGTGCACCCCGAGGAACAGCACGTCGAAGTGGAGCGACGCGATCGCCTGGTCCGCCACCGGGCCGACCAGCGCGTCCGACGGCGTCCTGACCCCGCCCGTGAGCACCACCGTCGCGGCGCCCTTCGCCGCGTGGAACACGTCCGCGACCCGTACGGAGTTGGTCACCACCGTCAGATCCGGCACGTCCAGCAGGAACCGCGCCACCGCGTACGTCGTCGTGCCGCCCGACAGGGCGATCGCGCTGCCCGGCGCCACCATCGCCGCGGCCGCCCGCGCGATGTCCTCCTTCGCGCCCGGCGCCAGCGCCGACTTCGCCTCGAAGCCCGGTTCGTGGGTCCGCGCCTCCACAACCGGCACGGCACCGCCGTGCACCTTCTCGATCACGCCCTGGCGCGCCAGCGCGTCCAGGTCCCTGCGCACCGTCATGTCGGAGACGTTGAGCTTGCGGGTGAGCTCGTTGACCCGCGCACCCCCGCGCCGCCTCACCTCGTCGAGGATCAAGGCGCGCCGCTGCTCCGCGAGGAGGTTCTGGTTGTCGCTCACCGCAGGGGCCGGTCCTTCCATGGTCGTTTCATCAACACCGCTGGCCAAGGTGCTCATCCTGCCACGCGCTTCACATCGGCGGACGGCGGGGAGATTACGTGAGAGCCGTGCGGCGGACCGCCGGGACCGGCGAGGCTGGTCCGGCCCCCGCACCACACTCCCGCACCACGCCCCGCATCACACGCCCCGCACCACGCCCCGTACCGCCGTCAGGGAGGGAGCCGCCCCGTGTCCCCAGCCGCACCGGAAGGCGCACAGGAAGGCACACCGGAGAGCGCACCGGAAGCCGGAGCCGGAGCCGGAGCCGCGCTCGAACTCCTCGTGCACGGCGTCGGCGGCGCCACGCCGCAGGGCATGCTCGACGACCCCCGCACCGTCCGCATCACCGGCGACGGCACCGCCGCCATCCACCGCCGCGCCGACGACGTGCACGCCGAGAGCGACCCCGCCCGGTTCCGCGACGGCCCCGTCCCCGAGGCGTACTGCTGGTCCAACCTCACCTCGGGCAACGGCACCCGCGCCCTGTGGCTGCTCCTCCTGCCGTTCATGGTGGTCAACCTCGCCCACTGGATGCGCCCGCCCGCCCCCGGCCGCAGCGGCTCCGCCCGCCTCTACGGCGTCCTCGTCCGGCTCGTCGCCCTCTCCCTCACCGTGCTGCTCACGGCAGCCGCCTGCGAGGTCGCCCTCGACCTGGCGGCCTGGCAGTGCGCGGGCGCCGCCGCCTGCACCGACGACCGCTCCTGGCTCGGCTTCCTCGCCGCGGCCGATGGCGGCTGGTGGTCCCAGCCCGGCCGCCGCCTCACCGTCGCCGCCGCCGTCCCCACCGCGCTCGTCGCCCTCCTCTGGTACCTGTCCAACCGCACCTGGAGCGCGTACGAGGCGCAGCGCCCGCCGCGCGGCGACGACGAGCACGACGACCACCCCGACGCCGACCACCAGCCCGACACCGGCCACCACCCGGACGCCGACCAGCCCGACACCGACCGCGCCGCGCTCGGCCGACCCGGCTTCTGGTACGGGCGCCGCCTCGTCGCCCGCCTCCGCGCCGCCCACACCGCGGCCGGGCTCCTCACCGTCGCCGCCGCCGTCGCGGGTGCCGCCGCCCGCCACGACCGGGGCGCCGACAGCGCGCTCCGCGCGGCCGTCGGCTGGTGCATCGAGGGCGCGCTGCTGGCCGGCGCCGTCGTCGTGGTCGCCGTCGTGTGCCGGCGCGGCCGCAGCGAACGGCGCCTCGACAACCGCGTCGACCGTGCCCTCATCACCTGGCTGCCCGGCTCCGCCGCCGTCCTGCTGCTCGTCGCCGCCCTCTACGCCTCCTGGTCACGCCCCGGCTGGACGTCCTCCGGGTCCCTGCCCGGCGACGCCACGTTCGGTGTCATCGCCCTCACCCAGGGCTGCCTGGTCCTCGTGCTCGCCGCCGTCGCCGTTCGCCTCCACCGGCGCGCCCCCGATCCCCGTACCGCTCTGCGCGGCCTCGCGGGGCCCGCCGTGTCCCTGCTGGCCTGCGCACTCGGCGGGGTCATGGCCGGCGGGGTCGCCCAGCGCGTCGCCGACTGGCTCGACGGAGCCGGCACCCCCGGCACCGGCGACGGCCCCATCGCCGGGCCGCCCGTCATGCTCAGCTGGCAGGCCGCGGTCATCCCGGCCCTCCTCCTCGTACTGCTCGTCCCGGTCGTCTACCTCGTCGCCCGCACCGCGCTCACCGCGCGGCGCCTCGCCCGCGTCGTCGAGGCCGAGTACGCCGACGAGCGGCCCGACCCGGTCCGTACGCGCCGGATCGCCCGCGCCCGCGCGACCGCCGGGCTCACCGACTCCGCGCCGGGACTCGCCGGGCTGCTGTCCGCCGCGACGCTCCTCCTCGGCGCGGGCGCCGTCGCCGGGGCCTGGCTGAGCGGCGAGGTGCCGGGGAAGGCCTTCGACGGGGCCCCCGCCTTCGTGGACAGCGTCGCGGAGGCCGCGCAGTCCCTCGGCTCCTGGCTCGTCGGGCTCGGCTTCATACTGTTCGTCACCTGGGGCCGCCGCGCCTACCGCGACGCCTCCGCCCGCCGCACCATCGGCATCCTGTGGGACGTCGGCACGTTCTGGCCGCGCGCCGCCCACCCCTTCGCCCCGCCCTGCTACGCCGAGCGCGCCGTGCCCGACCTGACGTGGCGGATGGCGTCCTGGACCGGCCGCACCGGCGGACGCCTCGTCATCTCCGGGCACTCACAGGGCAGCGTGCTCGCCGCCGCCGCGGTACGGCAGCTCCCGGCGCGCACCCGCCGGCGCGTCGCGCTCCTCACGTACGGGTCGCCCCTGGAACGGCTGTACGGGCGCTGGTTCCCCGCCTACTTCGGCCGCGTTCCCCTCGGCGACCTGCACCACGAGGTGCACAGCTGGCGCAACCTGTGGCGCCACACCGATCCCATCGGCGGGCCCGTCGGGCTCCCCGCCGACGGCACGCGGCCGCAGGTCGACCACCCGGCGCTGCGCGACCCGGTCGTGTACGGGCGCACCGACGACCACCCGCTGCCAGAGCCGATCCTCGGCCACTCCGACTACCAGGCCGACCCGGTGTTCGCCCGCGAGCGCGCCGCCCTCCTCGACCGGCTGCCGCCCGCCCTGCCCCTCCCGCTGCCCCGGCAGCGCGGCACCGGGCCCGACGACACCGACGGCACCACCCCTCAGGGCAGCTCCGGCAGGTCCTCCGGGTAGAGCAGGCTCAGGTCGTCCGTGCTCGCGTCCGCGAGCGCGGCGACCCGGCCCGCGTGCCGCTCCACCATCGACTCGAACGTCTGCCGCGCCGTACGGCCGTTGCCGAACGCGGGGCCCTTCGGCAGCGCCTCGAAGTACTTCAGCAGCCCGTCGGCCGTGCCCGGGGCCAGCCGGTACTCGTGGTCCTCCGCCTGCTGCTCCACGATCCGCAGCAGTTCCTCCGGCACATAGTCCGGGAACGTGATCGTCCGTGAGAAACGCGAGGCCACACCGGGGTTGACGGTCAGGAACCGCTCCATCTCGGCCGTGTACCCGGCGACGATGACCACGACCGCGTCCCGGTGGTCCTCCATCAGCTTCACCAGCGTGTCGATGGCCTCACGCCCGAAGTCGCGCCCCGAGTCCTCCGGGGACAGCGCGTACGCCTCGTCGATGAACAGCACGCCGCCGCGCGCCCGGTCGAACGCCTCCTGGGTGCGGATCGCCGTCGACCCGATGTGCTCACCGACCAGGTCGACGCGGGACACCTCGACGAGATGCCCGCGCTCCAGCACACCGAGGGACGCCAGGATCTCCCCGTACAGACGCGCCACGGTCGTCTTGCCGGTGCCGGGATTGCCGGTGAAGGCCAGGTGGCGGCGGACGGACGCCGCCTTCAGGCCCGCCTCCTGACGCTTGCGGCCCACCTCGATCATGTTGGTGAGCGTGCGGACCTCGCGCTTCACGCTGTCCAGGCCCACCAGCGCGTCCAGTTCCGCGAGGACGTCCTGAGAGCCGCGCGCTTCCAGCGCGGGGGCCGGGGCAGGCGCCGGGGCAGCGGCAGCCGCCGCGGGCTGAGCCGGGACCGTGCCCAGCAGGCCACCGCCCCCGGGCGGCGCCGTCTGCGCGGCCGTCAGCACCGTGCCCCCGGACGCCGCGTGCCCCTCGGCGGCGGCGCGGGACAGGACGCTCTCGTCGCTCGTGCAGTCCTCCGCGACCGGGCCATCCGCGCCGAGCTCGTACCCGCCGCGCGCGCACCGCTCCGTACGGCACCGCCTCAGCGCCGTACGGCACCCGTCCATCACATGGAAGCCGTAGCCGCCGCTGCCCGTCACCCGGCAGCCGTCGAAGGTGCCGCGGCCCTCGGCCGACACGTAGAACCCGGCCTCCACCGGCGACGCCACCGTGCACCGCTCCACCGACGGGTCGGCGCCCTTGCTGACGATGACACCCGTCTGCACCCCGTCGAACGTGCAGTTGGCGAGCGTCCCGCCGCTGCCGTGGTCCCGGAACCAGGCGCCCGTCGACGCCTCCCGCACCCGGCAGTCGTCCAGTTGCGCCGTCGCCCCGTCGCTCACCGACACGGCCGTGTTCCGCACCTGCGACAGATCGCTGTCCACGACGTCGACCCGCGACCCCCTGTCCAGGACGAACAGCGCGTCCGGCACCTCCCGCACCCGGCACGAGTCCAGGACGGCCGTCGCCCCGTCGCTCACCCACACCGCCGGGTAGTCGCCCGTACTGTCGTGGATCTCGCACTGGTTGGCGTCCACGCGCGTGCCCGGATCCCACACCGACAGGCCGTTGCGCCCGAACCGGCGGACCGTCGACCGGGTCAGCGTCAGCACCGCGCGCGACCGCAGGTCGATCGCGTTCTCCGGGACGTCGTGGATGTCGCAGTCCGACAACGTCAGCACCGCGTCCGTGTCGAGCGTGATCCCGTCGGCCGACGTGCGGTGCACCGACGAGTCCGTGAGATGGGCCGAGGCCCGCCCGGCGATCCGCACGCCGCTGCCCCGGATCTCGTACACCTCGCAGCCGAGCGCCTCCAGGCCGCTGTTCTCACCCGTCACCGACAGGCCGGCCCCCGACGCGTGGTGCACCCGGCAGCGCTCCATCCGCGGATGCGCGCCGCCGTGCACCGACACGCCCGCCTGGCCCGCCGCGACCACCTCGCACTCCTCGAACACGCCGCCCGCGCCGTCCAGTACGGCGATCCCGACGCCCGCCGGGTTGTCGACGGTGACCCGCCGCACGGTCGGCCTGGCCGCGCCCCGCACCTCCACGCCCGCCGCCGAACGCGTTACGATCCGCAGGGCGAGCAGCTCGGGCGTGCCGTCCTCGACGAGCAGCGCTGGCGCCGCCGCGTCCTGCCCTTCGACGTGCAGGTCCCGCACCGTGGCCGACGCCCGTACGGTCAACGGCACCCCGTCGGCCGGGGCGATCCGTACGGAACCCACCGCGCCGTCCGTACCGCGCAGCGTCACCGCCCGGCTCAGCACCAGGTTCTCCCGGTAGGTGCCCGGGGCGATCGTGAGGACGTCACCGTCGCCCGCGGCCTCCAGGGCGGCGGCGAGGGAGGCGTACTCGCCCGTGCGGCGCCGCCACCGCGACGTACCGCTGTGCGTCACCTGGACCGTGCCCTGTGCCATGGTGCTGCTCTGCCCCCACCTCGTGCGCTCGCCGGCCCACCGTCGCCGGCCCTCCGGAAGCCGCCGCCGAACGGCCGCCGACCGGCGGGCCGGGTGCCGCGCCGGACCCGTCGCACCACCGTAGCGCGCACGACGACACCGAGTTGCCCGCTCCACCCCGGCTCAGCCCCCCGACACCCACGGACTTGCTCCTGCACTCGCCGGGCTTGGCCCCGCACCGGCCGGGGTTGCTCCTGCACTCGCCGGGCTTGCCCCGGCACCCGCCGGGCTTGAGCTCCCGCGCCGCCGGGCTTGAGCTGCCGTGCCCGCAGGGTTTGCCGTGGCGGCTGACGGCGTCGGGTTTCCCGGTCGCCGCCGCTTCCGTCTCCGGTCCGGCTGGGCCCGCGTCGCGGTCCCGTCGCGTCGCCTTTCCGTTCTCGGCTGCGGCCAGTGGGCCTGCCGCCCGGTGCCCGGCTGGTCAGCCTCGCGGGGCCTGGCCGTCTCGTGGGCCGGCCGGTCTCCCGTTCCCCGGCGGGCCTGCCGCCCGGGCCCGGTCCGTCAGCCGCCCGTGTCCGCACGGCCCCAGTCGGGGCCCGTTCGTGCCCACGCCTGGTCCAGGCGTGCGTACCGCTGTTGCACCAGCCTCCATACGATCAACCGCCGGGTGCCCTCGACGAACACCGCCGTGACCGTGGCCGCGCCGACTCCGGTCAGCACGGCGTGCTCCCGCGCGGTGCCCGCGTTCAGCGGCGGCTCGACCAGCCCGCCCCGCGCGTCGACCCACACCGGGAACGTGTCGCCGGGGTCGGCCACCTCGCGGGACGCGTTGAGCGTGCCGGTGCGCACCGTGCCGTCGGGCGCCGTCCAGCGGGCCTCGACCGGCGTGCGCAGCTGCCGGTCGGCGGCGGCCGCCGGGTCGGGCAGCACCGCCGCGGTGCCGGTCCCGGGCGCCGCCGCGCCCAGCACCTCGGCGACCACCCGGTGGCGCAGCTCCTGCTGCAGCCGGGCGTCCTCCTGGAGCCGCGCGTCGGCCGCGGAGCCGGCGAACCAGCCCACCAGCGGCGCGGCGAGACAGAGCAGCAACAGGGCGACGAACGCCACCCACGCCTCGACGAGATCGGTCGCGCGGCGCAGGGTGTTGCGCCGCCACCGCCACAGACCGGCGGCCGTCGCGTACACCGACCCCACCCCCTTCGCAGCTCCTCTCGGACCGACCGGGTTCCCAGCGGGGCCACGCCTATGCGTGAGTCGGGGGTTCGCGCCGCTCCAGGATCTCCACCGGGTCCCCGACGCGCAGGGTCCCGGTGGTCTCCGGGACAAGGAGCATTCCGAAGGCGAGCTTGCCGCCGAAGCGGCGGTGCCGACCGAGGGTGCGCAGCGGCTCCTTGCCCCTCACCGCCGTGCGCTGGTCGGTGGTCGTCACGACACAGCGCCCGCACTGCTTGACGGCCCGGAACGTCACGTCGCCGATGGCGAGACGCGTCCACCCGTCCTCGTCCCAGGGCGCGGTGCCCTCGACCACCACGGTCGGCCGGAACCGCTCCATGGGCAGCGGCCCCTCCTCGGCGTGGTCGCCCCGCGCGATCAGCGCGTTGAGCGCGTCCAGCGACGCGGTCGTGGTGGCGAGCAGCGGATAGCCGTCCGCGAAGTTGACCGTGTCGCCCGGCCGTGCGTACTTCGGGTTGACGGGCCGGCGGTGCGCCGGATCGTCCATGTGCACCAGGCGCACATCGGCGTCCAGGTACGCGCTGAACCACGCGTCCGGGTCACCTGCGTCGCCGACGCCCGGCTCGCCCCCCGGTCCGCCCGCCGCGTCCGCGTCCCGCTCCGAGTCCCGCTCGGCGCCCGTGCCCGCCGGCACCGCCTCCACCTTCGTACCGAAGATGTCCACCGGCACCGTCCCGCGCCCCGGGTCGGGCACCGCGACCGTCAGCGGCTCCCGTCCGGGCGCGGACACGCGGAGGCCTCCGCCGGGCCCGGGCAGCGGGTCGGCGGAGGCCAGGGCCAGCCGTGCGTACTGACGCTGGGTCACCGCCTTGCCTGCCGTGTCCACCAGCATCCAGCGGCGGTCACCGGCCAAGCCCCAGGGCTCCACGACCGCCTGCGCGGGCGAGGAACCACCCAGGGACTTCACCGGGTGGATGTGCAAGGAGCTCACGACAGGCAGGGGCATGACCTCATCACTTGGCATGGCGTCATCCTGCCAGGGCCTCCAGGCCGTCGGGAGACCGACGGATCCCGCCCGCCGCTAGTAACCGCCCCCCTGGTAGGGACGGCGGTACGGATCGTCGTACGGCGCGGGCGCCGGCGCGGCGGCCGCCGGGCGGGGCGCCGCCACCGGGCGCATCGCCTCGTACCCGCCGCCCATGGGGCGCTGCTGCTGCGGATGCTGCTGCTGCGGGCCCGGGTAGCCGTAGCCGCGGGGCGGCTGGGCCTGCTGCGGGATGTGCGGCGCCATGGCGTGCTGCAGTGGCGCGGGCTGGGGAGCGGCCGGCTGGGGGTAGCCGTACCCGCCGCCGTAGGTGGGCGCGTGCTGGGGGGAGGGGGCCGCCGGGAGGGCGGGAAGGACCGCGGGCAGCGCCGGCAGGTACGTGCTGCCGGTGTCGTACGCGGAGGGCACTCGGATCGGGGCGATCTGAGGCGTGCCCCGCTCTGCGACCAGGGAGTCGTAGATCGGGGTGTCCGGGAACGGCGGCGCGTTGTAGTACGCACCGCCGTACGAGGCACGGGGGGAGGTCATGGCCCTAAGTTAAGCCCACGATGTGCTGGTTGGAAGGCCGATAAGCGGGTTGTTTGACGCGTTCTGAGTTGCTGTGGAACACCAATGTGACCCAACAGGGGAAAATCGGTCGCTGATCGACTCCGTCGCAGCGTAATGATCGCGCAAAAGCCGAGCTGGAACGGGGTTACCCACGGGTCTCCGGGGCAACGCCGTACCGGCGGGATTAACGTGGCGGATACATAAATCAGCGGCGCCGACACGCGATGGGGGCGGGCATGTCCATGCTTAAGGGAGCCAATGTTCCGGTGCCGACGCGAGATCTTCGTGTCGAATTGGGATGGCGTTCGGGTCCGGGGGTGCCGGACGTCGACGCCTCGGCACTACTGCTCGTGTCGGGGAAGGTGCGCTCCGACGCGGACTTCGTGTTTTACAACCAGGCGACGCACCCCTCGGGTTCCGTACGTCATGACGGAAAGCGCACCGCCGGCGGCTCCGTGACGGACGCGCTCACCGTCCGGCTCCCGCAGGTCGAGCCGTCCGTCGAGCGCGTCGTGCTCGCCGCGTCGGCGGACGGCGGCGCCTTCGGGCGCGTGCCGGACCTGTACATCCGCGTCGTGGACGCGGCCGACGGGACGGAGCTCGCGCGGTACGAGAGCCGGGACGCGACCGTGGAGACCGCGTTCATCCTGGGCGAGCTCTACCGGCGCCAGGGCGGCTGGAAGTTCCGCGCGGTGGGGCAGGGGTACGGGACGGGCCTTGCGGGGCTCGCGACGGACTTCGGCATCACGGTCGACGAACCGCAGCAGCCCGTGCCCCGGCAGCGCCCGGCCACGGCCCCGGCCCCCACCCCGGCGCCCGCTCCGGCACCACCGGCTCCCACCTGGACGGCGCCCCCGCCCGCACCCCCGGCACCGCCGGCCGCACCGGCCGCGCCCACCGCTCCCGTACGGCTCTCCAAGGTCACCCTGACGAAGGAGGCCCCCACCGTCTCCCTCGCCAAGCAGGGCGGCAGCTCCGGCGCCATGCGCGTCAACCTCAACTGGGAGATGCGCAAGCAGTTCCGCGGCTGGGGCGCCAAGCGCGGCCGCGCCGTCGCCCAGCACTCCGACCTCGACCTCGACCTGTGCGCCCTGTACGAGCTGACCGACGGCAGCAAGGGCGTCGTCCAGGCACTCGGCAACGCCTTCGGGGCGCTGCGCCGGCCGCCGTACATCCACCTCGACGGCGACGACCGCACCGGGGCCGTCGCCACCGGCGAGAACCTCACCGTCAACCTCGACCACAAGGACGCGTTCCGCAGGATCCTCGTCTTCGTCACCATCTACGAGGGCGCCCGCAGCTTCGCCGACCTGCACGCCACCGTCACGCTCACCCCGCAGCACGGCGCGCCCGTCGAGTTCTTCCTCGACGAGTGCACCGTCCCGTCCACCGTCTGCGCCCTCGCCCTGATCACCCGCCAGGGCAGCGACCTCGTCGTCCAGCGCGAGGCCCGCTACCTCGTCCCGCCCCGCGGCGTCAGCCCCCAGCGCACCGTCGACCGCGAGTACGGCTGGGGCATGAACTGGACACCCGGCAGGAAATAGGCGCATACGACCTGATTGAGGCTCAGCGCTCAGGCGCCGCCTGCGGGCGCGGATACGTCCGCCCCTTCCAGGCGGCGCCCCGCCCCTGGTGGTGCCGCACCGCCGAGTCGACCGTCATCAGGAGATAGAGGAGCGCCGTCACCGGCAGCAGCGGCGCCGGCCACAGCGGCTGCCGGTAGTAGCGGAGTATCGGCACGTACGTCCCCGCCATCACCGCCCACGCCGCACCCCCCGCCCAGGCCGCCACCCCGTCGCCGGTCAGCACACCCGCCGCCAGGCACACCGGGGGCGCCAGGTACACCAGCGCGAGCCCCGCCACCGTCCCGGCGAGGAGCAGCGCGCTGTGCCGCAGTTGCGCGTACGCGCTGCGCGCCACCATCCGCCACAGATCGGCCAGGCCCGGATACGGCCGGACACTGTCGACGTGCTCGGCGAGCCCCAGCCAGATCCGCCCGCCCGCGCGCCGTACCGCCCGGGCCAGCGCCACGTCGTCGATCACCGCGTCCCGGATCGCGTCCGGAATCCGCGCCCGCTCCGCCGCCTCGGCCCGCAGCAGGACGCAGCCGCCCGCCGCGGCCGCCGTCCGCGCCCCGTCCCGGTTGATCCACCGGAACGGATAGAGCTGACAGAAGAAATAGACGAAGGCCGGGACGATCAGCCGTTCCCAGATGTTCGCCACGCGCAGCCGCGCCATCTGCGAGACGAGGTCGAGCTCGTGTGCGCGGGCGGCGGCGACCAGGCGGCGCAGGCTGTCCGGCTCGTGCGCGATGTCGGCGTCCGTGAGCAGCAGGAAATCGGCAGGCGTACGCCCGGGGCCGGTGCCGGTACCGGTGCGGGGGCCGGCACCGGCGTCGCGTCCGGTGGCCGGGCCGTGGTCGTCGCCGCTACGCGCGCGTGCCACCCCGATTCCGTATCGCACCGCCCACAGCTTGCCGGTCCACCCCGGCTCCGGCGGACCCGGCGACACCACGCTCAGCGGCAGCCCGCCGCACCGCTCCGACAGCTCGCGCGCCAGGTCCCCCGTACCGTCCGTGCTGCCGTCGTCGACGAGGACGACCTCCGCCCGCCCCGGATAGTCCTGCGCGAGCAGCGACGGCAGACTGACCGGCAGCACCTCGGCCTCGTCCCGGGCCGGAACGACGACCGCCACGGAAGGCCAGCCGCCGCCCGGCCGCCGTCCACCCGGCTCAGGAGGGGTGTGCGGCAGCCGTTGATCGGTACGCCAGAACAGTCCCTGACCGAGAAGCAGCCACGCCCAGACGGCGCACGAACCCAGGGCGATCCACGCAAGCACGCTCATTCGCCGCAGTCTGCCCCACACCGGGGCGTGTGCAGGGGCCATCGGCTAGGGTGACCGGGTGAAGATCGCGCTCATGGACTCCGGCATCGGGCTGCTCCCGGCGGCGGCCGCCGTGCGCCGGCTGCGGCCGGACGCCGAGCTCGTGCTCTCGTCGGACCCGGACGGCATGCCCTGGGGACCCCGTACACCCCACGACCTCACCACGCGCGCGCTGGCCGTGGCCCGCGCCGCCGCCGCCCACGGGCCCGACGCGCTGGTGGTGGCGTGCAACACCGCGTCGGTCCACGCGCTGCCCGCACTGCGCGCGGAGCTGGAGCCCCGTATCCCGGTCATCGGCACCGTTCCCGCGATCAAGCCGGCCGCCGCGGCGGGCGGGCCCGTCGCCATCTGGGCGACCCCGGCCACCACGGGCAGCGCGTATCAGAAGCGGCTGATCGCCGAGTTCGCGGCCGGCGTCGACGTCGCGGAGGTTCCGTGCCCGGGGCTCGCCGACGCCGTGCAGTTCGCGGACGACGCGCGCGTGGACGCCGCGATCGCCGCGGCCGCCGCCCTGACGCCGCCCGGTGTGACCGCGGTCGTCCTCGGCTGCACCCACTACGAGCTGGTCGAGGAGCGCATCCGCACGGCACTGCGACCCGTCACCGGCCGGGCCGTGGACCTGTACGGCTCCGCGCACGCGGTCGCCGCGCAGACCCTGCGGCGTATCGCCGCCGAGCTCCCGGCGGGCCCGGCGCAGCCGTCGCGCACCGGGCCGGCCGGGCCGGCCGCGCTGACCGTACTGCTCAGCGGCCGCGCCGCGGAGCTGCCGGCGGCCGCCCTGAGGTACCCGGAGGGCCGCCTGCTGGGCGCGGGCGCACCGGTGGCCTGACGACGCGGGGCCACCTCACCCGGTCGCGGCGGAGCGGGCGCCATGGCGCGGCATGCTCGGTACTCTCCGGACTATGAGGGACCCCAGGGACCCCGAGCCGGTCCACCAGCCCCGTGCCGAGCGACCGCTCCCCGGCTTCGTGCCCGCCGTGCCGGACACCTGGACGGGACGCGCGACCAACCGCGTCCAGTGGCTGCCGGCCGCGGCCGGCGCGGCCTGCCTCGCGCTCGGTGTCGAGCTGGCGGTCGACGCGGCGTGGACGGCGGGTGTGACGGCCGTCCTGATGGCGGTGATCGGCTGTGTGGCGGTCGGGCTCCTCGTCCTGTTCGGCACCATCGCGTTCACGCACGTCGAGCTGACCGTGGACCACAACGCCCTGGAGGTCCGCTGCGGCCACATGGGCCTGCCCCGGCGCCGTATCCCGCTCGACCACGTCGTCGGCGCCGAGTTCGCCCCGCGCGTCACGCCCCGGCAGTGGGGCGGCTGGGGCTACCGCTGGCGCCCCGAGAAGGGCACCGCCGTGGTCGTCCGGCGCGGCGAGGGGCTGGTCCTCACCCTCGGCGACGGCCGCAGCTTCACCGTCACCGTCGACGACGCCGAAACAGCGGTCCGCGTCATCCGCCACCGCCTCCACCTCCGCCGCCGCACCTCCGGCGCCGGCCGCTGACCGACACGGCGGGCACCCCGTGGCCGACCGCCGACGATGCCGGTCACCGGCCGTGCCCGCACGCTCGGACCCGGACCGGGGCCGCGAACGTGACGTGTCGCTGCCGCCCCGCGCCCGGGGCGGTGCGGATGTCCGGGGCTCAGGGGCGCGCCGTAGACTCCCCAGGGTGAGCGCCACCACCACCCCCGTCGCCGTACCCGCTGCTCCCGAGCCCGAGAAGCCGGGCGGGCCGCGGTTGCTCCGGCGGTTGCTCCGGCGGCTGGTGCGGCCCGGCGCGGCGGTGGTGTCCGGGGTTCTCCTGTACCTGAGCTTCCCGCCGCGGCCGCTGTGGTGGCTCGCGCTCCCCGCGTTCGCGCTCCTCGGCTGGACCCTGTACGGCCGCCGCCTCCGGTCCGGCTTCGGCCTCGGGCTGCTGGCCGGGCTCGGCTTCCTGCTGCCGCTGCTGGTGTGGACCGGCGAGGAGGTCGGCCCGGTGCCGTGGCTGGCCCTCGTCGCCGCCGAAGCGCTCTTCGTCGGCGCCACGGGCCTCGGCGTCGCCGCGGTGTCCCGGCTGCCCGCCTGGCCCGTGTTCGCCGCCGCCGTGTGGATCCTCGGCGAGGCGGCACGCGCGCGTGCCCCGTTCGGCGGCTTCCCCTGGGGCAAGATCGCGTTCGGCCAGGCCGAC
>NZ_JABWDV010000292.1 GCF_013362995.1 Streptomyces sp. TRM64462 | reverse complement strand
CCGGCGGTGGCGTCCCTCGTGGGCGTCCTGGTCGCGGCGGTGGCCCTGGCCGTCGTCCTGACCCGCCCCGACGAGGCCCAGGCGGCCGTCAGCGCGGAGCCCGTGTCGTACGAGCCGCCCGACGGCTTCACGCCCAACGGCTCGCGCGCCGGCGCCGTGCAGCAGCCCCCGCCGCAGGAGCGGCACCGGTTCGCCGGTTCGGCGCCCGAGCTGTACGGCGGCAGCGGCGACCGGGCGGTGTGCGACGTGGAGCTCCAGATCCGGCACCTCACCGCGGACCGCGCGAAGGCGGAGGCGTTCGCGTCGGTGTCGCCCACGACACCGGAGGGCATCCCCGCGTACCTGCGCGGCCTGACGCCGGTTCAGCTGCGTCTCGACACGCTGGTCACCAACCACGGCTTCCGGGACGGCAAGGCCCGCCCGTACCAGGCCGTCCTGCAGGCCGGGACGGCCGTCCTCATCGACGAGTTCGGCGTGCCCCGGGTGCGCTGCGCCTGCGGCAACCCGCTGGACCGGCCGAAGGTCGACCGCCCGGAGCGGGTCACCGGGACGACCTGGCCGGGCTTCCAGGCGTCGCAGACGGTGGTCGTCGTGCCCGCGCCGACACCCGTCCCGACCTTCACGCTCATCGACGTGAAGACCGGCGAGCAGATCCACCGCCCGCACAAGAAGCCCGCGACGACCGGTACGCCGACCCCGACGAAGTCCCCGTCGCCGACCACGTCACCGACCGACACGCCGACGACGTCGGAGCCGCCGACGAGCCCCGGCTGCGTCACGATTCCCCCGGGCGCCCCTGCCCCGGCCACCGGCACGCCGTGCCCGGTCACCTCACCGGCGGACTCGCCGACCTCCCCGCCGACCGACGCGACACCGGAGGACACCCCCGGCAACGGCACGCCAGGCAACGGCACACCGGGCGGGACGACCGACACCGGCACGCCGGGCGAGACGACCGAGGCACCGCCGGCCGACGGCTCACCGCAGGGGCAGAGCCCGGTACGCGAATGAGCCCGGCTCCGGCATGAGCCCGGCATCCGGTATGGGCCCGGCATCCGGTACGAGCCCGCATGCGGCACGATCCCGCTCCCCGAACAACTTATTGAACCGGCAACCTTCCTCGCCCGGGTGACGACCCAGGGACATCCCCCGTCCCCGACAGCGAGGTCGTGTGATGTCCCCGTCCCCCCGCGTTTCCACCCCTTCGCCCCATGCCCGCCGCTCCCTCCGGCGCCCCGGCCGTCTCGCCGGGGCGCTGCTCGCGGCCGCGCTGGCCGGTACGGGCGGCCTGCTCACGGTCGAGCGGCCCGCGGACGCCGCCACGGCCGCCGTGACCGCCGAGTCCGGCGCCCTCGCCGCCGCCCGCGTCGCGGAGCGCCTCGACCGGGGCGTGGTCGCCGTCCCGGCGAGCGGCGGCGTACTCGTCACCTGGCGCATGTTCGGCGACGACCCGTCCGGCGTGTCGTTCCGGCTGTACCGGGGCGGCACGCTGATCACCACCACGCAGAAGACCAACCACCTGGACACCGGCGGCTCGGCCTCCTCCTCGTACGAGGTGCGGGCCGTCGTGGGCGGCGTCGAGCAGCCCGGTGCGCGCGCCTCGGTGTGGGGAGCGGGCCGGCTCGACATCCCGCTCCGCAAACCGCCGGGCGGCACGACCCGCGACGGCGTCGCCTACACGTACTCCGCGAACGACGCGAGCGTCGGCGACCTCGACGGCGACGGCGCGTACGAGCTGGTCCTGAAGTGGGTGCCGTCCAACGCGACGGACGTCGCCAACTCGGGCACCTGCACCGGGCCGACGCTGTTCGACGCGTACGAGCTGAACGGCACCCACCTGTGGCGGATCAACCTGGGCACCAACGTGCGCAGCGGATCCCACTACGACTCGTTCCAGGTGTACGACTACGACGGCGACGGCCGCGCCGAGATGGCCGTCCGCACCTCCGACGGCATCCGCGACTCCGCCGGGACCGTCATCGGCGACCCGAACGCCTCCCATCTCGCGTCGAACTGCGCCGTGCTCAGCGGTCCCGAGTTCCTGTCGGTCTTCAACGGGCGCACGGGCCGCGTCATGGACTCCGTCCCCTTCGAACCGGCCCGCGGCTCGGTCGCCGACTGGGGTGACACCTGGGGCAACCGCGAGGGCCGGCTGCTGTCCGCGACCGCGTACCTCGACGGGTCCCGCCCCAGCATGGTCTTCAGCCGGGGCATCTACGAGCGGATCGCGCTCGCCGCGTACGACTGGAACGGCTCGTCCCTCACCCGCCGCTGGAAGTTCGACACCAACTCCTCCACGAACTACGGCAAGGGCTACGACCAGCAGGGCAATCACAACCTGGCGGTCGCGGACGTCGACGGGGACGGCCGGGACGAGATCCTGTACGGAGCGATGGCCGTCGACGACGACGGCAGCGGCCTGTGGACCACGAAGCTCGGCCACGGCGACGCGCTGCACGTCGGTGACCTCCTGCCGTCCCGCCCGGGCCTGGAGTCCTTCAACGTCCACGAGCACACGAACGCCGCCTACGGGTACGAGATGCACGACGCCCGCACAGGCGAGATCCTGTGGGGTCAGCGGACCGGTTCGGACGTCGGGCGCGGCCTCTGCGCGGACCTGACCCGCGACCACGCGGGCGCCGAGTGCTGGTCCAGCGCGGGCGGCCTGTACGCCGCGAACGGTACGAAGATCAGCGACGCGATTCCCACGTTCGCCGGCGGCGCCTCGTTCAACTCCGCGATCTGGTGGGACGGCGACGCACACCGGGAGCTGCTGGACCACCGCTGGTCGGGGTCGGCGGGCGTCGGCTACGCGCAGATCCTCAAGTACCAGGGCTCCACGGAGCTCTCCCGCATCTGGTACGACCAGGACGCCAAGTCCAACAACTGGACCAAGGGCAACCCGGCTCTGTCCGCCGACATCCTCGGTGACTGGCGCGAGGAGATGATCTGGCGCAACGCGGACTCGACGGCGCTGCGCCTCTACACCACCCCGCACCCGACCGAGTTCCGGCTGCCGACGCTGATGCACGACCCGGTGTACCGGCTGGGTGTGGCCTGGCAGAACACCGGCTACAACCAGCCGCCGCAGGTCAGTTACTACCTAGGGACGCGCTAGCCGGCCGGGCCGGCGGACACGGGCTGTCAGTCCTTGGTGGCGACGTAGTACAGGTTGAACGGGTCGCCCTCGATGCCGTGGGTCTCCACGTGCGTGAAGCCGGCGTCGGCGAGCATGCGGCGGGCGGTCTGCTCGCCCCACACCGTGCCGAGGCCGGCGCCGCCGGTGCTCAGGGACGTGGTCATGCAATAGAACACGCTGAAGCCGTAGAGGGCCGGCCCGAGGGGATGCCCGATGTTCTCCTCCACCTTGCTGGACGCGGCGATGTCGCCCATCAGGAAGATCCCGCCGGGGCGCAGCGCGGCCGCGATCGCGTCGAGGGTCTCCGCGGGGCGCGCCAGGTCGTGGATGACGTCGAACGCGGTGATCACGTCGTACGTGCCGGGCAGCTCCGTGGAGTCGCCGACGGTGAACGCGACGTTGTCCAGGCCGAGCCGCGCGGCCTCCTCCCGGCCCGCGGCGATGCCCTCCGCGGACTGGTCCAGGCCGTGGAAGCGGCTGCGCGGGAACGCCCGGGCCATGACGACGGGCGCGTGGCCCTGCCCGGTGCCCACGTCGAGGGCGTCGGCGCCGTCCCGCAGCCGTTCGCTGAGGCCCGGGGCGAGCGGCAGGATCGTGTCGACGAGCGCGGCGTCGAAGACCCTGCTGTTCTCCTGCCCCTGGAGCTCCTGGAAACGGGGGTACGCCGAGTACGGCACTCCCCCGCCCTTCCGGAACGCCTCGACGACCTGGTCCTCGACGCCGCCCATGAGCGCCACGTACCCCATGAGCGTGGCCAGGTTGTCGGGCCCCGCCGCCCGGGTGAGGCAGGCGGCGTGGGCGGGCGGCAGGGTGTAGCGGGCGCCGTCCGGCTCGTACGTCACGAATCCGCTGACCAGCATGCCGCCGAGCCACTCCCGTACGTAGCGCTCGTCGAGCCCCGCGGCCTCCGCGATCTCGGCGCTGGTGGCGGCGGGCAGCGTACTCATGGCGTCGAACAGCCCGGTACGGTGGCCGACGCTGGTGAGCAGGGCGGTGTTGGCCGCGTTGAGCACGCCGACCACCCGCCCGGCGAACTCCTCCTGCGCGGCAGGATCGACGCCGTCCGGCGTTGCCGTACCGGCGCTCCGGGTGTTCCGTTCGTTCTCGACGGTCGCCATGGCCGCTCCTCAGGCCGTCTCGGGGTGCTGCGGGGTGCGCGGGGTGCACGGGGTGCATGGGGTGCGCGGGGTGCTCCCTTTCCCACGGTAGGCCGGTGCGGCGGAAGCGGCAGCGCGCCCGTACAAGGTTTCGGGCGTGACCCTGCGGCGGCTGCGCAGTTGAGCGGGGCATGAAGAAGCGCAGCATGCTCGCCGTGGCCTCGCTCGCCGCGGGTGTCGTCACCGCCCTTGTCACGCCCTCGTCCCACGCCGTCGTCGGCGACGCTCTCGGGGACCCGGGGTCCCTCGTCGGTGGTTCGGACGTCGTCGGTTCGGTCCTGGACGGGGCGACCGGCGAGGAGTCCACGGACAGCACCGCCACGCAGGGCGGCGAGACCGCGGGGCGCTGACCCCGGGGTCCGCGAGCCCGCCGGAGTTCCCGAACCCCCGATCTCCCGACCCGCCGATCCTTCCCCTCAGCCGGGGCCGTCGCTCACCGCGGCGGCCCCGGTCCGGTTTCCGGGCGCGGTGTTGATGACCGTGGCCAGCTGGGCGCGTGAGCGTACGTCGAGCTTCTGGTAGATGCGGGTCAGCCGCGCCTCGACGGTCTTCACGCTCAGATACAGCCGCGCCGCGGCCTCCTGGTTGCTCGCGCCCTGCCCCACCATCCGCGCCAGCCGGACCTCCGCGTCCGTGAGCCGCGCGAGGGCGTCCCGGCCCGCCGAGGCGACGTCCGCCCGGCCGAGCGTCTCACCCGTCAGCTCCAGCCAGGGCGCGGCGCCCGCGCGTTCGAAGACGGTGGCGGCCGCCTGCAGCGCCTGCTGGGCGACCGCCCGCCGGCGGCGCCGCCGCTCCACGCGAGCCAGCGCGATGAGGCAGCGCCCCTGTTCCAGTACGAGGCCGTGCGCGGCGAACCGGTCGGCGGTCTCCGCCAGCAGCCCGGCCGACTCCTCCGCCTTGCCGCCCGCCGCCAGGCACATCGCGTACGCGCGGTCGTGGCCGAGGAGCACGGTGGCCCGGCCGAGGCGTTCCGCGACGGGCGCCACGTCCGCGAGGAGCGACTCGGCCTCGTCGCGGGCGTCGTTGGCGAGCAGGGCCTCCGCCAGCTCCTCGTGCCAGCGCAGCATCGACGGGTCGACGTGCCCCTGGGCCTCCTCGCCCTCCTGCACGCGGCGCAGCGTCTCCAGGGCGCCCGCGACGTCACCCGTCAGGAGCTGGACGCGGCCCAGCGCGTACAGGCTGCGGGAGAGGAACACGTGGTCGCCCTCCTCCTCCGACGCCTGGGCGCTGCGCCGGGCGTAGCTGAGCGCGCGGGCGAAGGAGCCGCCCGCGGTCTCGGCGAGTGCCAGCGTGTACCAGGCGGGCCCCGGTGACAGACCGGCTTCCAGGGTCAGGGCCAGGGAGCGGCGGGCGTGCTGGAGCGCTGCGGCGCACTGGCCGAGGCGGGACTCGACGGCGGCGACGGTGTGGAGGAGTTCGATGGTGTCCTCGACGGGCCCGCGGCGCTCGACGAGCGGCAGCAGCGCGTTGATCTGGTCGCGGGCCTCGGTGAGCCGGTCGTCGAACAGGGCGTGGCGGACCGTGAGGATCTGGGCGGCGTTGCGGACGCCGAGGGGGCGGTCGGCCATCTCCAGGGCGCGGGCCTCGGCGAGGGTCTCCTCGGCGCCCGCCACGCCGAGGACGCGGTCCATGCGGGCCTGCTGCGTGAGGGCCTGGGCGGCGGTGTGCCGGTCGCCCACGGACGTGGCGAGCGCGGCGGCCTCGACGGCGGCGGCGCGGGCGCGCACGGGGTCGCCGTCGGCGAGGACGTGCTTGACGGCGAGCCGCATCTGGACGGCGGCGCGCAGGCCGGGGGCTCCCTCGGAGTCCTCCATGGCGTGCACGTACAGCTCGTCGAGGTCGGTGAGGCCCTGCCCGGCCGTGTCGAGGACGGCGAGCCGTGCGCGCACCCGGTCCTCGGGGGTGGCGTCGCGGGCGAGGAGGTCGGCTGCGGCGCGCATCGCCAGATCGGCGCGGGCGGCGCGGGCGGCCTCCTCGGCGGCCTCGGCGAGCCGGGCGATACGGCGGCGCGCGAGGTGCACGGGCGTGGACTCGGCGGCCAGCAGGGCGAGTTCGGCGGCGAGGGGGCTGTTGCCGCGGCGGCGTACGGTCTCGACGGCCGCGGCGACCTCGGCGGCGAGCTCCTCGTCGGGTACGTCGGTGGCGAGCGCCCGGTGCCGTACGGCCTCGACGGGGTCGTCGACGACACGGGCGAGTGCGGTGTGGGCGCGGCTTCGCTCGGTCCAGCAGGTGTCGTGGACGAGGGTGGTGGGCAGCAGGCCGGCGGTGAACGTGACGGC
>NZ_JABWDV010000029.1 GCF_013362995.1 Streptomyces sp. TRM64462 | reverse complement strand
CCTCGCGCGCGGCGGGCCCGAACGCGGCCACCGCCCGCAGCGCACCCTCCAGCACCCAGTCGCGGCGGAACGCGGGCGCCCCGCGCAGCACGCGCAGCACCTCCGGCAGGGCCTCGACCGCCCGCAGCCGGGCCAGCGCCAGCAGCAGCGGCCCGGACTGCTCGCCCAGTTCGTCGTCCAGCGGCAGCGCGCCGAGCCGCCGCCGCAGCGCCGGTACGAGGGGGGCGGCGGCGTCCGCGAGGTGCGGAACGGCGTACAGCAGCCGGGCCTCGGGCTCCGGCTCGTCGAGCGCCAGCCCCAGTGCGGGCACCGCCCGCGGGTCGCCCGCCCGGGTCAGGGCCAGCAGGGCGCTGGCCGAACCTGGCCTGCCGCCCACCCTTCCCCAAGCTCTCGGCTCCGCTCGAGCAGGGGAGACCCCATTGGGCGCCCACGGCGCGGGGTCCGCCGCCACCCGCGCGGCCAGGGCGTCCGCGGCGGGCCGGGCCAGCGAGAACAGGTCCTCCAGGCGGCCGGCCGCCGCCTCCCGCAGCCGCGGGTCCGGGTCGGCGAGCTGCGCCCCGAGGAGCCGCACCACCTCGTCGTACGCGCCGCGCCAGGTGCGCATCAGGCTGCCGCACATCCACACGGCGTCCATGCGCTGCACGCAGTCGGGGCTGCGCAACTGGGCGGTGATCAGCGCGATCCGGTCGTCGACCCGGTCGTCCAGGGCGCCGTGCAGGGTACGCAGCAGATCGTCCGCCCACGCGGTGCCCCGGCCCGCCCGCTGCTCGTCGCGCACCTCCCGCACCTGGCCCACGAGCGTGGGCGCGGCGGGGTGCGCCGCGGCCTGGTGCGGGACCGGGTGCGGAGCCTGGTGAGGGGCCGGGGGCGCGGGATTCGCCGGTGTCATCGAATCCCGTACACCTGACGCAGGACGCGAGTTGGCCGAATTCCACGGGGTCGCGTGCCCCAACCACACCGCCCCGCTTGCGCCGGCACACCCGTAGGACGTACTGGCGTCGCCGCCTCCGCCGGACAGGCCGGACGCCCCAAGTGCCCCACGCCCCCCGGCGGTTCCGGAAGCCCCGGCGGCCCCGGCGGCCCCGGACGTCCTGGACCCTCCACCGCCGGCCCCAGCGGCCCCGTTCGCCCCTGGAGCTCCGGCTGCCCCGGTGGTCCCGACTCCGTCCGGCAGACCCGGCAGACCCGGCAAGCCCGGCAGGCCGGGCAGGCTTCGCGGGGCGGGTGTGCCGGGGGACTCGTGCGTTCCGCGCGGCCGGGCAGGGCCGGGCGGGCCTGGCTCAGGGGCCCGTAGCTCCGTGAGCAGGTCCGTCACCGTGGGGACCACGTCCTGGGGCAGACGGGCCGGGGCGCAGCGGGCCAGTTGGGCGAGGGCGGCCAGGCGGAGGGCCGGGTCCTGGGCGGCGCCCGAGAGCCAGGACAGCCAGGTGACCGTCTCGTCGCGGAGGGACTCGTAGCGCAGGGCGATCCTGCCGACCGCCTCCACCAGGGCGAGCCGCACCTCCGTGTCCGTCTCGACGGTCAGGCGCTCGCGCAGCAGGTCGAGGACCCGGACGGGGTCGCCGTGCAGGGACGCCAGGGCGCCGGGCGCAGCCAGCCGGACCTCCGGGTCGGGGTCGCCGACCAGGGCGAGGAACACGTCCGCGCCCGAGGCGACGGCGGCCGCCGCCATCGCGTAGTTCGCGGCGTCCTCGAACTCCTCGCAGTCCGGGTCGAGTTGCTCGATCTCGTCGTCGTCCGACAGGTCGATCCCGCCGATGCTGGCGAGCAACTCGACGATGCAGCCCCGGTCCTGGACCTCCGGGGAGGCGACGAGCTCCAGCAGGAACGGGATGCAGGCGAGGGTCGAGTCGTAGACATCGCCCTGGTGGTGCACCGCGCCGTACATCCCGTCGAGCGCCCGTTCGCGCTCCGCCGGGTCGTCGGAGGCGAGTCCGCGCAGCAGCGCGGGCACGTCGTCGGCCGGGCCGTAGGCATGACCCAGCGAGGCCCAGTCGACCTCGTCGATCCCCGTGAACATGCCTTCCCTCCCCGTGAACCCTGCACTTGGGGGCAATAGTGCACCACACCGGCACCGTCGATGCCCCGGCAATCGGACACGCCCGGGACACGCCTTGGACACATGTCCGCGCAACTGTTCCCGTGTTGTTCCCTTGTGTGTCTGCCCGCTTCTTGCCGGGCCGGCACTCCGGCTGTTCCACCGGCTCGGCGGCGTACTCGCACGCCCGCCGTCGGGGTTGAGCCTTCTCCCGGTAGGGGCAGAGCCGCCGGACCAGGCGCGGGCTTCGTCATGGCCGCCTTGGAGGGCGTCTCACGATGCGTACCGGCCGGTAGCATCCTTCAACAGTCTGTGTATGTTGAGTGGCGCTCTAACCGCCGGTATTCCAGGGGGGAATGCATGTCCACGTACTCACGGCCACCCGCACGCAACGCCCTCGGCACCGCGCAGAAGACCACCCTCGGCTGCGGCGGCATGGTCGCCGTCGTCTTCGTCATCGCTCTCATAGCCGCTGCCTGTTCTCCGGAGCCGGAGACGGTCACCAAGACGGTTCCTGGCCCCACCGTGACCACCACCGCGACCGTCACCGCGACGCCGACCACGCTGCCCACCGCCACGCCCACGGTTACCGCCACGGTCACCGAGACCGCACCCGCCCCCACCGTGACCGTCACCGCGACGGAGACCGTCTACTCCTCCTCTGGCGGCTCCAGTTCGGGCGGCTCCTCCAGCTCCGGCGGAGGCGGCAGCGTCTACTACAAGAACTGCTCCGCCGCCCGCGCGGCCGGCGCGGCTCCGGTGTACGCGGGTGAGCCCGGCTACGGGCGCCACCTGGACCGCGACGGCGACGGCGTGGGGTGTGAGTAGTGGTCAACCTCAGCAAGGGGGAGAGCCCGTCCGACCCGGTGTCCGACGCCGGAGGCGTGGCGTGCTGCGGCTGCCTCCTCGTCCTCCTGATCCTCTTCGCCATCGGCGGCATCGCATCCGCCTGTACCCCCGAAGACAAGCCCGCCCGCTACGTCCCCAGCACTACTGGGGGCGGCGGGTACTCCGACGACGATTGGTAGAAGGCCCATGAACCCCACCCCCGAACAGCGTTCCAACGAGCTCCTCCGCTCCGTCGCCATCGGCGCTGCTGTCATGATCGTCCTGGGCATCATCGTCGCTGCGAACAGCAGCGACGACGGCGGCACCACCTACACCACCAGCGACGACACCGTGAACCTCGGCGCTGCCTGGGCCGGCGGCTCGCTCATAGGCTCCGGCATCCTCTTCCTCGTCCTCTGCGCCCTCACCCGCGCCATCGTCACCGCCATCTTCGGCGCAGCGAAGGCCAAAGGCGACCAGGCCTCCTGATCCCAGCAGCGCCATGCCCCCCTCGGTCAGGCGCGGGCGACGGCGAGCATGTGCGAGGCGGTGGAGAGGAGTTCGGGGTACGGCTCGGCAAGACGTGCCGCTTCGAGGGCGGAGGCGAACAGCGGGCTGTCGGAGTCGAGCCGGGCGCCCGTGTGCTGTTCGGCGGCCTTCAGCGCGCCCCACGCCGGGCCTTCGATCCCGTACACGCTGACCCCGTTGAGCCCGGCCGTCGTCATCTCCTCGGCGAGCTGGTCGGCGGTGTGGAAGTACGCCGCGGTGAAGCCCTTCCGGCCGGGCACGTGGATGCCGGTGGAGAGAATGTCCACAACGGCGTCGCGGACACGTTGCTTGGTGCCCAGCCACGTGGTGGCGGTGTGCTCGAACAGTGAGGCGTAGCGGCCGATCGCGGCAGCGGCGACCAGGCCGCCGGGGCGCACGACGCGGCGCGCCTCCGCCAGTGCCTGTAGCCGCTCCTTCCGCTGGAGCAGGTGGTACAGCGGTCCCAGGACGAGTACCGCGTCATAGGTGCCGTCGTCCGCCGTCAGGGCGCGGGCGTCGCCGAGTTCGACGGTGGCACCGGTCTCGCGGGCTTGCTCGATGTGGCGGGGGACGGGGTCGACCAGGTGGACGGTGTAGCCGTCTTCGACGAGCCACTGGGCATGTGCGCCGGGGCCGCCTCCGACGTCCAGCACGCGGGCAGGGGGCTCGGGGAGGTGACGGCGCAGCAGTTCCTGCGTGCGCACCATTTCGAGCATGCCGTCAGCGGTGGAGGTGAGCCGTTCGGACTCGTCGATCGTCTCGCCGTAGAAGGCGAGGATTTCAGGTGCGATGGCCGGCGGGATCTCGTGGGTCGAGGTCATGGCCGGAAGTGTGGCGGCTGGCCCTTGTGAGACGCTAGACCCTAACCTGACCGGTTAACCGGTCATCTCGCGATGGGACGCCCTCATGCCGCCACTCAAATATGAACTCATCGCCGAAGATTTGCGGCGCCGGATCGCTGATGGTGAGGTCGCGCCGGGCGGGATTCTGCCGTCCAGTCGCGACCTCTGTGAGCAGTGGGGGGTCTCCCGCGCTACGGCGATCAAGGCCATGGACATTCTGCGCGCGGACGGTCTGGTGACTCCGCACCAGGGTCGCGGGTTCACTGTCGTGGAAATCCCCGTTGCCCGTCCGGCCGGTGGCCGGCGCGCGGGAACGAGCCGCGCGTCTGGCGGGCGGCCCTTCCGTCGACTGGGAACACCGGAGATGCTGGTCCCGCCGTCCCATGTCGCCGACGCGCTCGCGCTGCCTCCCGGTTCGGTGGCGCTGCACCGGGCCCGGCTGGTCCAGGCGGAGGACGGCGCCCCCATGTCCTTCGTGGTCGCCTGGTTCCCTCCGGACATCGCCGAGCAGTGCCCGCGACTGTCGGCCTCGGGGCCCATCGCGGAAGGCACCACGCACTATGTGCGGCGGCAGACCGGCCGCAGCCCGGCCCGCGGCACGGACGTCACGACGGTCCGCCTGGCAACCAGGACGGAGGCTGAACACCTTGGGGTGAAACGCCCGACTGCTGTGGCCGTCGTGCTGCATACCGCGTACGACCAGGACGGCAGGCCGCTGGTCTGCGAGGAGGGCGTGACGCCGTCCGGTTTGTGGGAGCTGATCGACAACTACCCCATGGGCATGGATAGCTGACGCCCCCTTGACTGGACCGGTCCACCGGTCCACTGTAGGGGTGTGTCGTAGCGCATAGATCAGTGTGCGCGCACCGCTACCCACCAAGGGTGCGGTGACGGCTGCGCGGCCGTGTCCTTCCCTCGTAGGGCACGGCCGGCGCCCCATCCACGCGACCGGCTGAGGCGACGATGACCCCGACGCACAGCGCCAGAACCCCCGCCGATGACACGGACTCCGCTCGGAACATCCCTGGACAGGTCGAGCCGGGCGGAGACGGTGCCGGTCGGCTTCCCCGGGTCGGCCGGCACCACACCCGCGGCACCACTCGAATCTGATCGAGAGGAGCACGACCACATGACCGTCACCGTCGACAACCCCGCCGACACGCGTACGCGGGATCCGAAGGAACTTCTCAACGCCGTCCAGCCGTACATCAAGCACCTGACCATCAACGTTCTCGACAGCGGCATGACCGTCTGGGACCGCGAGGTCGCTCTTCTGCTGCGCGACGAGGTCATGGTCCGGGACCTGGCCGAGCGCATCCTCGGCAACGCCGTGATGTACATGATCGCGTCGATGGAGCACCCCCAGGTTCACCTCGGCGTCGGCAAGGTCGTCGACATCGGGGTCCACCAGATCATCCTCGACAGCCCCGTGTACTTCGCACTGTGCGACCTCTACAACGGCGGCGCCTACAAGCACCACGCCCCGTTCATCCAGCGCCGCAACGACGGCACGGTTCTCAACACTGCGGAGTTCCTGCGCTCCATCGGCTTCCAGCCCGACGAGGAGCTGTGGGGCCGGGACGGCGCCGAGTGCTCCCCGTGCGACTCGAAGGTGCCCGACAGCCACTGACGGATGACCGGCGGCCGAAGCCGCCCGCCACCGCGACCGATCAGCCCTAACGTGTAGGCCTCGCCGCCGCTGACGCCGGGCGGTGGGGCCTGCCCGATGCCCCGTAAGGACACCGCCATGACCGCCGCCCCGCACAACTACGAGCACGAGCGCGCCCTGTGGGACACCTTCGCCGAGAATGCCTGGAAGGACCCCTCCAACGGAGACCCGGTGTTCCGGTGGACCCAGTACAAGGAGCACCCCGCCGATCCCGGCCCCGCCCTGCTCGGTGACCCCGCCACTGTCCTGGAGATCGGCTGCGGCACCGGCCGTGCCCTCGCATATCTGGCCGCTCAGGGAATCAAGGCGACCGGCGTAGACCTCTCACCCCGAGCCGTCGCCCGGACAACCGAGCGCTACGGGCACCTCGGAGTCGAGTTCGTGTGTGCCGAAGTCCTGGAGTACCTGGCTGGGGACACCCGCACCTACGACGCCGTGTTCTCCATGTTCGGCGGGGCCTGGTTCACCGCCCCCGAGCGCCTGTTCCCCCTGGTCTCCCAGCGCCTCAACCCTGGCGGGCGGTTCGTTTTCTCCCAGCCGCCCGCCATCCCCGGCGCCTACGGACCACAAGGCATGTACAAGGGAGGGTTCGCCGGGCCGGCCATGTATACGTACCGCTACAGCTACGAGCCCGAGACGTGGGCACGGTTCCTGGCTGATGCCGGATTCACGAACGTCGATGTGACCGTTCTCGACGCCCCCACCTCTGGACACATCGGCACACTCATCGCCCGCGCAACCGTCGGCTGACCCGTACGCCTGCCGCGCCGGACGGGGCAGGGGCGTGGCGGGGCGGCGGGCCTGGGGTCACAGTGGGCCCGTGACGACGTTGCCGCGGATCGCGCCGATGCTGGCCACGCCGGGCCACCTGCCGCCCCCCGCCCAGGACCCCCACTGGGCGTACGAGACGAAGCAGGACGGCCAGCGGGCCATGTTCTATCTGCCCGGTGACGGCACGCTGGTGCTGCGGGCCCGGTCGGGTGACGACATCACCGGCGCCTATCCGGAGCTCCAGCCGCTGGCGGGTGCGCTGCCGGGTGGGCTCGCGGCGGTGCTGGACGGGGAGATCGTGATGCTCGACGAGCGGGGGCACAGCGACTTCGCGCGGCTCCAGCCCCGCATGGGCCTCGCGGGTTCGCCCGGGCGGGCCCGCCGGCTGGCCGCCCGCGACCCGGTGCACGCCGTGCTGTTCGACGTCGTCCACCTGCGCGGGCGGCTGCTGACCGGGCGGCCCTGGGCCGAGCGGCGGGAGGAACTGGAGCGGCTGGCGCTCACGGGCGCTGCCTGGTCCACGCCCCGTGCCCTTGTCGGCCACGGTGAGGCCGCGCTGGCCGCCACCCGCGAGCACGGGCTCGAAGGGCTCATCTGCAAGCGGCTGAACTCCCGCTACGAACCCGGGGTGCGCTCCCGCAACTGGATCAAGATCCGGAACATGCGCACCGCCGACGTCGTCGTCGGCGGCTGGCTGCCCGGCGGCGGGCGCCTGACCGGGCTGCCGGGCTCGGTCCTCGTGGGCCAGTTCCACGCGGGCGCCCTACGGTACGTCGGGAGCGTCGGCACCGGCTGGAGCGAGGCCGAGCGCACCGAACTGGCCCGGCTGCTGCACGCGTCGGAGACGGACGTGTGCCCCTTCGACGAGGTGCCGCGCGTGGCCGGGGCCCACTGGGTCGAGCCGCGCCTGGTGGGCGAGGTTCGGTACGCCGTACGGACCCGGGCCGGGCTGCTGCGCCAGCCGTCGTGGCTGCGGCTGCGCCAGGACCTCACGCCGGAGGAGTCCGACGCGTATCAGGAGTGACGCTCACGGAGCCTCCGGCACCGGGCCCGCGCCCTCGTGGTCCACCAGGGGCCGCAGGAGCTCCCCGTACCGCTCGACGCGCGGGGCGATGTCGTCCAGCAGGAACACCAGCTGCGCCGGGCTGCCGCACTCCTCGACCTCCTCCCACGTCACCGGCGCCGACACGGCGGGCTCGCTGCGGGCCCGCAGGGTGTAGGGGGCCGCGGTGGTCTTCGCGGCGGCGTTCTGGCTGTGGTCGACGAAGACCTTGCCCGGCCGCAGCGCCTTCGCCATCCGGTGCACGGCCAGCTTCGGCAGCTCCGCCTCCGCCTCGACGGCGAGCCGCTTCGCGTACGCGGAGACCTCGTCGGACGGGGTCGGCTCGACCGGCACGTACAGGTGCAGTCCCTTCGCTCCGGAGGTCTTCGCGTACGCGGTGAGCCCGTCGTCCGCGAGCCGGTCGCGCAGCCACAGCGCGACCCGGCAGCAGTCGACGACCGTCGCCGGGGCGCCCGGGTCCAGGTCGAACACCATGCGGTCGGCGACGGCCGGGGCCTCGGCCAGCCACTGCGGGGTGTGGAACTCGACCACCAGGTTCGCCGCCCACATCAGCGACGCCAGGTCGTCCACGACCACCTGCCGCGCCCCCGGGTCGTCCGTCCGGGGGACGGGCGCCGTGGTCACCCAGTCGGGGGTGCCGGGCGGCGGGTTCTTGGTGAAGAACAGCTGCCCGTCGGGGCCGTCCGGGTAGCGCAGGAAGGACAGCGGCCGCCCGCGCAGATGCGGCAGCAGCGCGTCGGCGACGACCGCGTAGTAGTGCAGGATCTCGCCCTTGGTGGTTCCGGTCGCCGGATGGATGACCTTGTCCAGGTTGCTGAGCGCGAGGCGCCGCCCCTCCACCTCTGTGATCGGCGTCATACGATGAGAGTCCCACGATTCGGTTGATTCGGTACGAAAGGGCTGAACCGTGCGATCCATCTGGAACGGCGCTATCTCCTTCGGGCTGGTCAGCATCCCCATCAAGCTGGTGAACGCGACCGAGAACCGGTCGATCTCCTTCCGGCAGATCCACACCGAGGACGGCGGCCGTATCCGCTACCGCAAGGTCTGCGAGCTCGACGGGCAGGAGGTGTCGCAGGCGGAGATCGGCAAGGCGTACGAGGAAGCCGACGGGACCATGATCCCCATCACCGACGAGGATCTGGCCGCGCTGCCGCTGCCCACCGCCAAGACCATCGACATCGTGGCCTTCGTCCCCGCCTCCGAGATCGACCCGCTCCAGATCGACGCGGCGTACTACCTGTCCCCGAGCGGTGTGCCCGCAGCCAAGCCGTACACGCTGCTGCGCGAGGCGCTCAAGCGCAGCGAGAAGGTCGCGGTCTGCAAGTTCGCGCTGCGGGGGCGCGAGCGGCTCGGGATGCTGCGGGTCGTGGACGATGTGATCGCCATGCACGGGCTGCTGTGGCCCGACGAGATCCGCAGCCCGGAGGGTGTCGCCCCGGAGACGCCGGTGACCGTGCGGGACGCCGAGCTGGACCTCGCGGACGCGCTGATGGACACGCTGGGGGACGTGGACATCGGCGAGCTGCACGACGACTACCGGGCGGCCGTCGAGGAGATGATCGCCGCCAAGGCGGAGGGCGCCCTGGAGGCGCCGCCGGAGCCCAGGCCGGAGAAGGGCGCCCAGGTCATCGACCTGATGGCGGCGCTGGAGAGCAGCGTCCGCGCGGCCCGCGAGGCGCGCGGCGAGGAGGCGGCGGAAGCCGGAGCCGGCGCCGCGTCGGTCACGGAGCTCCCGGCCCGCGCCCGCAAGACCCCGCCGCGCGCGGCGGCGGCACCGAAGGCGGGCGGCGCGAAGAAGTCCACCGCCCGGACGGCGGCGAAGGCGACCGCCGAGGAACCCGCCCGTAAGACGGCGGGGAAGGCCAAGAAGGCGGCGGCGAAGAAGACCACCGCGAAGAAGGCCGCGGCCGGCGAGAAGAAGACGGCCGCCAAGAAGACCACGTCCCGCCGGCGCAGCGCCTGACGGACCTGTGCCCCTCCGGGCGGAGGGTCACGGGCCGTTGCCCGCTGAGCGCCGGGGTGACGGGCCGTTGCCCGGTGCGCGCCGGGGTGACGGGCCGTTGCCCGGTGCGCGCCGGGGTGACGGGCCGGTCGCTGCCCGCTGCCCGCTGCCTGCCGCCTGCCGGGCACGGCTGTGTCCCGGTGGTCTGAAGTTTTCATGATCGTTCGTGTGAGCGGCTCACCCCTGATCGAGTACGCCGGCACTGGGCCGTACGCGGGGCGGATGCCACGGTCGTAGGAGCCACACCGACCTGAACGAGCTGGAGTCGCCATGGAGATCAGCCTGCTGGGGCCGCTCGACGCCGAGTCCGCGGGCAGCCCGATCCTGCCCCGCGCCGCGAAACAGCGGCAGCTGCTCGCCCTGCTGGCCCTGCACGCCAACCGCGCCGTGCCGGTGCCCATGCTGATGGAGGAGATCTGGGAGGACGGCCCGCCCCGCAGCGCGTCGACGACCCTGCAGACGTACATACTCCATCTGCGCAGACTGATCAGCGCGTCGCTCGGCGACCGCAGCGGGATGGTCGCCAAGGAGATCCTGCTGTACCAGCACGGCGGCTACCAGCTCCGGATGCTGCCCGGCACGGTCGACGCCCAGGAGTACGACCGGATCGCCGCCCAGGGGCAGGCCGCGTTCGACGCGGGCGACGACGAGGGCGCCGTCGCCGCGTTCCGGCGGGCGCTCGACCTCTGGCAGGGGCCCGCACTCGCCGACGTACGGACCGGGACGCTCCTCGAACTGGAACGCGTACGCCTGGAGGAGAGCCGGCTCGGCATCCTGGAGCGGCGGATCGACCTCGAACTCGGCATGGGCCTGCACACCGAGCTGCTGCCCGAACTCGCCGTCCTCACCGGCCGGCACGGCCTCCACGAGGGCCTGCACGCCCTGCGCATGGTCGCCCTGTACCGGGCGGGCCGCCCCAGCGAGGCGCTGTCCGCGTACACGGCCCTGCGGGCCCGGCTCACCGAGAGCCTCGGCATCGAACCGTCGGGCCGGCTCCAGCGGATCCACCGGGCCGTGCTGTCCGGCGACCCGCTCCTCGACCGGCGCGTGTCCGCCGGACCGCGAGGCCGCCGCACCCTCGACTCCTTCGCCGGCTAGGGAGTGTCCGGAGGGCGCCCGGCAGGGCGTCAGTCGGACGTCAGCTCCAGGTCAGTGGCCCGCAACAGACTTCTGGCATCCGCCGGAGACACCTACGCACGTACCGATCACATCAACCGATCCCATGGGAGGCGTCATGCCCAGCACCGCCGTCGTCACCGCCGAGCAGCGCGCACAGATCAAGGAGATCGTCTGCGAGATCCTCGAGATCGAGGTCGACGACGTCACCGACACCAGCCTCTTCAAGGAGGACCACAACGCCGACTCCCTCGGCGCCATCGAGATCCTCTCCTCCCTGGAGCGCGAGTTCGGCATCGAGATCGACCAGGCCGAGCTGACCCGCATGGTCAACCTGGACGGCGTCGTCGCCGTCGTCGAAGAGGGCCTGGCGGCCAAGTAAGCGGCCCCGGCCGGCTGTGAAGACAGGACAGACGGGAGACAGTGGTGAACAGCGAGCACCGGGCCCCGCGCCGGGTCGTCATCACGGGGCTGGGCGTCGTCACCAGCATCGGAACCGGACCGGCGGAATTCCTCACCGGGCTCCGGACGGGCCGAAGCGGCGTCAAGCCGATCACGTCCTTCGACACGTCCGGCTACGCCTACGCCAACGGCTGTGAGATAGCCGACTTCGACCCGGCCGAGTGGATCGAGCGCATCGACCCCGACGAGCTCGGCCGGGCCAGCCAGTTCTCCGTCGCGGCGGCCCGGATGGCCGTCGCCGACGCGGGCATGGACCTCGACGCGCTGCGCCGCCGCCGCGCCCTCGTGACCATCGGCACGACGGACGGCGAGTCGCACGACCTCGACGAGCTGATGGAACAGCAGTTGGCGGACGGGCCCGAGAAGCTCGACCCCGTCGTCGCGCGGCGCTCGTCGGCGGGACTGCTGTCCAGCAGCGTCGTCCGCGAGCTGGCCCTCAGCGACGTGGAGGCCGTGACCATCCCCACCGCCTGCGCGGCGGGCAACTACGCCATCGGCTCCGGCTTCGACGCCATCCGGGCGGGCGAGACCGAAGTGGCCCTGGCCGGCGGCGCCGACGCCGTCTGCCGCAAGACCTTCACCGGCTTCTACCGGCTCGGCACCATCGCACCCGAGGTGTGCCAGCCGTTCGACGCCGACCGCCAGGGCATCCTCACCGGCGAGGGCGCGGGCGTCCTCTTCATGGAGAGCCTCGACTCGGCGCTCGCCCGCGGCGCCCGCATCTACGCCGAGGTCCTCGGGTACGGGCTGAACTGCGACGCCCACCACCCGGTCGCCCCCGACCAGGAGAGCCTCGCCGCGTGCATGGCCCTCGCGCACCGCAACGCCGGCGTCAAGCCCGAGGACATCGACTTCATCTCGGCGCACGGCACCGGCACCAAGGCCAACGACGTCACCGAGGCCGGGGCCATCCGCCAGGTGTTCCCCGAGCCGCCCCCCACCGTGTCCATCAAGTCGATGCTCGGCCACACCATGGGCGCCGCCAGCGCCCTCGCCACGGCCGCCTGCGCACTCGCCGTCACCGAGGGGTTCATCCCGCCGACCATCAACCACCGACGGACCGATCCCGACTGCGGCCTGGACCCGGTGCCCAACGAGGCACGCCCCGCCGACGTGCGGATCGTGCAGAACAACGCACTCGCCTTCGCGGGCAACAACGCGGTCCTGATCCTCGCCCGTTACGAGAGCGGGCAGGGCGGCCAGGGCAGCCAGAGCGGGCAGAGCGGCCAGAGCGGGCAGGGCGGCTCCCGCCACCACCGGAGCGGCGGAGCCGCGGCATGAGCGTGAGCACCGCCGCCCCCGCACCCGGCGGCACCGCCGGCCTGACCGGAACGCCACGGCTCCGCCGCGAGGGCACCGGCGGCGGCCGCAGGGTCCTGCTGCTGCACGGCCTCGGCGGCAAGGCCACCGTCTGGGACCGCCTCGTCGACCGCGTCGACGCGTCCCTGGAACTGTGGGACGTCGACCTGCCCTGGCGGGCCATGGCCGACAGCGAGGGCTGGGGCTCCCTGCCGGACCCGGTGCGGTTCCTCGTCGACCTCGTCGGAGACGAGTACGACGCCGTCGTCGCCCACTCGTACGCCGCGAACCTGCTCACCGAGGCGTACGCGGCGCAGCGCGTGGCGCCCCGCCCGACCGTGCTCATCAGCCCCTTCCACCGGTCCAGCCCGCGCGACTTCGACTGGTCGGTGATCTCCTACTACCTCAACGACTTCCACCGCGTCTTCGAGGAGGCGCTGGAGGTCGGCGAGACCGGCAAGTACGCCAAGGCCCACCGCGACTGGATGGCGCTGCGGCTGCGCGACCGGATCGGCCCGTACGGCTGGATGCGGTTCTTCGAGACGTATCTGCGCTCACCGTTCCTCGACCTCACCGCCGTCCGCTCCCCGCTGCTCGTGCTGTCCGGCGAGAAGGACAGCGCGGCCAGGCCCGAGGACGGCCGCGCCCTCGCCGCCGGAACGCCGGGCGCCCGGTTCGAACTGCTCGCCGGCTGCCGCCACTTCCCGATGGTGGAGGACCCCGAGCGGGTGGCCCGGCTGGTGTCCGGGTTCCTGTGCGACGTGACGGCTCCTTCGCCCCGTTCCTGAACCCCTCGACTCGCCCTTCGAATTGCTTCGACCGACCTCCCCTGACCTGGAGATGCCATGACGAACAGCACGACCGTCGCCGCCGACGGCGCGACCCGGCTGGAGATCCGGCCCCGCTACGAGGGGTCCAACATCTGCACCTGGATCGGCTTCAAGCACGTCAACTACATGGTCGAGGAGGCCGTCTACGACCACCTGAGGAAGCACGGCCACCCGGCGGGCGGGCTCTACGAGCGGTACGGCCTCACCACCGACATCACCGACCTCGACACCAAGATCCTCACCGCCTTCCACATCGACGACGTCGCCGAGGCCGTGGTCCGCCCGGCGCCCGGGAAGGAGAAGGGCGACGGGAAGCGCCTCACCGTCGAGTTCACCGTCGAGCGGGGCGGCGAGACCGTCAAGGCGGTCGTCTCCAAGGTCGCCGTCCAGTTCCGCCTGGACCCGCACGGCCACCCCGCCGACGAGCCGCCGGCCGCGCTCACCCCGTACGTCACCGAGCGCCTCGGCACCGACGCGCGGCCCGAGCCCGTCCCCGTACCGGAGGGCACCGACCCGCTGGAGCTGCTCACGCAGGGCCGCAACGCCTTCGGCTGGGCCTGGCGCATGCCGTACTTCTACTGCCACTTCACCGAGCGCGTGCAGATGTCCGGCTACCTGCGGCAGATGGAGGAGGTCGTCGACCTGTTCCTCGCCGACCGCGGCGTCTCCATCAAGACGCTCCTGGACGAGCAGGACTGGATCCCGGTCGTCCCGCACTCGAAGATCACGATTCTCGACGAGGCGAAGATGGAGGAGACCCTCTACACGGTCTACACCGTCGAGAACGTCTTCAAGCGCTTCACCTACACCTCCCGCCAGGACACGTACGTGCTGCGCGACGGTGTCCTCGTGCCGACCTCCACGGGCCGTATCACGCACGGCTGGGCCGTCATCGAGAACCGCCGCGACTGGAGCCTCGTCGACTTCGACGACCGCCTGCTGAACGCCCTCAACGGCAAGGCCGGCGCGGTGACGGGCCGGGGCACGGCATGACCGCCCCGGCCACCCTCGGCACGGACGGCCCCGCGGCGGCCGGCGCCACCGGGGCGCTCGTGCTGACCGCCTGGTCCGCGGTGTCCCCGTTCGGGGTCGGCGCGGACGCCTTCCGGGCCGGACTGGAGGCCGGTACCGGCGCGGTCGCCCCGGTCGCCGCGCTCGGCGACGACGCCCAGGGCGGGCCGTACGAACAGGCCGCGCTCGTCCCGGAGTTCAGCGCGGCCGGCGCGCTGGGCAAGAAGGGCACCCGCACCATGGACCGGGTCACGGCGCTCGCCGTCACCACCGTGGCGCAGCTGCTGGAGGCGGCCGGGCCCGGGCTGCTGGACCGGCCCGAGCGGGTCGGGCTCGTCCTGGGCACCGGCTCCGGCAGCGTCCAGAGCATCATGGACTTCACCCGCGACTCGCTCACCGGCGACCGCCCGTACCTGGTCGACCCGGCGCGGTTCCCGAACACCGTGATGAACCGGGCCGCCGGGCAGAGCGCCATCTGGCACGGCATCAAGGGCCCCAACACGACCATCGCGGGCGGCTGGCTGACCGGGCTCCTCGCGCTGGGCTACGCGGCCCGGCTGCTGCGCGGCGGGCACTGCGCCCAGGTGCTGTGCGGCGCCGCCGAGGAGTACTCGACGCAGCGGGCGTGGCTGGAGTGGCACGCGGCCGGGGCGGGCGGTGGTGCCGGGGGCGATGCGGGCGGCGGTGCGCGGGGCGGTGCCCTTGACGGTGCCGGGGGCGGTGCGGGCGGCGGTGCCGGGGGCGGTGCCCTTGACGGTGCCGTGCGGCCGCCGCTCGGTGAGGGCGGCGCGGCGTGGCTGCTGGAGACCGCGGCCGAGGCCCGGGCCGCCGGGCGTACGCCGCTGGCGACGCTGCTCGGGACCCGGTTCCGCGCGTACCAGGACCCGGCGGACGCCGGGCCCGCGCTCACCGCGTGCGTGGCCGCCGCACTGGCGGACGCCGGCGTCGACCCCCGGGACGTGCGGCTCGTGGCGCCGCTCGGCACGCCGGGCGAGGAGGACGCGGTACGGGTCGCCCTGCCCGGCAGCGCCGGGCCGCGGTGGCTGCGGTGCCGGCCGCTGGTGGGTGACGCGTCGGCCGCCGCGGGCGGGTTCCAGCTCGCGGCGGTGCTGGCGGCGGCCGGGGAGCGGGGGCCGGCGCCGGGTGAGGTGGCGCTGGCCACCGGGATCGACCGGGACGGCACGGTCGGCGTCGCCGTCCTGCGGGGCTGAGCCCCGCGCCCCTGAACCCCGGCCCCGGGTCCCCCGCCCGGGGCCGGACCCCCCCGCCCCCCGCGTTACGGCGCCGCCCCGGTGGTGGCCGTGTCGGGGTGCGGGCGGCCGGTTCCGCTGTGCCCACCCTCCCCCAAGCTCTCGGCTTCGCTCGAGCAGGGGGGACCCCCATCG
>NZ_JABWDV010000291.1 GCF_013362995.1 Streptomyces sp. TRM64462 | reverse complement strand
GTACGTGACCCCGCTGGTCCGCAAGCTCGCCGCCGAGCACGGTGTCGACCTCGCGGACGTCAAGGGCACGGGCGTCGGTGGCCGTATCCGCAAGCAGGACGTCATCGCCGCCGCCGAGGCCGCGAAGGCCGCCGCCGCTGCCCCGGCCCCGGCCGCCGCCGCTGCCGCGCCCGCCGCCAAGGCCCCGGCCCTGGAGGTCTCCCCGCTGCGCGGCCAGACGGTCAAGATGACCCGCATGCGCAAGGTCATCGGCGACAACATGATGAAGGCGCTGCACGGCCAGGCCCAGCTGTCCTCGGTCGTCGAGGTCGACATCACCAAGCTGATGCAGCTCCGCGGCCGCGCCAAGGACGCGTTCGCGGCCCGCGAGGGCGTCAAGCTCTCCCCGATGCCGTTCTTCGTCAAGGCCGCCGCCCAGGCGCTGAAGGCCCACCCGGTCATCAACGCCCGGATCAACGAGGACGAGGGCACCATCACGTACTTCGACTCGGAGAACATCGGCATCGCCGTGGACTCCGAGAAGGGTCTGATGACGCCGGTCATCAAGGGCGCGGGCGACCTGAACATCGCGGGTATCGCCAAGGCCACCGCCGAGCTGGCGGGCAAGGTCCGCGGCAACAAGATCACCCCGGACGAGCTCGCGGGCGCGACCTTCACGATCAGCAACACCGGCTCGCGCGGTGCGCTGTTCGACACGATCATCGTTCCGCCGAACCAGGTCGCCATCCTGGGCATCGGCGCCACGGTGAAGCGCCCGGCCGTCATCGAGACCCCCGACGGCGGCACCGCCATCGGCGTCCGCGACATGACGTACCTGACGCTGTCCTACGACCACCGCCTGGTGGACGGTGCCGACGCGGCCCGCTACCTGACGGCGGTCAAGGCGATCCTGGAGGCCGGCGAGTTCGAGGTCGACCTCGGCCTGTGAGCCCGACGGGCTGACCGTACGCTCAACACGGCGCCCCCGCCCGGCAGTTGCCGGTGCGGGGGCGCCGTCGTGTCGCCCTCCGCACCGGAGCGGAATAATGGCGCCACCGGCATCAGTGAAGGAGCCCCCTCCATGACCACCCCGCCCCCCGTCGTGCACTCGCTGCGCGAGCAGATCCGCGAGCACATCGTGGAGGGGATCGTCAGCGGCCGCTGGAAGCCGGGCGAGCGGATCGTGGAGCGCCGTATCGCGACGGAGCTGCAGGTCAGCCAGACACCGGTACGGGAGGCCCTGCGGGAGCTGGAGTCGCTGCGGCTGATCGAGTCGGCCCCGAACAAGGGCGTACGGGTGCGGAACCTGACGGCGGCTGACCTGGAGGAGAGCTACCCGGTGCGGGCCGGCCTGGAGCAGATCGCCGCCGAGCTGGCGGCGGAACGGCTGGCGGACGACTGCTCGGCGCTCGAACCGCACGTCGCGGCGCTGTACGAGGCGGACGCGCACGGCGACGGGACGGCGCAGGTCCGGCACACGGTGGCGTTCCACCGTGAGCTGGTGAGGGCGGCCGGCAACGCCGTGCTCCTGCACACCTGGGAGGGCCTCGGCATCGAGGTGTTCACGGCGCTGTCGATCCGCTGGCTCGGGACGGTGCAGAAGGAGTACGCGCAGGAGCACCAGGAGCTGGTGGAGGCGTTCCGCCGCCGCGACCCGGCCATCGGCACCCTCGTCAAGGCCCACGTCCTGGGCTGCGCGCCCCGCGCTTGATTTTTCCCCACCCCGCCCCTTCCCGTAACTGGGGGCTCCGCCCCCAGACCCCCGTTCGCGCCTGTGGGGGTACCCCCTGCTCGAAGAGC
>NZ_JABWDV010000290.1 GCF_013362995.1 Streptomyces sp. TRM64462 | reverse complement strand
TGAGGTGCCGGCCGGTGCGCGTCCGGAGCGTGCGCTGCGGGCGTGGCTCGGACGGGTCGGGGACGCGGAGGCGCGGGCGCGCTGGCTGGACGTCCTGGACCGGCTGGAGCGCGGCCGCGACCGGGTGCGGGAGGCGGGGGGTGACGCCGACCGGGTCGTGGCGGCGATGACCGGCCTGGAGCGGGAGTTCGTTGCGCTCACCGACACGGCGGCGGTACGGGAGAAGGCGGAGGGCACGGCACCGTGCCGTGCCGTCGTGTACGCCGACTGCCGGCGCGCGGCCACCGCCCGCGCGGGGCGGGCCGTACGGGACGCGCTGGCGCCGCTGGAGCCGCTGCTGACCAGCGCGGCCTGGCTCACCGCGCGGCTCGCCGACGCCGTGATGGCGGAGGCCCGCGCGGTGTACGGGCGGCTCGCCGCGGAGGGGCCGGTGGATCTGGCGACCTTCTGGTTCGCGTGCATGCCGATCCTCCACGGGTCGGCCCGCGCCCGGGCTGCGGCGCTCCAGGAGGAGTTCCGCACCCGGTGGTCCGCGGTCCTGGCGGCGCCGGAGGGCTCCCGGCGGGTCCAGAGGTCCCTGGAGGACATCGCGGGCGCGGTCGCGGCGCGCTTCGGAACGCCGGACCCGCGGGCCGGGGCCGGTGGCCGGGCGGCGCCGGCCGGGTGGACGGCGGCGCGGTACCTGAGTCCGGATGTGATGGTGGCAGCGGCCGGGGCGGAGGCCGTGGCGCGGGGGGACTTCCAGCTCGTGCTGGGTGAGCTGCACCTCGCCGCGAACACGCTGGGCGCCTCGCTGTTCGTCCACCAGCACCCGGACCCGGAGGAGTTGACGCGCCTCACGGACCGCGACCACCCGGGGCCGCGGCTGATGCCGCTGCTGCCGAAGGAGCACCGGTCCCGGCTGTCCGCCCGTACCCGGCACGCCCTCGTACGCCCGGAGGACTACCACGTCGCCCTGGTGGACCTCACCGCCGACGCCGGGCGCCCGCGCACGGTGCCCAGCGCCGATGTGACGCTGACCGAACGGGACGGCGCGCTGGTGGTCGTCCTGCCGGACGGCGCCGAGTTCGCGGCGGTGGACGTGTTCGCGCACGTCCTGACGACCCTCGCCATGGACCTGTTCCAGATCCTGCCCGAGGCCCCGCACGCGCCGCGCGTGACCGTGGACCGTCTCGTCGTGGCCCGTGAGACCTGGCGGCTCGGCGCGCCCGGCATGGACTTCGCGGACGAGAAGGACGAGGCCCGCCGGTTCGTACGGGCCCGCCGCTGGCGGGAGCGGCACGGGCTGCCGCGCTTCGTGTTCGTGGTGCTGCCGACCGAACCCCGGCCGTTCTACGTGGACTTCGACAGTCCCGTGTACGTCAACATCCTCGCGAAGGCGGTGCGCAGGATGGCCCGCCGTGAGCCGGAGGGGCGGGCCGTGATCACTGAGATGCTCCCGACCCCGGAGCAGGCGTGGCTGGTCGACGACCGGGGCGACGCGTACACGTCCGAGCTGCGGTTCGTGGCGGTCGACGAGGGCGGGCCGGAGAGGGCGTAGGTGTACGTACGCGGGTGACGGCGGCGCGTCCGGCCGGGTTTCCGGCGGGGCGCGCCGCGGTCGTGCCTCCCGGTCCGCCGGGCCGCCCGTCGCGCTCACGGGCTGCGCGTGCCGCTGCGTCTTCTTCCCTACTGGCGGGGGCCCGCGCCCACGAGGGTGGAGGAAAACACCGCTTGGGAGGCCCGCAGTGAAGGTAGGCGCAGCTGTTCGCACCGTATCGTTCGCCCAGCGGAGGCTGTGGTTCCTGGACCAGCTCACCCGTGGTTCGTCCGACTCGTTGCTCCCCCTGGCGCTCCGTATCCGCGGCGCGCTGGACGTCCCGGCCCTCGAACGGGCGCTGACGGGTGTCGTGGCCCGCCACGAGGTGCTGCGCACCCGGTTCGTCGCGGTCGGCGGGGAACCCGTTCCGCAGGTCGACCCGCCCGCTCGGTTCACCGTCGGGCGCGTCGCCGCCGGCAGCGCCGACGAGGTGTTCGAGCGTGAGCTGGACCGGCCCATCGACCTGGCGCGTGAGCTGCCGCTGCGCGTGACGCTCACGCGCCTGGGTCCCGACGAGCATCTGCTGCTCCTCGTCGTGCACCACATCGCCGTGGACGGCTGGTCGTGGGATGTCCTGCTGCGCGAACTGGCCGCCGGCTACCGGGGCGAGGACGTGCCGGCGCCGCCGGCGCAGTACGCGGACTTCGCCCGCGAGCAGGCCGAGCGGCTGTCAGGACCGCGCATGGAGCGGCTCCTCGACTACTGGCGCGGCCGGCTGGCGGGCGTCACGCCGCTGGAGCTGCCGACGGACCGGCCGCGGCCGCGGTTCTGGGACGCGGCGGGAGACGTCGTACGGTTCGAGCTGCCGGCCGAGCTGGTGGCCGAGGCCGACCGGGTGGCGCGCACGCACCGGGCGACGCGCTACATGCTGCTCCTCGCGGTGTACCAGGCGCTGCTCGCCCGCTGGTCCGGGCAGTCGGACATCGCCGTGTGCACCACGCTGGCCGACCGGGGCGACCCGCGTGCGGCGGACGTGGTGGGGCCGTTCGTCAACACCATCGTGCTGCGCACCGACGTGTCGGCAGACCTGTCGTTCGCCGCGCTGCTCGGCCGGGTGCGCGAGGGGGCGCTGCGCGACTTCTCGCACGCCGACGCGCCGTTCGACCGCGTGGTGGGTGCCGTGGGCGGTGCCCGCGACCTGTCGCGCCACCCGCTGGCGCAGGCCTCGTTCACGATTCTCGGCACGCAGCGCCCGCCCGTGCTCGACGGCCTGGACATCGAGCTGGTGGCGACACCGCTGAAGGGCACGCCGCTGGACGTCTTCATGGACCTGGGCGCACGCCCGGACGGCAGCGTCATCGCCCGCCTCCAGTACTCCACGGCCCTGTTCGACGCGGCGACGATGCGGCGCTTCTGCACCGAGTACGTCGCGTTGCTGCGGGCGGTGGTGGCCGAGCCGGACGCGCCGGTCCACGGGTCGGCGCCCCTCGTCGTCCCGGGTGGCGGGGCCACGGGCACGGGCACGGGCCCGGCGGCCGTCCTGCCGTTCGGCGCCGGGGGTGGCTCCGGGGACGTGGCGCTGGTGTGCGGGCGCGATGCCGTCTCGTACGGGGAGCTGGACGGGCTGGCCGGCGGTCTGGCCGACGGGCTCGGAGCGGACGGAGTGGGGCGTGGTGACGCCGTCGGGGTGCTGGTGCGGCGCGGGACCGGCGCCGTGGTGGCCATGGCCGGGGTGTGGCGTGCGGGTGGCGTGTACGTGCCGCTCGATCCGCGGCTTCCCGAGGAGCGGCTGCGGTTCATGGTGGCCGAGGCGGGGGTGCGGTGCGTCGTGGCGGACGCGTCGACCGCCGGCTTGGCCGCCGGGCTCGGGGTGCCGGTCCGGTCCGTCGACACCGTCCGGGCGGCGCCCGGCGCGCCCCGCCGTGTCCCGCACGCCCGGGACCTCGCGTACGTGATCTTCACCTCGGGTTCGACGGGCCGCCCGAAGGCCGTCGGCGTCGAGCACGGCGCCCTCGCGGCCCATGTCGCCGCCGCGCGCGACACGTTCGGTGTCACGGCCCGCGACCGGGTGCTCGCCTTCTCCTCGTTCTCGTTCGACGCCTCGCTCGACCAGCTGCTGCCCGCCCTGTCGTGCGGCGCGACCGTGGTGCTCCGCCCGGACGAGCAGTGGCATCCGGCTCGTGTGCCCGCCGAGGTGCGGAAGCACGGGTTGACCGTCGTCAATCTGCCGCCCACCTACTGGTCCGAGCTGGCGTTCTCGCTCACCGACCGCACGGCCGCCGGCCTGGCGTCGCTGCGGCTGCTGATCCTCGGCGGCGAGGCGGTGCCGCCGGAGCCGCTCGCCGCCTGGCGGGCGCGCGCCCCGCACGTACGGGTGGTCAACGCGTACGGGCCGACGGAGACGACCGTCACCGCCACCGCGTACGACGTGCCGCGCCCGCCCGGCGCCGACGGGGAGTCCGGCCGGGTTCCGATCGGCAGGCCGCTGGGGGCGCGGCGGGCGTACGTGGTGGACGCCCGGGGCGGGCTCGCCGCCCCGGGTGAGCCGGGTGAACTGCTCCTGGGCGGCCCCGAGCTGGCCCGCGGCTACCTCGGCCGGCCCGCGCTGACGGCGGACCGGTTCGTACCGGACCCGTACGGCGGCGACGGCGGCCGCCTGTACCGCACGGGCGACCTGGTCCGTCTTCGGCCCGACGGGGAGCTGGAGTTCCTCGGGCGCATCGACGACCAGGTCAAGATCCGCGGGTTCCGCGTGGAACTGGGCGAAGTCGAGGCCGTACTGCGGGAGTTCCCCGGCGTGGTGGCATCGGCCGCCGCGGCCCGGCCCGACGCGAGCGGCGCGCTGGGCCTGACGGGGTACGTGGTGGCGGGTTCCGGCGGCGCGCTGGAGCCGTCCGCGCTGCGGGCCTGGTGCGCGGACCGGTTGCCGCACTACGCCGTGCCGTCGGACGTCGTCGTACTCGACGCGCTGCCGGTGAACGCGTCCGGCAAGCTGGACCGTTCGGCGCTGCCCGACCCGTCCCCGGACCGGTCGGTGAGCGGGGCGGCGTACACGGCTCCGCGTGACGCGACCGAGCGGGTGGTGGCGGAGATCTGGGCCGAGGTGCTGGGCGTGGAGCGGGTCGGCATCGACGACGGGTTCTTCGACCTGGGCGGGCATTCGCTGCTCGCGACGATGGCGGTGTCGCGGATCGCGGAGCGGCTGGGCCGTGACGTCGAGCTGCGCACGCTCTTCGAGCACCCGCGCATCCGCGAGTTCGGCCCGCTGGTGGGGGCGGCGCGGCAGGCCGCGGGCGGGGGTGTGGTGCCGGTGGACCGGTCGGGGCCGCTGCCGATGTCGTTCGCGCAGGAGCGGATGTGGTTCCTGGACCGGATGTCGGACGCCGGTGACGAGTACGTGCTGTGGTTCGCGTGGCGGATGCGGGGCGGGCTCGACCGGGCGGCCTGGCAGGGCGCGCTGGACGACGTGGTCGCCCGGCACGAGGTGCTGCGGACGGCGCTGGTCGAGGTCGACGGGCGGCCGGCGCAGCGGGTGATCGACGGGGTCGGTGTGCCGCTCGCCTGGCACACCGCCCCGGAGGCCGCCGGCGGCGAGGCGGAGCGCCTCGACCTCGTACGGGAGCGTGCGGCGGCCTTCGCGACGCGCCGGTTCGACCTGGCGGCGCCGCCGCTGCTGCGGGCGGGGGTGTGGGAACTGGACGCGGACGACCATGTGGCGGTCGTGGTCTTCCACCACGCGGCGACGGACGGCTGGTCGAAGGACGTCGTCGTCGGTGAGCTGTCCGCGTGCTACGGCGCCCGCCTCGCGGGCGGGCACGCGGGACTGCCGCCGCTTCCGGTGCAGTACGGCGACTTCGCGGTCTGGCAGCGCGGTGCCGAGGAGGACGGTGTCCTGGAGGAGCGGCTGCGGTACTGGGAGGCCGCGCTCGACGGGCTGCCGCCGCTGGAGCTGCCGACGGACCGGCCGCGGCCCGCCGTGTGGTCGGGGCGCGGTGCGGCGGTCGAGGTGGACCTGGCGCCCGAGCTGGCCGCCGGTCTCGACGCGTTGGCCCGGCGGTACGGCGCGACGCGGTTCATGGTGCTGCTGGCGGTGGTGCAGATCGTGCTGTCCCGCTGGACGGGGCAGCGGGACGTGGCGGTGGGCACGCCGGTGGCGGGGCGTGGCCAGGTGGAGCTGGAGCGGCTGGTCGGGCTGTTCGTGAACACGGTGGTGCTGCGCGGCGACCTGTCGGGCGACCCGGCGTTCGGGGAGTTCCTGGGCCGGGTGCGGGAGACGGTGCTCGGCGCGTTCGACCACCAGGACGTGCCGTTCGAGCGGCTCGTGGAGCGGCTGCGGCCGGAGCGCGACGCGTCCCGGAACCCGCTGTTCCAGGTGATGTTCGACGTGCAGGAGAGTCCGGTGGGCGGGCCGCGGGCCGAGGGGCTTGACGTGGAGCCGTTCGCGCTGCCGTGGCGGTCGGCGAAGTTCGACCTGACGGCGACGTTCCTGCTGTATCCGGACC
>NZ_JABWDV010000289.1 GCF_013362995.1 Streptomyces sp. TRM64462 | reverse complement strand
GGCGCGAACGGGGGTCTGGGGGCGGAGCCCCCAGTTACGGGAAGGGGCACCGCCGTCAGGACGGGTGGGCGTACGGGTCCGGTTCGCCGGTCAGGGGGTCGAGGCCCGCCAGGTAGCGACGCTGTTCCTCGCGCCAGTGCACGAACCGGGCCGGTGTGCCGTCCCAGAAGACGAGGCTGACCGGCGGTTCGTCGAACTCGTCGCCGAGCAGCCGCGCCAGGAACTCCGCCATCCCGTACGGCAGGACGGTGAACGTCGGCTCGGTGTGCCGCCCGCAGACCACGACCGGCCAGCGGTCCGGATCCGGGTCGGCGGTGAGCCAGCACAGGATGTCAGGGCCGGCCGTGACGCCCCACGCCAGGAGGTGCGCCGGGTCGACGTCCAGCGCGTCCCGGCCGCCCTCCGCCGCCCAGGCGTGGCGGACGTTGGCCGTCTCCTCGGCCAGGTCCTCCGGCGGCCACCGCAGGCCCTCCCGCGGCAGCGGCAGCAGCACGCCGGCCTCGCCGTTGATCGAGCCCCCGCCGTACCGGGCCATGAAGGCCCGGTAGTCGCCGGGGAAGCGGACGCCCCAGCGGGCCTCGGCGGCCGCCCAGTCGACCTTTTCGTCGACGCCGTGCTCCGGCGGCATGAGCGACATGAGCCGTACGAGCGCGTCCGGCCGCGGATCCTCCCCCACCATGCTTCTCCCACCCTGTCGTGCTCGCGTTCTGTGACTCGCGTTCTCAGCCCGTGACGTCGCGCCACGCCCCCGGCAGCGCCTCCGCCACGTCCTCGGCCGTGACCGGTGCCCCCCGCGCCGCGCGCCGGGCGGCGAGCCCGTGCACGTACGCGGCGGCCGACGCGGCGTCGCGCGGCGCCAGCCCGGCCGCCAGCAGCGAGCCGCCGATGCCCGACAGGACGTCACCGCTCCCGGCGGTGGCCAGCCATGGCGTACCGGTCGGGTTCACGCGTACCGGAACGGCCGGGTCCGGGTCGGCGACCAGGGTCGTGGACCCCTTGAGCAGCACCGTCGCCCCGTACCGCCCCGCCAGCTCCCGCGCCGCCTCCAGCCGCCGGGCCTCCACGTCCTCGCGGGAGGTGCCGAGGAGCGCCGCCGCCTCGCCCGCGTGCGGTGTGAGGACCGTCGGCGCGGCCCGGTCCCGTACGGCGGCCGGGTCGAGGAGGCGCAGCCCGTCGGCGTCGACGAGCACCGGCACGTCCGACGCCAGGACATCGTCCACGCCCGGCGTGTCGCCGAGGCCCGGGCCGATCAGCCACGCCTGGACGCGCCCCGCCTTCCCGGGCGGCCCGCCGTGCACCAGGGTCTCCGGGTGCCGCGCCAGCACCGCGCCGCCGGCGGGCCCCACGTACCGTACGGCCCCCGCGCCGCCCCGCAGCGCGCCCGCGACGGCCAGGACGGCGGCGCCCGGGTAGCGCGCCGAGCCCGCGACGACGCCGACGACGCCCCGCCGGTACTTGTCGCTCTCGGCGCGCGGCACCGGCAGCAGCCGGGCCACGTCGGCGTGCTGGAGGGCTTCCACGTCCGGCACGGACGGCAGGAAGTCCGCCAGCCCGATGTCGACGAGCCGCAGCGCGCCCGCGTGCTCGCGCGCCGGGTCGATCAGCAGGCCCGGCTTGTACGCCCCGAACGTGATCGTCGCGTCGGCCCGTACCGCCTCGCCGTCGACGGCGCCGGTGTCGGCGTCGACGCCGCTCGGCAGGTCGACGGCGACCACGACGGCGTCGGAGCCGCGCGCGGCCCGCACCACGGGGACGGCGTCGGGGCGCAGGC
>NZ_JABWDV010000288.1 GCF_013362995.1 Streptomyces sp. TRM64462 | reverse complement strand
CCAGTACCCCGGCGCCCCCGTACCGCCCGCCGGCGGCACCGGCGGCGGCCCCTTCAAGGGCAGGACGGGCATCGTCATCGCCGCCGCGACCGCGGGCCTCCTCGTCATCGGCGGCGGCACCTGGTGGGCACTCAGCGGCGACGACGAGCCCAAGCAGCCCGTCGCCCAGGCGTCCACCTCCGCCGCCCCCGAGCCCAGCGGCTCCGGCGAGGCGTCCGACGACGTCGACAAGGGCGACGGCACCGGCGGCGGCCGCGCCCAGGACGACGACCTCAACGCGGGCCGCCAGCCCGGCGAGGCCAAGGTCGAGTGGCTCCTCAAGAACGACGTCGACCTGCCCCGCAACGGCGCCGACGTGCACGGCCCGTGGGTCGTCGGCGACACCATCGTCAAGGCGATGTACCGCAGCATCGAGGGCTTCTCGACGGCGGACGGCAAGAAGAAGTGGAGCATCCCCTTCACCACGGACGTCTGTGAGGCCACGCCCGCCCCGAACGCCGCCGGCGTCATGGTCATCGGCCTTGAGGACGGCACCGGCGACCGCGCCAAGTGCCGCGTCCTCCAGCAGATCGACACCAAGACCGGCAAGGCGGGCTGGAAGAAGGAGATCCCGAAGGTCAACGGCTTCGCCGGGATCTACGACCCGACCCTGGCGCTCGCCGGCAACACCCTGGCCGTCGCCGGCGGCAGCAACTCCTGGGGCTTCTCGCTGGCCGACGGCAAGCAGATCTTCGGCAAGCCCGCCGACGGCTGCATGCCCTTCGCGTACGCCGGTGAGGGCACCCGCCTCATCGCGGCGGCCGGCTGCCGCACCGGCGACGTCGACAACCCGCAGAACGAGGTGTGGGAGGTCGACCCGGCCACCGGCAAGGCCAAGTGGAAGTACCAGCTCGACCGCGGCTGGGAGGTCGACAAGGTCTACTCGGTCAGCCCGCTCGTCGTGAACGCGATCCACCGTGAGAAGAAGCAGCGCACCGTCCTCGCCCTCACGGACGCGGGCAAGCTGCGCTCGCAGCTCTCCGGCGGCAAGGACAAGTTCCAGACCAAGTGCGGCGGCGGCATGGTCTTCGCGAGCACGCGCCTCCAGAGCTGCGCGGGCGTGGTCGGCGACGGCGACACGTTCTACATGTCGACCGAGCCCACCAGCCTCACCCGAGGCACCAACGACCTGGTGGCGTTCGACCTGAACACGGGCAAGCCCAAGTGGCGCGCCAACGCGGGCGCCGAGAAGACGATGCTGCCGCTCCGCATGGAGAACGGCGAGGTCCTCGTCTACATCGAGGGCTCCTGGGACCGCGGCGGCGCCGTCGCCACGGTCGCCGCGACGGGCGGCAAGCCGAAGGTGCTGCTCCAGCACCCGGCGTCGGTGGCGCGCATCGAGCGCGACTTCTGGCAGCCGCGGTACGCCTATGCCGACGGCCGGTTCTTCATCGCGAGCGGCCGGGTCAGCGCGCAGAACGACAAGGCGGAGATGGAGACCAAGACCATGATCGCCTTCGGTAAGTAGCCAGTAGCCCGCCGGACTTCCGATCCCGAGGTACGCAGACGATGACACAGCCACCCCCGCCGCCCAACCAGCCGCCCAACCAGCCGCCGAACCAGCCTCCGGGCCCGCCGCCCGGCCCGCCGCCGCAGGGCGGCTTCGGGGCCCCGCAGGAGCCGCCTGCCGGCGGCTTCGG
>NZ_JABWDV010000287.1 GCF_013362995.1 Streptomyces sp. TRM64462 | reverse complement strand
CCTGCGCCGCAGCGCGTCCTCCGCGCGCCGGGCGCGCTCCGCCGCCGTCAGCGGGCGAGGGCCGCCGTCCCGGGTGGCGCCGTCGCCGTCCGAGCCGGAGCAGCCGGCCAGCAGGCCGCCCGTCACGGCGGCCGCCGCCCCGAGCGCACGTCTGCGTGTCGTTCCCGTGCGCCCCACGCGTCACTCCTTCAGGTACACCGTGAAGATCACCGCAGGCGAGCGTACCCGCGGGTCGGCAGGAGGTGGACGGCAACACCCCTCGGGACCGGATACCCTTTGACCTGACACGCGACGAACCCACAACAGCACACGCGGCCGAGGAGTCACCCGGATGAGCACCACCCAGAGCGAGAGGCTGCGCGGGCTGCTGGAACCGCTGGTCAGCGCCAGACAGCTGGATCTCGAGGAGATCGAGGTGTCCCGGGCGGGCCGCCGCAGGGTGCTGAGGGTCATCGTCGACTCGGACGACGGCGTGGAACTCGACGCCTGTGCCGAACTGAGCCGCGCCCTCTCCGAGAAGCTCGACGAGACGGACGCGATGGGCGAGGGCGAGTACGTCCTCGAAGTGAGCTCCCCGGGCGCCGACCGCCCCCTCACCGAGCACCGCCACTACGTACGCGCCACCGGCCGCCTCGTGAAGCTCCAGCTCCACGAGGGCGGAGAGCTGGTGGCCCGCGTCCTGAAGGTGGACGACGACGGACTCGACCTGGAGGTCCCGGGCGTGAAGGGCCGCAAGCCCACCGCCCGTCGCGTGGAGTTCCCGCAGATCGCCAAGGCGCGCGTGGAGATCGAGTTCAGCCGCAAGGACAAGAAGGAAGAGGAGGAGGCGTAGCCGTGGACATCGATGTGAAGCTTCTCAAGGGCTTGGCACAAGAGAAGGAGATCCCCTTCGAGCTGCTGGTCGAGGCGATCGAATCAGCCCTCCTCATCGCCTACCACCGCACCGAGGGAGCCCGCCGCCACGCCCGTGCCGTGCTGGACCGGCAGACCGGTCATGTGACGGTGTGGGCGAAGGAGGACCCCGCGGACCTGGAGGAGGGGCAGGAGCCCAAGGAGTTCGACGACACGCCGTCGGACTTCGGCCGCATCGCGGCGACCACCGCCCGCCAGGTCATCCAGCAGCGGCTGCGCGACGCCGAGAACGACGTCACGTTCGGCGAGTACGCCCGCCGCGAGGGCGACGTCGTCGCTGGTATGGTGCAGCAGGGCAAGGACCCCAAGAACGTCCTGGTCAAGCTGGACGACAAGCTGGAGGCCATCCTCCCGGTCCAGGAGCAGGTGCCGGGCGAGGACTACTCCCACGGCCTGCGCCTCCGTACGTACGTCGTACGCGTCGCCAAGGGTGTGCGCGGCCCGTCCGTCACCCTTTCGCGTACGCACCCCAATCTGGTGAAGAAGCTCTTCGCGCTGGAGGTCCCGGAGATCGCCGACGGCTCCGTCGAGATCGCCGCGATCGCCCGCGAGGCCGGCCACCGCACCAAGATCGCCGTCCGCTCCACCCGCTCGGGTCTGAACGCCAAGGGCGCCTGCATCGGCCCGATGGGCGGCCGGGTCCGCAATGTGATGGCCGAGCTGCACGGTGAGAAGATCGACATCGTCGACTGGTCCGACGACCCGGCCGAGATGGTGGCGAACGCGCTGTCCCCGGCCCGGGTCTCCAAGGTCGAGGTCGTCGATCTCGCCGCCCGCTCCGCGCGCGTGACGGTGCCCGACTACCAGCTCTCGCTGGCGATCGGCAAGGAGGGCCAGAACGCCCGCCTGGCCGCCCGCCTCACCGGGTGGCGCATCGACATCCGCCCCGACACCGAGCAGCAGCCCGCGCCGCAGGAGGGGCAGCACTCCGCGCAGCGGCCGCCCGCCGGGGAATAGACCGCCCCACGGTCACGTTGGGCTACTGAAGCACCACGACGAGATCACGACAACAACCGTTCGATTCTTGCCCCAAAGGGGTGAGGTCGGTGCGGGGAGGTAGACTTAAGCGTGTCTGGCCGGACGCATGCCCGCGCATGCCCTGAGCGCACCTGTGTGGGATGCCGGGAGCGGGCGGCCAAGAGCGATCTGCTGCGCATCGTGGTGATCGAGGGCGCGTGCGCCCCTGATCCACGCGGTACGCTGCCCGGTCGGGGTGCCTATGTGCATCCCGTCCCGTCCTGTCTCGACCTGGCGGTCCGCCGCCGAGCGTTCCCCCGGTCCTTCAGGACACAGGGCCCGCTCGACACCGCGGATCTCCGCTGTTACGTCGAGCAGGCGACACCGTAAGAAGAAGTACGGCACGGAAACCCCGTGCGGTTCAGGTACCTCGCGAGTGGAAGTAGGTCGAGATTGCGATGAGCACTCGATGAGTACGCGATGAGTACGCCCATGAAGTAGCGACGGTCCGGCGGTAACCCGGACCTAAAAGGAGCGAAGTGGCTAAGGTCCGGGTATACGAACTCGCCAAGGAGTTCGGTGTAGAGAGCAAGGTCGTCATGGCCAAGCTCCAGGAACTCGGTGAATTCGTGCGTTCGGCGTCCTCGACGATCGAGGCGCCGGTTGTCCGTAAGCTGACCGACGCTTTGCAGGGACCCGGCGGAGGCGCCGGCAAGTCCGCTGCCAAGCCCGGGGCGCCCCGCAAGGCCGCCCCCTCCGCCCCCGCCGCCAAGCGCGCGGGTGGCGCCC
>NZ_JABWDV010000286.1 GCF_013362995.1 Streptomyces sp. TRM64462 | reverse complement strand
CCGCGTCGGCCGCGGGCAGCCGTCGTACGGACGGTGACGAGCCGTGGGCCTCGGCCCGGATGCGCTGCTTGATCGTGGGCGGAAGCGCACGTTCCCGTACGGCGGCGAAGGACGAGGATCTTGTCCGCTGGGCGGGCACCGGCGCGGGCGCCGGGGCCGCTGGCCGCCGCACGGCGGGCGCGACGCGCACGACGGAGGTCTCGGCCCGCGCGGGGGTGCCGTGGCCGACGACGGCCAGCAGCATGCGCAGAAGAGAGACGCACGCGGTCCAGAACTGCTTGGCCTTGACGGTGGCGGCGGCGGTCATGGCTCCTCGCTTTCCCAACACCTTCGGAACACCTTCGGATCAGGCGATCTGCATACCTTTCTCATGATGTGTACGCATCTCGGAATCCGGGTGAGCGACGCCGCCGCCGCGTAGATCTTCAGATGAACACCACTCGTTCGGCGGCATCTCGGGCCGCGCCTGCTGCGCCGTCAGGCGGCCGCGAAGCTGCGGACGCCGGTGTCCTGGTGTACGGCGCCGGTCCGGTCGGGGGTGTCGCGGTGGCCGCGCAGGGCCTGGGCGGAGGGCTCCCACTCGTACGAGAAGCGGCCGTCCGCGCCGGCGGCCGATGCGCGCAGGAGGTACGCCTCGACGAGTTCGTCGAGGAGCCTTTCGGCCCGGTGCTCGGGGGTGCCGAGAAGCGCGGCGGCGGTCTCCGGCGTGAAGCGCGCGGGGCCGCTGGGGGACAGGAGGGTGTGGGCCGCGTCCCGTACGTGGACGGGTACGGTCGCGAGGGTGCGTTCGAGTCCGGCCCAGAGGCCCAGCGGGTCCTCGTCGGCCGTCGCGGAGGTCACGGCCCAGGTGATCGCCTGGCGGGCCGTCCAGTGCGGCCGCCGCTGGAGCCGTGACGCGACCGCGTACAGGGCGCCCGGCAGGCCGCGGCAGAGCTCGGCCAGCCGGCGGACGCCGTCCGGGTCCATGGTGATCCGGTGGTCGGGCAGCCAGGAGAGCAGCAGGTGGAGGCCGTCGTCGAGCGGGAGCCGGTCCAGCTCGATGTACTCGGTGCCGGACGCCACGAACAGCCGCCTGCGGCTGCCGATGACGGCGCCGCAGCCGGGGCCTGACGGCAGCAGCAGGGTGAGGTCGTCCGTACTGCTCACGTCGTCCAGGACCACGAGGACGCGGCGGTCGGCGGTCCAGGTGCGGAACATGAGGCTCAGGTCGGTGACGTCCAGGCGCAGGTGGTCCTCGGTCGCGCCGAGGCCGCGCAGGAAGGAGCGGAGGATCGCGGCGTGGCTCGCGCGCCGCCCTTCGCTGTCGACGAGGCGTGCGAAGAGCTGGCCGTCCGGGTAGTGGGCGCTCGCCTGGCGGGCGCCGTGCAGGCACAGTTCGCTCTTGCCGGTGCCGGGCGAGCCGCCGACGACCACGAGCGCCTGGCCGGCGCCCGGGGCCTTCGGGGTGAGGGCGGCGGCCATACGCGCCAACTGCCCCCGGCGCCCGGCAAGCCGCTCGTGCGGCGCGGGCAGGTGGCAGGGGACGCGGGGGGTGTGGGG
>NZ_JABWDV010000285.1 GCF_013362995.1 Streptomyces sp. TRM64462 | reverse complement strand
CCCCACCCCGCCCCTTCCCGAATCGGGGGCTCCGCCCCCGAACCCCCGCTCCTCAATCGCCGGAGGGGCTCAATGTGAGCCCCTCCGGCGATTGAGGACAAGCGCCGTTCAGGCGCGACAGGGGGTCTGGGGGCAGAGCCCCCAGTCCGGGAAGGGGCGGGGTGGGGTGGGGAAAAATCAGCAGGGCTTGCGCCAGGCGCCGAGGTCGTAATTCTTCCGTATCGAGCTCATCCCCGTCCGCCGCGCCTGCGGGCAGAACGCCCCCGTCGGCAGCTCGTACTCGACGTGGAGGACCGCCTTGCCCCCGTCCAGGAACGGCCGCAGCGCGTCGCACTCGTCGTACTGGGCGCACTGCTCGTTGACCGCGAAGTCGAAGTCGCCGACGAGTTCGGGGATCTGGTCGAGGTCGTTCTTCAGGGCCACGGACATGCCGCGCTCGTGGGCGAGGCGGGCGACGAGGCGGTTGTAGCGGAGCTGGTCGGCGGGTGTCAGCGGGAAGCCGGTGTCGTTGGCGTAGCCGTCCATGTTGTCCGGCTCGACCGCGTCGAAGCCCTTGGCGCGGCACATGTCGATGCGGGCGGCCATCAGGGGTTCGAGTACGTCGGTGCGGCGGATGTCGAGCCAGCGCTCGCCCTCCCAGCCGTTGCCCTTGCCGAGGACGGACCGCGGGAACTTCGCCGCGTCGGGGCGGAAGTCCTCCCAGGCGCCGGTGGACAGGTAACAGATCACCTTGCGGCCGCGCCGGTGCAGATCGGCGACCGTGGCGGCCGAGTGGTCGAAACCGTCGATGTCGTACACGGGGACGTCCACGGTCGGGTCGAGCGTGCCGCTGAGCTGCCACTGCCAGGGCTGCCCGGGGACGGGCCGCCACGGCTCCTTGGAGGAGGCGCTCGGCGTGGGCGTGGTGGAGGGCGGTGCCGGGTCGTCGTCGGGGGTGGCGGTGCAGCCGGCCAGCAGCAGGGCCAGGGCGGCGGCCGCGGCCACGGCGGCGGGCGGGAGGGGCGGGCGTCTCATCCGTGGTGCTCCAGGACGTGCGGGAGGGTTCCCCAGGGGTGTGCCCCGTCGCCGGGTACGGCGCACCGGACGGGCGCGGTGAGGCGGGCGTCCGGGGGCGCCGCGTACACCAGATGGCAGTGGTGCCCGGCGGGCGCGTCCTCCGCCAGGGCGCGGTAGGTGTCCCAGGGGCCCTCGAAGGTGACCAGCAGGTCGGCCAGTTCGGTGTACGAGGGGTGGGGCGGCGCCCCGTGGTTGAGGACGAGCGTGGTGGCGCCCGCGGCCCGCGCGGCCACCGCGAGGCGCCCGTAGTGGGCGAGGAGTCCGGGCCCGGTGGCCGCCTGGTCGAGGAACGCGCCGTCCGTGCCGTACCAGTCGCGGTGGCGCAGCAGGTCCCGTACGACCTGGGCGTGCGGGCGGCGGCCGTAGTCGGTGTCGGCGTAGCCGAGCACCCGGACTCCCCCAGAGGGGGCACCCCCAGCGGCGCGCAGCCGGGCGGCGACGGACGCGAACGCCGGGTCGGGGGCATCGCCGGGGCCGTTGGCGGGGTTGAGGACGACGCCGTAGAGGAGGGGCGCTGCGGCGATCAGCGTGTCCCATTCGGCGGGGCGGTGGTCGGGGTGCTCGTAGTACGGCACCAGCAGGCTCATGCGGGGTGGTCCTTCAAGGGGAGCGGTGGGTCAGTAGCGGTGGGTCAGTAGCGGTGGGCCGTGGCGCGGCCGAGCAGGACGCCGCACAGCACGGCGAGCACCGCCGCCGCGGCGCCCGCCACGCACACGCCCACCGTGCGCGGGTCCCCGGCGCCCGCGGCCAGCGCCCCGGTCTGCGCGGCGGCGGCCAGGGCGCACACGGCGGCCGCGCCGGTCACCGCCCCGAAGGACTGCAGCAGCAGGGCCGTCCACAGCACCGCGCCGATCAGCAGCAGCGTCACCAGGCGCAGCCCGCCCAGCGGCGGCGCCCCGGGGATGAGCGCGGTCCCGGCGGCGGCCAGCACCAGCAGCACCGTCAGATAGCCGCCGAGGCACAGCACGAGCGTCCCGCCCGTGGCCCGCCGGAAGGCGCCCGCGCTCCGGGCGGCCCGCAGCCCGGCGAGGCTCTCGCTGCGGAACCGGTAGAGCAGCCACTCGGCGGGCCCCATGGACAGCGTGAGCGCCACCGCCGACGGGGCCGCGACAGCGGCGGCCGGGCCGTACGCGAGGACGTCGCCGATCGCCGTGTACAGCACCAGCAGTCCGGTGCCGAGCCCGAACAGGCCGTACGGGAGGGAGGCGGTGAGCCGTGGCACGGCCCGGGCCCCTGTACTCGCCCCGGCTCCACCGCCCGGAGCGCCCAGGCCCCCGGGCGCTCCGGGCGCGGTCTCGACGGCGAGGGCACGGGCGGCGAGCCCCATGGCGGCCGCCAGGGAGAGGAGCAGCAGGCCGGTCCGTACGGGAAGGGGCGGCGCCGTCCACAGCACCGGCAGGGCCCCGGCGGTGAGCGGCAGCAGCGCACCGAACAGGGCCTTCTCACGGTCCAGGACGAGCAGCACGGTCGCGGCCGCCAGGTACAGGGACTGCCCGGCGGCGAACGCGACGGCGCCCCACTGGCCCGGCTGGGCGGCGCCCACGGCGACGAGCGCCCCGATGAGCGCGCCGAGCGGCGCCCCGGCGAGCAGCGTCCGGGCGGCGGCCGCCCGGTCGCCGAGGCCGAGCCAGGCGTACGCGCGGTGGGACAGGGCCTGGTTCCACACCCACCCGGCGATGGCGCCGGCGAGCAGCGGCACCGTACCGGCGGGCAGCCCGAATCCGCCGGGCGGGCCGGCCAGCAGGGGTGCCCCGATGACGTACGCGAGGCCGGGGAGCGCGAAGACGAGGCCGCGCAGGAGGCAGCCGCCGAGGCGGGTGTGCCAGGGGTCGGTGGGCGGGCCGGCGGGTTCGGGGTAGCGGCGCTCCACGCGCGCGTAGAGGTCCTCGGCGAGGGCGAAGGAGTCCTGGCGGCCGTAGGTGAGGCGGATGTGGTCGTCGGTCATGCCGTCGGATTCGAGGACGGCGGCTATCTCGTCGGCGTGGACGGCCTGCGCTATCACGTCTTCCAGGCGCGTGGTGAGTTCGTCGACCGGGTCGGCCGCGACAGCCCAGGCGGGGCGCCGGCGGGGCGCCTTGGGGACGCGGGTGAGGGTGTCGCTGCCGGTGCCGCCGAAGCCGCCGGGGCTGCCAGAGCCACCAGGGCCACCGGTGCCGGGCGGGGTGAGCCAGAGGGAGCCGCTCATGAGGCGGTCACACCGTCCCTTCGGTGGCGAGCTCGCGCATCCACGGGTCGGTGATGCGGAGTTGGAGCGTCCAGTCGCCGGTCTCGACGGTCTCGGGCTCGGGCTGGGGTTCGGGGAAGCCGGCGAGTTCGAGGTAGATGCGCCGGAACCCGTCCACGGAGCGGCGCAGCGTGAACTGGTCGATGACCCGCTGCCGGGCGCGGCGGCCGAGTGCGGCGCGCCGCGCGTCGTCGCGGAGCAGGGTGAGGACGGCCTCGGCCATGACGGCGGGTTCGCGGGGCGGCACGACGAGGCCGGTGTCGCCGATGGCTTCGCGGACGCCTCCGACGTCGGTGGAGACGGTGGCGCGGCCGCAGGACATGGCTTCGATGAGGGAGAAGGGGAAGCCCTCGCTGATGGAGGAGAGCATCACGAGGTTTCCGGCGGCGTAGGCGCGGGCGACGTCGTCGACGCGGCCCTCGTAGCTGATGCCGTCGGTGACGCCGAGGTCGGCGGCGAGTTTCTCCAGGCGGTCGCGGTAGTCCTCGTTGCCGTCCGGGACGGGGCCGAAGAGGCGCAGCCGCAGCTCGGGGAGTTCGGCGCGGGCGATGGCATAGGCCCGGACGAGGGTTTCGAGGTCCTTGATGGGGTCGATGCGGCCGCACCAGCTGAGCGTCGGGGTCTCGGGCTCGGGGCCCGCGAGCGGGAAGGCGTGCGGATCGACGCCGTTGTAGACGGTGCGGATGCGGTCGGCGGGCGCGCCGCCGCGCTCTTCCCAGCGCCGGTTGTACTGGTTGCAGGGGGTGATGAGGTCGGCTTTGCGGTAGCCGAGCGAGTTGAGTTCGCGGTAGAAGCCGAGGATGAGGGCCTTGATGGGCCAGCGCTGGGCTTCGGTGCGGTAGCCGAGGTAGCGCTCCCGCAGGTAGATGCCGTGTTCGGTGAGCAGGAACGGTACGCCGTCGAAGTGCTGGGCGGCGAGGGCGGGCAGGGTGGCGAGGCCGCTGGAGACGGCGTGCGCGACGCAGTCGCCGGGTATGCGGGCGCCGAGCGGGCGCAGGGCGTGTTCGATGAGGTCGGTGGCGGTCAGTGCGTCGTGGACGGTGGGGCGTGCGGCGGCGGTCTCCAGGTGCGGCATGGTCCAGATCCACATGAGGGACCGCAGGGCGGCCTCGGAGCGCAGGGCCGCCGACAGCCGTCCGCGCCGCGCGAGTTCGGCGAGGCCGTAGAGGCCTTCGGCGAAGTGGGCGCGGGGCGCGGACGGGTCGAGGACGGCGAGGAGAAACCTTTCGTACGTGTCGATGAAGCGGCGTTTCTCACGGCCGAAGAGGGGGCGGGAGCGGCCGGGGGCCGGGCCCCACAGGGGGTACGAGGTGTGCCGGTACAGGTTGGGCGGCAGCTGCCAGGTGACCGGTTCGCGGCCGCTGCCGGTGAGGGCGAGGACCTGGAAGTCGACTTCGGGCATGCCGCGGACGAGCTGGTCGCACCAGGTGCTCACCCCTCCGTGGACGTGCGGGTAGGTGCCTTCGGTGAGCAGCGTGACATGGCGGCCGCGCTCAAGCATCGAATGTTCCCCCGGTGTGGATGGTCAGGCCGGTACGGAAGGACGTTACGGGCGGTCGGTCGTACCAGTGGTCAGGTGGTGCTCGCCGGCAGCGTGAGGGTCAGGGCGGTCTGGAGCACGCCCGGAGTGTCCCAGCCGGAACGGGCGCCCGCGTAGGGCGTACCGAACGTGGTGGATCCGAGCAGTGTGCGCTTGCGCGTGCCCTCGGGCGCGGTGACGGGGACGCTCACGCCCGTCGGCGCCTTGATCGTGACGGTGTTCCCGACGCGGTACGCGGTGACCTTGCCTTCCGCGACGGCGCGGTCCCAGGCGGCGCGGCGCCGGAGTTCCGTACCGATGTCGCGGTGGCGGGGGTTGACCAGGGGGGTGTTGTCCGCGAAGAGGGCGCGGTAGTCGGCGAGGACGCGGTCGAGCACGGGGTAGAGGAGGCGCTCCTCGGCGAGGTTGGACTGGTGGACGTAGTGCGGGCGCGGGTCGCCGGAGACGATGTGGCCGAGGGCGATGCGGGCCTCCTGCGGGACGATGTACGACGCGTAGCCGGTGGCCGTGTCGAGGGGCGCGTCGAGGCATGTGGAGGCGGGGTCGGTGGCGCAGACGCCGCTGCCGCCGTCGGACGCGCGGGTGTAGATCCAGTTGTACTCGTCGGTCATCTCGGCGGCCGTGCCGACGTTGTAGTACACGTTCATGGGGTGGCGGGGCACGGTGAGGGCGGTGCCGACGGGGCGCTGGGCGGGTTCGCGGGAGTTGTCGCTGCCGATCCAGCGGACGCCGTTGTCGGCGAGGGCCCCGGCGAGGTTCGGGTTGTCCTGCGGCTGCTGCGGGAGGGTCGCGAGGCCGGAGTGCTCGCCGGTGACGAGTTCGGCGCGGTCGACGGCGAGGCCCTTGCCGACGGCCCAGGCGTGGTTGTCGCGGATCTGCGCGGAGATGAAGGAGCGGCTCTGCCACACCGTGTTGCCTTCGGCGTCGCGGGCGCACCGCCACGGGACGGTGGAGGTGTCCTGGACGCAGCCGAGGAACGGGTGCGTGTAGGTGTGGTTGACCCAGCGGTACTGGCTCTTGTCGGCGAGTAGCCGGTCGGTGAGGGGGTCGCTGCCGCCGTGTTCGGCCTTCCACTCCTCGCCGGCGCCCGCGTTGTAGACCATGTCGAGTGTGAAGCCGGCGGTGCGCTGCCACTGGGCGGCGTACTGGGCGTCGGCGGCGGTCATGCGGATGGGCGCGGTGCCCTCGCCGTCGCCGTCGGCGCAGTCGAAGTCGCCGGGTGTGCAGTTGCGTTCGGTGTCCCAGCGGGAGTCGGGGGCGAAGACGTCGTCGACGTGGACGGCGAAGTGGTAGCGGCTCTGTCCGAGGTGGACGCCCTGGGTGAGCCATTCGACGATGCCGCGGGCGAGGGCGCGGAACTGCCGCTGGTGCTGGTTGTAGGCGAAGGTGACGACGAGTTCGCGGCGGCCGTCGTGGGCGTACTCGCCGAGGAGGCTGGCGCGGCCGCCGCCGTCGACGGGCAGGTCGAGGTAGCTGGTGTAGCCGTCGCGTGGGCGGCCTGCGTAGCCGTAGCTCTCGGAGACCGCCGGGTCGTTGTCCTCGAAGGCGAGCGGCCCGTCGAGGTAGCCGAAGGGGCCTGAGCGTCCGGCGGTGGTCACGGACGTCCGCCGTCCGTCGAGTACACCGGAGAAGCCTCCGTCGCTGGTGTAGTCGAGGCCGACACCGGGGTGGGCCCAGGTGTAGGCGTCGACCTGCGGGATGCCGTACGTCTTCTCGTACGCGGTGAGGGCGGCGCGCTCGGCTTCGGTGAGGCCGTGGGGGGACTCGTCGGGCAGGATCACGCCCTGGTACTTGGCGCGGGGGCGGCCGTCGGCGGTGTCGGCGAGGAACGCGGCGTCGATGACGGGCCGGTGCGGGTCGCCGAGGGCGATCCGGCGGTACGGGACGCCGGAACCGCGCAGTTCGGATGTGAGGGCCGCGACGGCGCCGCCGCCGTCGTCGACGACGAGGACGGTGAGGTCGACGCGCGGTGTGGTCGCGGCGGCCGCGGCGGCCGCGGTGCCGGCCGTGCCGGGAGCGGCGGGCGCGGCGGCCGCGGTGGAGGCCGGGACGGCGGTGGTGAGCAGGGCCGCGGCGAGCAGTGCTCCGGCCGATCTCCCGGCGTGGGCGCGGTGGTTGCGCATGGTCGTTCCCCCCTGACGGGTACTCCCGAGGGATGTGCCCGCATCGGGAGGATCTGTGGAGATGATGCAAACGGGTACGTCGCTGCCTTGCGCGATTGCTCGGAGTGTGACGCAGCTCTCATCCGCTGATCCGCAAAACATGAAAGAGACGCCACGGACGAGTGAATGGCCGCCCCCCTGAGCGAGAACCCCCTCCGCGCGTAGGCTCAGTGCTGACGCCCCGAACGGGCCGGGCCGTGGCGCTCCGACGGGCGGAACTACGATGCGGCGGGCACGGTCGGCCCACCCCATCGACCGCGAAAGAACTCAACGGAAGCGAGATTTCACCACCGTGACTGCTCTCACTCTCAGCACCGCCGGCGCCGCGACGCTGCGCGCCGACGCCCTCGTGGTCGGTGTCGCCAAGGCGGCGGAAGGCGGCAAGGGGCTCGTCGTCGCGCCCGGCGCCGAGGCCGTGGACGCGGCGTTCGACGGAAAGCTCGCCACCGTCCTGGAGACCCTCGGCGCGTCCGGTGCCGAGGGTGAGGTGACCAAGGTGCCCTCGCCCGACGGCGTGAAGGCCCCCGTCGTGCTCGCGGTCGGCCTCGGCACCGCCCCCGAGAAGGACGAGGCGTACGACACCGAGCGGCTGCGCCGCGCCGCCGGTGCCGCCGCCCGCGCCCTGACCGGTACGAAGAAGGCCGCGTTCGCGCTGCCCGTCGGGGCCGTCGAGGACGCCGAGGCCGTCGCGGAGGGCGCGCTGCTCGGCGCGTACGCCTTCACCGCGTACCAGGAGAAGGCCAAGGGCAAGGACGCCAAGGGCCCGCTCGCGGAGGTCGCCCTGCTCGGCGGGAAGCCGCGCGACAAGGCGTACAAGGCGGCCGCCGAGCGCGCCCTCGTGCTGACCGAGGAGCTCAACCGCGCCCGCGACCTCGTCAACACCCCGCCGAACGACCTCACCCCCGAGGCCTTCGCCGCCGTCGCCGCCGCGGCCGGCAAGGAGAACGGCATCAAGGTGCAGGTCCTCGACGAGAAGGCGCTCGCCAAGGGCGGCTACGGCGGCATCCTCGGCGTCGGCGCCGGCTCGGAGAACCCGCCGCGCCTGGTGAAGCTGGCCTACACGCACCCGGACGCGGAGAAGTCCCTGGCCCTGGTCGGCAAGGGCATCACCTACGACTCGGGCGGCATCTCCCTGAAGCCGGCAGGCCACAACGAGACGATGAAGTGCGACATGGCCGGCGCCGCCGCCGTGTTCGCCGCCGTCGTCGCCGTCGCCCGCCTGGGCCTGCCGGTCAACGTCACCGGCTGGCTGGCGCTCGCCGAGAACATGCCGTCCGGCTCCGCGACCCGCCCGGGCGACGTGCTGCGCATGTACAGCGGCAAGACCGTCGAGGTGCTGAACACGGACGCCGAGGGCCGGCTCGTGCTGGCCGACGCGCTGACCCGCGCGTCGGAGGAGAACCCGGACGCGATCGTCGACGTGGCGACGCTGACCGGCGCGATGGTGCTGGCGCTCGGCAACCGTACGTTCGGCATCATGGCGAACGACGACGCGTTCCGTACCGCGCTGCACGAGATCGCCGAGGAGGCCGGCGAGCAGTCCTGGCCGATGCCGCTCCCCGCCGAGCTGCGCAAGGGCATGGACTCGCCGACCGCCGACATCGCCAACATGGGTGAGCGGATGGGCGGCGGCCTGGTGGCCGGCCTGTTCCTGAAGGAGTTCGTCGGCGAGGGCATCACCTGGGCGCACCTCGACATCGCGGGCCCCGCGTTCAACGAGAGCGGCCCGTTCGGCTACACCCCGAAGGGCGGCACCGGCTCGTCGGTGCGCACCCTGGTGAAGCTGGCGGAGCGCACCGCCGCGGGCGACCTGGGCTGAGCCGGCCGCCCGGCCGGACCCGCCCGCCCCGGGGAGGGATGCCGGACCGTCACGCGACGGTCCGGCAGCTTGGGGCGCGGCGGCCGCGGCCGGGCACGCCGTCCCGCCGTCCCGCCGTCCCGCCGTACGGTCGTACGGCTTGTTGCGAAGGCCCCGGACGTCACCCGTCCGGGGCCTTCGCCGTTCCGTTCGCTCTCGACGAAATCCGTACGTTCGTACGCAGCCGCGACCTCGGGCGGTGGATCTTCCTCCGTCTCAGGAACCGGCCCCGCGTCCCGTACCGCGGCGACTAGTGCGAAGATGGGTGACCGGCAGGACAGGGCCCCCACCACAGGGCCGACATCGACAGCGGCCGAACACCAGCCGCCGCAGGTCATCGAGGACCGGCGACCGGCGCACATGCATGGAGGACGTGACGTGGCGAACGACGCCAGCACCGTTTTCGACCTAGTGATCCTCGGCGGTGGTAGTGGCGGCTATGCCGCGGCCCTGCGAGGTGCGCAGCTGGGCCTGGACGTCGCACTGATCGAGAAGAACAAGCTCGGCGGCACCTGCCTGCACAACGGCTGCATCCCCACGAAGGCCCTGCTCCACGCCGGTGAGATCGCGGACCAGGCCCGTGAGGCGGACCAGTTCGGCGTCAAGACGGTCTTCGAGGGCATCGACATCAAGGCCGTCCACAAGTACAAGGACGACGTGATCTCGGGCCTGTACAAGGGCCTGCAGGGTCTGGTCGCCTCGCGCAAGGTGACCTACATCGAGGGCGAGGGCCGGCTGTCCTCGCCCACCTCCGTCGATGTGAACGGCCAGCGCGTCGAGGGCCGGCACGTCCTCCTCGCCACCGGCTCCGTGCCGAAGTCGCTGCCCGGCCTGGAGATCGACGGCAACCGCATCCTGTCGTCGGACCACGCGCTGACCCTCGACCGGGTCCCGGAGTCCGCGATCATCCTGGGCGGCGGCGTCATCGGCGTCGAGTTCGCGTCCGCCTGGAAGTCCTTCGGCGCCGACGTCACGATCATCGAGGGCCTGAAGCACCTCGTCCCGGCCGAGGACGAGAACAGCTCGAAGCTTCTGGAGCGCGCCTTCCGCAAGCGCGGCATCAAGTTCAACCTCGGCACGTTCTTCCAGCAGGCCGAGTACACCGACAGCGGTGTGAAGGTCACCCTGGCGGACGGCAAGACCTTCGAGGCCGAGGTGCTGCTCGTCGCCATCGGCCGCGGCCCGGTCTCGCAGGGGCTCGGTTACGAGGAGCAGGGCGTCGCCATGGAGCGCGGCCACGTCCTGGTCGACGAGTACATGCGCACCAACGTGCCGACGATCTCGGCCGTGGGCGACCTCGTCCCCACGCTCCAGCTCGCGCACGTCGGCTTCGCCGAGGGCATCCTGGTGGCGGAGCGGCTGGCCGGTCTCAAGCCGGTGCCGATCGACTACGACGGCGTGCCCCGGGTGACGTACTGCCACCCGGAGGTCGCCTCCGTGGGCATCTCCGAGGCGAAGGCCAAGGAGATCTACGGCGCGGACAAGGTCGTCGCTCTGAAGTACAACCTCGCGGGCAACGGCAAGAGCAAGATCCTCAAGACCGCGGGCGAGATCAAGCTCGTCCAGGTCAAGGACGGTGCCGTGGTCGGCGTCCACATGGTCGGTGACCGCATGGGCGAGCAGGTCGGCGAAGCCCAGCTGATCTACAACTGGGAGGCGCTGCCGGCCGAGGTGGCCCAGCTCGTCCACGCCCACCCGACGCAGAACGAGGCGCTCGGCGAGGCCCACCTGGCCCTCGCCGGCAAGCCCCTCCACTCCCACGACTGACGCACCAGTCACCGGGCGCGACCACTTACCGCACAGATCTGTTAGGAGCAAGTGAAACCATGCCGGTTTCCGTAACCCTGCCGGCGCTCGGCGAGAGCGTCACCGAGGGCACCGTGACCCGCTGGCTCAAGGCCGAGGGTGAGCGTGTCGAGGCCGACGAGCCGCTGCTCGAGGTCTCCACCGACAAGGTCGACACCGAGATCCCCGCCCCCGCCTCGGGCATCCTGTCCAACATCAAGGTCGCCGAGGACGAGACCGTCGAGGTCGGCGCCGAGCTGGCCGTCATCGACGACGGTACGGGCGCCCCCGCGGCCGCCCCTGCCTCGGCCGCCGCCGAGGCCCCCGCTCCCGCTCCGGCTCCGGCTCCGGCTCCGGCTCCGGCTCCGGCCGAGGCTCCCGCCCCGGCTCCCGCCGCTGCCGCCGAGGCTCCGGCCGCTCCGGCGCCGGCCCCGGCCGCCGAGGCCCCTGCCGCCCCGGCCGGTGGTGCCCAGGGCACCGACGTCGTCCTGCCCGCGCTGGGCGAGTCGGTGACCGAGGGCACCGTCACGCGCTGGCTGAAGCAGGTCGGCGAGTCCGTCGAGGCCGACGAGCCGCTGCTGGAGGTGTCGACGGACAAGGTCGACACCGAGATCCCGGCCCCGGCGTCCGGTGTCCTCCTGGAGATCGTCGTCAACGAGGACGAGACCGCCGAGGTCGGCGCCAAG
>NZ_JABWDV010000284.1 GCF_013362995.1 Streptomyces sp. TRM64462 | reverse complement strand
TGGACCTGGGCCGCCGTATGACGGACGTCCAGCTCCGCGGCGCGCAGGGGCGCGACCGCCCGCGTCTCCCGGGCGGCAGGCGCCCCTACGTACGCGCCGCGCTCCCGCCGCACCCCGGCACGCTGACGTACGACGCCGACGACGAGGCCCTGCACGTGGGCGCCGGCCGCATCGCCCCGGTCCCGGCGGAGGCGTGGGAGTTCCATGTGTCCGGGGTCCGCGTGCTGCCGCTCTGGTTCGAGCGCCGCACACCGGCCGCACCCTCCGAGCCGGGCACTCTGGACGCGATCCGCCCCTCGGCGTGGCCGCAGGAGTGGACGTCCGAGCTCCTGGAGCTCATCACGGTGCTGGCCCTCCTCGGCGGCCTGGAGTCCGAGCGCACGGCCCTCGCCGAACGCACCGCCCCCGCCGGGGCCCCGTCGGCGGACGTCCCGCACCTCACGCGCACCGGCCTGCGCACCGCCGGCGTCCTCCCGGCACCGCCCGTCTCCCGCCGCCCGGCCTCGGTCCTGGACCACCACGAGGAAGGCCCGGAAGGCCAGTTCGCCCTCCTCTAGCACGAAGGGGTGACAAGGGTGGTACGTACACGATAAGCACGGCTGTCATGAGCACCCAGCCGCAGCCGCCGCAGCCGCCGCAGCCCCAGCCGCTCCCCCAGCCGCTCGCCCAGCCGCTCCCCCTGCCCCTGGACGGGGTCACCGTCGTCGCCGTCGAGCAGGCCGTCTCCGCGCCGTTCGCCACCCGTCAGCTCGCCGACCTCGGTGCCCGGGTCATCAAGGTCGAGCGCCCGGACGGCGGTGACTTCGCGCGCGGCTACGACACGGCCGCGCGCGGCCTCGCCTCGCACTTCGTGTGGTGCAACCGCGGCAAGGAGTCCCTGGCCGTGGACCTGAAGGAGCCGCGCGGGATCGCCCTCGTACGGCGGCTCGTCGCCGGCGCCGATGTGTTCGTGCAGAACCTGGCGCAGGGCGCGGCGGCGCGGCTGGGCCTCGACGCGGCGACGCTGTGCGCGGCGCATCCCCGGCTGATCGCCGTGGACATCTCCGGCTACGGGGCGGGCGGCCCGTACGCGCACAAGCGGGCGTACGACATGCTCGTGCAGTGCGAGGCGGGTCTGGTGTCGGTGACGGGCACGCCGGAGCAGCCGGTGAAGGCGGGGGTTCCGGCGGCGGACATCGCGGCGGCGATGTACGCGTTCTCGGGCGTGCTGGCGGCGCTGCTGCGGCGGGGCACGACGGGCCTGGGCGGCCCGGTGGAGATCTCGATGCTGGAGTCGCTGGCCGAGTGGATGGGGCATCCGCTGCACCACGGGATGCACGGGGGTGAGCCGCCCGCGCGTACGGGGGTCGCGCACGCGGTCATCTCCCCGTACGACGCCTATGCGACGGCGGACGGCGGTCAGGTGCTGCTGTCGGTGCAGAACGACCGGGAGTGGCGGCGGCTCGCCGAACAGGTCCTCTGCCGCCCCGAGTTGGCGCTGGACCCGGCGTTCGCGACGAACACGGCGCGGGTGGCCAACCGTGTGAAGACGGACGCGGTGGTCGCGGAGGCCCTGGCCGGGCTCGGCACCGCGGAGGCGCTGGAGCGGCTGGAGGCGGCGGGTATCGCGTGCGCCCGGCTGAACACGGTGGCCGATGTGGCGGCGCATCCGCAGCTCGCGGCGCGGGACCGGTGGCGGGAGGTCGGCTCACCGGTGGGTCCGCTGCGGGCGATGCTGCCGCCCATCACGCTGCCGGGCGGGCCGGAGGCGCGGATGGGCGCGGTGCCGGCGCTCGGGGAGCACACGGACGCGGTGCTGCGGGGGCTCGGGGTGGCCGACGAGGAGCGGGCGCGGCTGCGCCGGGACGGTGTGATCGCGTGAGCGTGGGCGGCGCGTGGCGAGCGGAGCGGCCGGAGAGGAGGGAGAGAAGAGCGGGGGGGTTGGGTCTTCTTCCGAGGGGGTGGCTGGTGTCAGCGGTGGAGCCGGCCGGCCGTCCGGCTGTGAGCGGGCTGGGTGCGCGTGACGCGGCACACGCGCCGTGGGTCCGGCCGGATCCCGTCCGCTCAGCCGTGGTTGCCGAAGAGCGAGCGGCGCAGTCGGCGGAGGGGCGCGAAGAGCGAGACGCGCGCGCTCTTGCTCCGGTGGCTGTGCGCGACATCACGGGTCGTCAGCTCACGCATCAGCGACGTCGCCTCCGCCGTCTCACGCTGCGGGACGGCGGGGCCGCCCAGCACCGCGAGGTGACGGTCGAGACGCGAGCTGGTCGCGCTGCTCCCGCAGGTGATCGCAGGCACACGTGGCCTGCTGCGCACTGTTATCTGATCCATGTCACTCCCCACCCGTACAAGGGCACCCGGCCCGGGCCAACGTTAACCCTATCGTCCCCGCCTCGCAGTCGTGTATCCCGGTATCGGGATTCACCGCACACATACGAGGGTTGACAGTTACTCTCCGAATATGTCTGATTCCAGGGTGAGTTGGACAGTCTCCTCGTGGTCGTCCGCGATACGAAGGAGGTCCCCGCGATGAGCGAAGTGCCGGGCGCCGAAAGGCTGGTGGCGGGGCGTTACCGACTGCTGGGGCCGCTGGGCCGAGGGGCTACGGGTGTGGTCTGGCGGGCCCGTGACGAGGTGCTGGGCCGTGAGGTGGCGGTCAAGGAGGTGCGGGCGCCGGCGGCGTGCGGCGAGGCGGACGAGCGGCGGCTCTACGCGCGCGTGGAGCGGGAGGCGTGGGCGGCCGCGCGCATCGCGCACCGCAACGCGGTCACGGTGCACGACGTGGCCACCGATGAGGGCCGGCCGTGGATCGTCACGGAGCTGGTGCGCGGACTGACGCTGGCCGACGTCCTGTACGCGGAGGGGCCGCTGCCGCCGCGCCGGGCCGCGCACATCGGGGCGGAGGTGCTGGCCGCGCTGTGCGCGGCGCACGAGGCGGGGGTGCTGCACCGGGACGTGAAGCCGGGCAACGTACTGCTGGGCAACGACGGGCGCGTGGTGCTGACGGACTTCGGGATCGCGTCGCCACCCGAGGCGCCGCTCCCGGCGGCATCGGGCGAACTGGTGGGCTCGCCCGAGTATCTGGCGCCGGAGCGGGCGCTGGGGCGGGCGGCGGGGCCCGCGTCGGACCTGTGGTCGCTGGGGGTGCTGCTGTACGCGGCGGTGGAGGGCGGGTCGCCGTTCCGCCGGGACACGGCGCGGGGCACGCTGCGGGCGGTGGTGGACGACCCGTTGCCGCCGCTGCGGCGGGCGGGTGCGCTGGCGCCGGTGATCGAGGGGCTGTTGCGCAAGGACCCGGAGGAGCGCCCGTCGGCGGCCGGCACG
>NZ_JABWDV010000283.1 GCF_013362995.1 Streptomyces sp. TRM64462 | reverse complement strand
GCGGGGCGGCGGGTGCTTCCGCCCGGGCGGCCGCCTCGGGCTCGGGCCGCTCCTCCTCCGCCGCCGGCTCGGCCGCGGCAGCGGCATCGGCGGTCGCCGGGGTCGGCTCCGGTGCCTCGGCGGCGGGCTCCGCCTCGGGCTCGGTGACCGACGCCGCTTGGGCCGGGGCGGGCTCGGCTGTGGCAGTCGGCTCCGGGGCGGAGGCAGGCGCGTCCGCCTCCGGGGCGTCCGCCTGGGCGATGGCATGCGCTTCGGCCGTGGCGGCGGGCTTCCCGGTCGGCTTCTCCGCGTCGGCGGAGGCGGACTCGGCCGCGGGCTCCACCTCGGGCGCGGCGGCTGCCGGTTCCGGGGTGGGCTCCGCCTCGGGCGTGTCGGGCTCCCGCTCCGGGGCGTTCGCCTCAGGTGCGGCGGCCTGGGCGTCCGTCCGGGCGGGCGGCGTGGCGGGCTCGGGATCGGGGGCCGTAACCGGCGTGTTCTGGTTCGGGTTTGTGGACTCGCGGGCCGGGGGGACCGTCGTACGGCGGGCCTTCGCGTTGTCGAAGGACGCCGCCAGCAGCTCCGCCGCGATGCTCCCCGATGCCGCGTCCGACGCGGGCGCGCCGTCCGCGCGTTCCGCCAGGGACGGGGCCGACGGGGACGGCACCGTCGCCGCCGGCTCGTCCTGGGGCACCGTGCGTTCCGCCTGGGGCGGGACGGAGGGAGTGGTCGTCGACTCGTCACGCTCCGCGCGGTCGCGTCCGAACACCTTGCGCAGCAAGCTCCGAATGCCCATGGGCCATGGCCTTTCGCAAATTGGGTGCCGTGAATGTCCGTACTGCTGGGAATCACTAGGAATCATCCCTGGCCAGGGCGGACACGTAAGGTTAGCCGCCCCGTGTGGCGTGGGAAGGGGGCATTCCGGGGGTCGTTCCCGGGGCGTTCCCCGGGTCGTTCCCCGGTCCTTCTCCGGTCGTCCCCTCGCGTCAAGACCGCCCCGGACGCCGCGCATTCATCCGGCGTTCACGCATCCGCCGCTGTTCCGCACGCACGTCCGCCTAACGTCGCCGCCGGACGATATTCCGACACCATGTCGGCGCGGGTGCGCCGAAGGAGGAACCACGTGCGCAAGCTGCTGCCGTTGCTGAACGCCCGCCCGCACGCGGGCGGCCGGTCCGCCCTCACCTGCCGCTACCGCTGCGGGGACGCGTGCTTCCAGGACGTGCCGAACACCAGCGACAACGAGTACGTCGGCGACGTCATAGCCGGCAGCCTCTCCCGCCGCGCCATGATGCGCGCGGCCGCCGCCGTCACCGTCACGGCCGCCGTCGGCAGCGCGGCCGTCGTCGCGGCGGCCCCCGACGCGCAGGCGGCGACCGCCACCGGCTGGCACCCGGGCGGCGGCGGGCACGGCAGGGCCCGCGGCGCCCGCGGCCTGCGCTTCACACCCGTCGCGCCCAACACCGCCGACCGGGTGACCGTCCCGGACGGCTACGCCCAGCACGTCGTCATCCGCTGGGGCGAGCCCATCCTGCGCGGCGCGCCCGCCTTCGACCCGCACCGGCAGTCCGCCAAGGCGCAGGCCGGCCAGTTCGGCTACAACAACGACTTCCTGTCCCTGCTCCCGCTGCGCCGCGAGCACGGCCGCCAGGTGCTCGTCGCCAACCACGAGTACACCGACGAGAACCTGATGTTCCCCGGCTACGACCCGGAGAACCCGACCCGCGAGCAGGTCGAGACCGCGTGGGCGGCCCACGGCCTGTCGGTGGTCGTCGTCCAGGAGGAGTTCCGCAGCGGCCGGCTCACGCCGGTCACGCGCCACACGCTCAACCGCCGCCTCACCGCCACCAGCGAGTTCCGCCTCACCGGCCCCGCCGCCGGCAGCGACCTGCTGAAGACGTCCGCCGACCCGACCGGCCGCACGGTCCTCGGCACGCTCAACAACTGCGCGGGCGGCACGACCCCGTGGGGCACGATCCTGTCCGGCGAGGAGAACTTCAACCAGTACTTCGCCAACGGCTCGACCCCCACCGACAAGCGCTACGGCATCCGCGCCGGCGGCACCGAGCGCAAGTGGGAGCGGTTCGACAAGCGGTTCGACGCCGCCCGGGAGCCCAACGAGTCGCACCGCTTCGGCTGGGTCGTCGAACTCGACCCGTACGACCCCGACTCCACGCCCCGCAAGCACACCGCGCTCGGCCGCTTCAAGCACGAGGCCGCCCAGCCGCGCCTCACGCACGACGGCCGTCCCGTCGTCTACATGGGTGACGACGAGCGCTTCGACTACTTCTACAAGTTCGTGTCGTCGAAGCGCATGAAGAAGGGGAACAGCCGCGCCGCACGCGAGCACAACCTCACCCTCCTCGACGAGGGCACCCTGTACGTCGCCAAGCTGACCGGCGACTCCCCGGCCGCCGAGATCGACGGCACCGGCAAGCTCCCGAACGACGGCGAGTTCGACGGCTCCGGCGTGTGGATCCCGCTCGCCACCGGCGACGTCTCGCACATCCCGGGCATGACCGCCGAGGAGGTGTACGTCTTCACGCGCCTCGCCGCCGACAAGGCCGGCGCCACGAAGATGGACCGCCCCGAGGACGTCGAGCCGTCGCCGCGCACCGGCCGCGTGTACGTGGCGCTCACCAACAACACCAAGCGCGGTACGGACGGCAAGCCCGGCGCCGACGAGGCCAACCCGCGCAACGAGAACAAGCACGGCCACGTCCTGGAGCTCGCCGAGCACTGGGACGACCCGGCATCGGACGGTTTCGCCTGGCGGCTGTTCCTCGTCGCGGGCGACCCGGAGGACCCGGCGTCGTACTTCGCGGGCTACCCGAAGGACAAGGTGTCCCCGATCTCCTGCCCGGACAACCTGGCCTTCGACCCGCACGGCAACCTGTGGATCTCCACCGACGGCAACAAGCTGGGCTCCCACGACGGCCTGTTCGGCGTCGCCACGCACGGCGAGCGGCGCGGTGAGCTGAAGCAGTTCCTGACCGTGCCGGCCGGCGCCGAGACGTGCGGCCCGATCATCCAGGACCGCCGTGTCCTGGTCGCCGTGCAGCACCCGGGCGAGATGGACGGGGCGACCTTCGAGAAGCCGGCGTCCGCCTGGCCCGACGGGCCGGGCAAGGTCGTCCGCCCGTCCGTCGTCGCCGTCTACCGCCAGGACGGCCGGAACATCGGCGTCTGACCCACACGCCGTACGCGAGGCTTCACGAGGTGGCGCGGGCCTGTGCGCGCCACCTCGTGAACTGTTCCACGGGATCGCCCGTGTACGACCACGGCACCCGCGACGCCCGCGCCCCGAGCAGGTCGAACACCTCACCCGCGACGTCCATCCGGTTCGCGTGACAGGCCGCGTGGAGCAGGTAGTTGAGCAGCTCGACCTCCTCGGGGCGCACCGGGCCCGGCGCGCGGTCACCGATCCAGCGCTCCCAGGTGCGGCGTACCTCCGTCACGGCCAGCTCGTGCTTCCAGTGCTGGTCGAAGCCGCGTACGGAGCCGGGCCCGCGGCCCCGCCCGAGCGCCCCGTCGACGACGTACCGGTACTCCTCGACGCGCGCGATCTGCACCAGCACCGGCAGCGGCGACCCGGGCGGCGCCGCGCCCGCCGCGTCCCGCGCGAAGTCGTACATCGAGCCGTGCGTGCCGTGCCACCGCGCCGACCAGTAGCGCAGCACCTGCACATGGCCCTCCGTGTTGTGCGGGTCGCGCCGCCGCAGCTCGTCCCACCAGCGGCGCAGCTCGGCGCGGCCGACCCCGCCGTCGTACAGGCGGGCCACGGTCAGCAGCGACACCCACGGCATGGGGTCGGCGGGCGCGGCGTCGGCGGCGGCGAGGCAGGCGAGGACGACGGAGTCGAGCCGGCCGCGGTCGACGGGGGTGCCGCGCCCGGCGGCGATGGCCGTGCCGAAGACCCGTACGACCTCGGTGGCTGCCCGCAGGACGGCGCTGTCCGGGTTGTCGGGTTCGGCGGCCCGCCAGCTCTCGACGGCGGAGCTGCCGGCGGCGGCGTGCGCGAGCAGCCGCACGCGGTGGGTGCGCAGCGGCCAGTGGTGGCCGGTGGCGCGCAGCAGGTCCCGCAGGCCCTGCCACCGGCCGATGACGATGTCGTGCCGTACGTCGGTGAGGGCGCTGTCCCCGAAGTCGGGGTCGAGGTCCGGGACGAAGCGCTCGTCGCGCCGCCCGCCCTGCCGGCCGCCCTGTCGGCCGCGGCCCCGCTCCCGCTCACGCTCGCGCGTCCGTTCCCGTCCCCGTTCCCTGCCTCGCCGCCCGAGCCCGGCCCGCCGCACCCAGCCGCCACGGCCCGCGCCT
>NZ_JABWDV010000028.1 GCF_013362995.1 Streptomyces sp. TRM64462 | reverse complement strand
CGGTGCCGGTGCGAGTTCTGGGGAGGGCCCCCGGGTGCCGGGTGGGGGCGCGGTCGTGGCGGACGCGGGTGCCGGTGCCGGTGCGGGTTCCGGGGACGGAGCCCGGGCGCCGGGTGGGGTGGCGGCCGGGGCGGGGGTGAGGAGCGTGGTGTGGAGGGCGCGGAGTTCGGGGCCCGGGTCGGTGCCCAGGCGGGTGGCCAGGCGGCGGCGTACCGTCTCGTAGGCCGCGAGGGCCTCCGCCGGGCGGCCCGTGGCGCACAGGGCGCGGATCCGCAGCGCGTGCAGGGGCTCGTCCAGCGGGAACGCGTCGCCCAGGGCGGCCAGTTCGGGCAGGGCCTCGTCGGGGCGGCCCAGCGCCAGGAGGGCCGCGAGCCGGGACCGGACGGCGCCGCGCCGGCGGGTCTCCCAGCGTGCGGCCTCCGCCGTACGGCCCGGCAGGTCCGCCAGGACCGGGTCCCGCCACAGGGCGAGGGCGTCGTCCAGGACGGCCAGGGCCTTCTCCGGTTCGCCCGCCTCCAGGGAGCGTGCGCCGTCGGCTGCCAGGCGGTCGAAGCGGTGCAGGTCCACGGCGTCCGGGGCGACGGCCAGCCGGTACCCGCCGGGCCCCGACACGACCGCGGCGGCACCGAGCGCCCGGCGCAGCCGCCCGACCAGCGCCTGGAGCGCGGCCACCGCGTCGGCGGGCGGCTCGTCCCCGTCCCACACCTCGTCCACGAGCACCGCGACCGGCACGGTCCGCCCGGGCCGCAGCGCGAGCACGGTGAGCAGCGCCCGCAGCCGCGCGCCCCCCACGGGCACGGCCGCGCCGTCCAGGCGCCGGACCCGCGTCGGCCCGAGTACGAAGATCTGCACGGCCCCATTGTCCGTGACGGCCCGCGCGGCGGTACGGCCGGAGCATCCGGGGCAGGATCCGTCCGACGTACACGAGGAGGTTCGCTCATGGCTACCGATGCGCTCCGGCGGCGGGACCGGCGGCCCAGTCCGGTCTTCCTGGGGATCGCCGCCGTCACGGCGGCCGCCGGGTGGGCGGTGTGGACCGGGGGCGGCGGCGCCGGCATCGGCACGGGTCTTGCCGTCTTCCTCTTCGTCACCGGGGCGTGGATCGTCTCGCTGTGCCTGCACGAGTACGCGCACGCCCGTACCGCGCTGCACAGCGGGGATCTGTCGGTGGAGGCGAAGGGCTATCTGACGCTCAACCCGCTGAAGTACACGCACGCCGTCCTCAGCGTCCTGCTGCCCGTGCTGTTTCTGATCATGGGCGGGATCGGCCTGCCGGGCGGTGCCGTGTTCATCGAGCGGCACCGGATCCGGGGGCGGCTGCGGCACAGCCTGATCTCGGCGGCCGGGCCGCTCACCAACGCCCTGTTCGCGGCCGTCTGCACGGCGCCGTTCTGGCTGGACGCGCTGGACGGCGTGCCGGCCGGGTTCCGGTTCGCGCTGGCGTTCGTCGCGCTGCTCCAGGTGACGGCGGCGATCCTGAACCTCCTGCCGGTGCCGGGCCTGGACGGTTACGGGGTGCTGGAGCCGTGGCTGTCGGAGCGGGTGCGGCGGCAGGTCGAGCCGTTCGCGCCGTACGGGCTGATCGCGGTGTTCGTGCTGCTGTTCGCGCCGGAGGTGAACCAGGCGTTCTTCGGGCTCGTCGACGGGGTGCTCGGCGGGCTGGGCGTCACCGGGGCGGAGCCGTACTGCGGGCGGGACGTCTACCGCTTCTGGCAGGAGACGCACCCGGACTGCGCGTTCCTGCTGGAGGTCACTCGGTGACCTGGCCGCGGGCGGCGGCGGCGCGGTCGCGGCGCCAGTAGTACCAGGTCATGTTGGAGCTGACGCCGGCCAGCAGCACCCACACGATGCCGAGCCAGATGCCCTGGACGAAGGAGACCACGGCCGCGGTGGCGGCGAGGACGCACACGACGAGGCTGTAGAGCGCGAGGCGGGGCATGGGAGTCGGCTCCTGTCCGATGGCGGGGGTGTTGCCCGTCCAGTGTCCCCCATGCCTGGCCGTGCTCTCCGTCAGGGCGCGGGGCGCGGTTCCGGCGGGTTCTTCCTGATCAGGTCGAGGAGGCCGGGGAACCGGGTGTCCAGGTCGGCCGTGCGGAGCTGTGCCATCCGGCTGTTGCCCCGGTCGACCTGCCGGATCAGCCCGGCCTCCCGCAGGACGCGGAAGTGGTGGCTGCGGGTCGACTTGGAGACGGGCAGCCCGAACGACGAGCAGTGCCGCTCCACGCCCTCGGACGCGTGGGCGAGGACGGAGACGACCTCGTAGCGGAGCGGGTCGGACAGGGCGTTCATCACGGAACGCAGATGCATCTCGTCGAGTGAGGGGTGTCCCTCTGCGTCGGGCATGGCGGCGACTCCTGGATCGGGGGCGTACCCGGCGGGCGGCATGAGCGGTATGAACAGAGCATGGAGGTTCTACTTGCATCATACCTAGGCACCGTGCCACCTTTAGGTTCGACAAAAATCGAACCTCACGCGGAGCACCCCCATGTCCACAGAGACAGAGCCGGCAGAGACTCAACCGGCGGAGACCAGGCCGGCCGCACAGGCCCCGGCACAGGCCCCGGCACAGGCCCCGGCACAGGCCCCGGGCGGCGCCCGGCAGACGCTGACCCTCGCCGCCGTCCTCCTCGCCGTGTTCGTCGTCCCCATGTCGATCTCCGGCACCGCCGTCGCCCTGCCCGGCATAGGCGCCGACACCCGGGCCGGACTCGTCCCGCTCCAGTGGGTGGTCAACGCCTTCAACGTGGCGTTCGCCTGCTTCACGCTCGCCTGGGGCTCGATCGCCGACATCGTCGGCCGCGTACGGGCGTTCGCCGCCGGCGCCGCCGTCTACGCCGTCGCGTCGCTCGGCAGCGCCATCGCCGGGAACGTGCTCCTCCTCGACGTGGCCCGCGGCCTGGCCGGCCTCGGCGGCGCGGCGATCTTCTCCTGCGGCAGCGCGATCCTGTCGACCGTCTTCACGGGCCCGGCCCGCGCCAAGGCGTTCGCCCTCTTCGGCACCGTCGCCGGTATCGGCGTGGCCATCGGCCCGTCCGTCTCGGGCGCGCTCGTCCAGGGCCTCGGCTGGCGCTGGGTGTTCGGCCTGCACGCCGTCGCCCTGGGCCTGGTGCTGCTCGCCGTGCCGGCCATCGCCCGCTCGGTGACCGAGCCGCGCCGCACCGGCGCCCGGATCGACGTGCCGGGCAGCGCCCTCTTCGTCGTCGCCATGCTGCTGCTGACCACCGGCATCGTCCAGGGCTCCCAGTGGGGCTGGGCCAGCGCCGGCGTCCTCGGGCTCTTCGCCGGGACGGTCGTGGCCCTGGCCGTGTTCGCCGCGGTCGAGAAGCGCCGCGCACACCCCATGCTGGACCTGAGCGTGCTCGCCAACACCCGGTTCCTGGCGCTGTGCCTCGTCCCGGTCGCCGCGTCGTTCGGGTTCGTGACGATGCTGACGTACCTCCCGACGTACCTGACGTCCGTCGGCGGGTACAGCAGCGGCGGCGCCGGGCTCGTCATGGTGCTGCTGACGCTGCCCGTGTTCATCTGCCCGATGCTCGCCGCGAAGCTGGTGTCGCGGGGCGTCCCGGCGCTCGGCCTGCTGTACGCGAGCCTCGCCTGCCTCGTCGTCGGCGACCTGGCGCTCACGCTGTTCAGCCCGGACGTCGCCATCGCCGTCGTCGCCCTGCCGATGCTGGTGACCGGCGCCGGCATGGGCCTGTCCGCCGGGCTCGTGGACGGCCAGGCCCTGGAGAACATCGCCCCCGAGAAGGCCGGCATGGCGGCCGGGTTCCTCAACACGCTGCGGCTCGGCAGCGAGGCCGTCGCCGTCGCCGTGTACGGCTCGATGCTGGCCACCACGCTCGGCTCGAAGATCGGCTCCGGCATCGACGGATTCGCCGGGGCGGGCGATCCCGCCCAGGTCGCCAACCAGGTGGCCGGCGGCGACCTCGCGGCCGCGGCGGAACGCGTCGGCGGCGACCAGCGGGGCCCGTTCAGGGACTTCCTCGTCGGCGCGTACGACTCCGCCTTCGACACGCTCCTCTACGTCCTGGCCGTCGTCTGCCTCGTCCTGTTCGTGGTCGTCGTCGCGCTGTGGCGGCGCGGCCGCACCGCTGCCGCTGCCGGTGCCGCCGCCGCTGCGGCACAGAACGCCTAGAAGCGCGAGGAGCCCTTCATGTCCCCGACACGGCACTACGGTGTCGCGGTCGTCGGCGGCGGGCCGGTCGGCATGCTGCTCGCCGCCGAACTGGCCCTGCACGGCGTCGACACCGTCGTACTGGAGCGCGACACGCGCACGCTGGAGCTGGGCGCGCGCCACGCGTCTCCGGCCTCCACTGGATGGTCATGGTCATGGAGGCGGCCTCGCGGTCGTCGGCGGCCAGCCGCATCTCCAGCGTGACACCGACGCGTTCGGCGCCGCGGTGCTTCTCGTCCGTGAGCGTGCCTCGGGGAGGGCGCGCGCCGCCCACCCGCGACGCCCCGCCTCCCCGCGAACAGCCCCGCCGAGCGGCTACAGGTCGGTCACGCGCAGCCCCGCGTGGGCCTTGTAACGGCGGTTCACCGAGATCAGGTTGGCCACCAGCGACTCGACCTGGTGGGCGTTGCGCAGCCGTCCCGCGAAGACCCCGCGCATCCCGGGGATACGGGCGGCCAGCGCCTGGACCAGGTCGGTGTCCGCGCGCTTCTCGCCGAGCACCATCACGTCCGTGTCGATCTCGTCGACCGACTCGTCCTGGAGCAGGACGGCCGAAAGGTGGTGGAACGCGGCCGTCACCCGCGACTCCGGCAGCAGCGCGGCGGCCTGCTGGGCGGCGCTGCCCTCCTCCGGCTTCAGCGCGTACGCGCCCTGCTTGTCGAAGCCCAGCGGGTTCACACAGTCGACGACCAGCTTGCCGCGCAGCTCGTCGCGCAGCGCCTCCAGCGTCGCGGCGTGGCCGTCCCACGGCACGGCGACGATGACGATGTCGCTGCGGCGCGCGCACTCGGCGTTGTCGGCGCCCTCGACCCCGAGGCCCAGCTCGGCGGCGGCCGTACGCGCCCGCTCGGCGGCACGCGAGCCGATGATCACCTTCTGCCCGGCGCGGGCCAGCCGGTACGCGAGACCCCGGCCCTGGTCGCCCGTACCGCCGAGCACGCCGACGACGAGTCCGGACACATCGGGCAGGTCCCACGGGTCGCGGGTCTTCTTGATCTCCGATTCAGTCATGGTGGTGACACTACGTGCCACACTCCCCGAACGGGTGACAGGGCGGTGAAGCCCCGCCACGCCGGCGGCCGCGCGGGCAGGATGCGGCGCCATGGATGCCGTACGGGTCGCCCTGCTGCGTGAGGTACTCGCCGGAACCGAATGGCCCGCCGCCGCGCGCCGGTTCGCCGGGGCGCTGCGGTCGTCGGTCGTGCCGCAGGGCGGCGGGCTGCTGCTGGTGGGCACGGAGCGGTACGAGCCGTGGCACCTGGCCGCGCACCTGGTGGACGAGGCCATGTGGTCGGGCCGCCCGGAGCTGGCCCCGGTTCTCGTACGCCATGAGGTGCGGCCTGCCGACCCGGCGCACCTGTCCGTGGGCCTCGGCCGGCTGGAGGCGGCGGGGCGGGGCGCGACGCTGCTGGTGGTCGCCCCGGACAGCCCGGACGGCGGGCTCCTGGAACGTGTCCACGACGCACGGCGCGCGGGCGCGACGGTGCTGTCCCTGGACGGCGGCGACAAGGAGGTCCACGCCCTCGCTCACGAGGCCCTCACGGTGTCGCCGGAGCACGACGAGGGCGTCGACCTGGACACCGTGCAGCACCTGGTGAGCGCGGCCGCCGGCGAGAACAGCCTCCCCGCCCCGCGCGGCCGCCGCCGCTTCCGCGACCGCCTGTCCCGCATCGCCGACCATCTGACGTCCCCGCCCCCGAGCCGCTGGTAGCCGCGGCGGCGGCCCGGCCGCCCGGACGTGGCCGGTTCCGCGAAAACCGATTGCCGCCTCCGGGTGGGCGCGTCGACCATGACCCCTCGTGAAACAGAAGCTCGCCGCGCTGCTGCCCGACCTGTCCCCCTGGCGTTCCTCGCGGGACTTCCGGCTGCTGTGGGTGCAGGGCCTGATCGCCTACTTCGGCAGCTTCACGGCGATGGTCGCGCTGCCGCTCCAGATCAAGGACCTGACCGGTTCGCCGCTCGCGGTCGGCGCGATGGGCGCGGTGGAGCTGGTCCCGCTGATCGTGTTCGGGCTCTACGGCGGGGCGCTGGCCGACGCCGTCGACCGCCGGAAGGTCATCCTCGCCACGGAGGCCGGCCTCGGCCTGCTGGCCGCCGTCCTGCTGCTGAACGCGCTGCTGCCGGACCCGATGCTGTGGCCGCTGTACGTCGTCGCGGGCGGCGTCTCCGCCATGGCGGGGCTCCAGCGGCCCGCGCTCGACTCGCTGATCGCCCGGATCGTGCCGCACGACCAGCTGCCCGCGTCGGCCGCGCTCAACGCCCTGCGCTGGCAGCTCGGCGCCATCGCGGGGCCAGCGCTGGCGGGGCTCGTCGTGGCGTACGCCGGTCACGGCACGGCGTACGCGACGACCGTGTGCTGCTTCGCCGTCTCCGTGCTGCTGTGCCTGCGCCTCTCCCCCGCCCCGCCCGCCGCCGGCGGCGACCGGCCGTCGCTGCGCGGCATCGCGGAGGGCGCCAGGTACGCGTGGTCGCGGCCGGTGCTGCTCGGCACGTACGCGGTCGACCTGGCCGCGATGCTGCTCGCGTTCCCGCACACGCTGTTCCCGTTCCTCGCGGACGAACTGGACGCCGAGTGGTCCCTCGGCCTGATGTACGCGGCGGGGTCCGTCGGCTCTGTGCTGCTGAGCCTCACCAGCGGGTGGACGTCCCGGGTGCGGCGGCACGGCCTGATGGTGGTGTGCGGGGCCGCGGGGTGGGGGCTGGCCGTCGCCGCGGCGGGGTGGCTGTCCAACGTGTGGCTGGTGCTGGTGTGCCTGGCCTTCGCGGGCGCCGGGGACATGCTGAGCGGGCTCGGGCGCTCCACGATCTGGAACCAGACGATCCCCGACGAGCTGCGGGGGCGGCTCGCGGGGATCGAGGTCCTGTCGTACAGCGTGGGGCCGCAGCTCGGGCAGGTCCGGGCGGGCGCGATGGCGGGGTGGACCGGGACGCGGGGGGCGATCTGGGGTGGGGGTGCCGCCTGTGTGGCGGCGGTGGCGGTGCTGGCGGCGGCGCTGCCGAAGCTGGTCACGTACGACGCCACGACGGACGAGGACGCCCTACGCCGCAAGGCCGCCTCGCTCTAGGCCGCAGAAACCCGACGTTCGGGCCACAGGGCCGGTCCCGCTGTGCCCACCCGTTCCGCCCTTGGCGGAACGCATGCCCACAGCGAGACCGGCGGCGACGGGTCAGGGCTCGGGGTTCGGGCGCTCGGGACCCGGGGTGTCGTGCCAGCGGGGGTCGGTCTCCCATTCGAGGTTGCGTTCCTGCGCCGTCTCCATCGCGTGGGACGCCGCCTCTCGGGAGCCGTACGGACCGAAGCGGTCCTTCGCGGGGCACTCCGGCCCCTCCTCGACCTTCTTGTGCTGCAGGCAGTAGTACCACTCGCCCGGCTTCCCCGCCGTGCGCTTCTTGAACAGGGCCATGTCCGGCTCCTTCCTCTGACGCCATGGTGCCCCGCGCACCCTGGTTAGACTCGCTGGCATGTCTGGCCAGTCGCTGCTCGCCCCCGGGGAGCTCTCCCCCACCCGTTCCGTTCCCGGCTCCATCCGCCGCCCCGAGTACGTCGGGAAGCCCGCCCCGAGGCCGTACGACGGCCCCGAGGTCCAGGACGCCGACACCGTCGAGCGCATGCGCGTCGCGGGCCGTATCGCCGCCCGGGCGATGGAGGAGGCCGCCAAGCTCATCGCTCCGGGCGTCACCACCGACGAACTGGACCGGGTCGCCCACGAGTACATGTGCGACCACGGGGCGTACCCGTCGACGCTCGGCTACCGGGGCTTCCCGAAGTCGCTGTGCGCGTCGATCAACGAGGTCATCTGCCACGGCATCCCGGACTCCACCGTCCTGCGCGACGGCGACATCGTGAACCTGGACGTCACGGCGTACATCGGCGGCGTCCACGGCGACAACAACGCCACCTACCTGTGCGGGGACGTCGACGACGAGTCGCGGCTGCTCGTGGAGCGGACCCGGGAGGCGCTGAACCGGGCCATCAAGGCCGTCAAGCCGGGCCGCCAGGTCAATGTCATCGGCCGGGTCATCGAGTCGTACGCCAAGCGGTTCGGCTACGGCGTCGTACGGGACTTCACCGGGCACGGGATCAACTCGTCCTTCCACTCCGGGCTGATCATCCCGCACTACGACTCGCCGCACGCCACCACCGTGATGCAGCCGGGCATGACGTTCACGATCGAGCCGATGCTGACGCTGGGCACCCATGAGTACGACATGTGGGAGGACGGCTGGACGGTCGTGACGAAGGACCGCAAGCGGACCGCGCAGTTCGAGCACACGCTGGTGGTGACGGACACCGGGGCCGAGATCCTCACGTTGCCCTGACGGCCACGAGGGGTACCGTTTTTACCGACAGGTCGTCGGAAAGCAGTTGACTTAGGTAAGCCTAAGTAGCAGGATCGGCGTATCGCCGACCCATCGCCGACCTACTGCTGCTCTTCCGTACCCATTCGGTCCCCGGAGGCCCGCCTTGGACGCTCGCGCCACCGCCACCCCGTTCTCGACGCTCATCCGCACCGCGTCCCACGAGGCGCACACGGAGGCGGAGACGTCGACCTTCATGAGCGATCTGCTCGGCGGCCGGCTGGGCGTGGACGCCTACGCCCGCTACACCGAGCAGCTCTGGTTCGTGTACCGGGCCCTGGAGGGCGCGGCCGACCGGCTCACGGACGACCCGGTCGCCGGGCCCTTCATCCGGCCCGAGCTGTTCCGCACCCCCGCCCTGGAGCGGGACCTGGAGCATCTGCGCGGCCCCGGCTGGCAGGACGGCGCCGTTCCGCTGCCCGCCACCGCCGCGTACGCCGACCGGGTCGCCGAGTGCGCCCGCACCTGGCCCGCCGGGTACGTCGCCCACCACTACACGCGCTACCTGGGCGACCTGTCCGGCGGCCAGATCATCCGCGACAAGGCCGAGCGCACCTGGGGCTTCGCGCGTAAGGGCGACGGCGTCCGGTTCTACGTCTTCGAGGGCATCACCAACCCGGCCGCCTTCAAGCGCGGCTACCGCGAACTCCTGGACCGGGTGAACGCCGACGACCTGGAGAAGCAGCGCATCGTCGACGAGTGCAAGCGCGCCTTCGCCTTCAACACGGCCGTCTTCCGCGAGCTGGGCGAGGAGTTCCCGCTCAGCGCCTGACCCGCCGGGCGTCGGACGGGGCGACACGGCGCACCCGGCCGCCCAGTTCGATCACACCGTCAGGGCCGGGTGCCGTCATGATCTGCGAGCCCCGGCCCTGCGTGATGTTCAGGGCGCGGCCGAGCGCGGCCGTGAGCAGCAGCGCCGCCGCGCCCGTCGCCTCGTCCTCCTCGATGCCGTCGCCGCGCCCGGGGAAGCCGCGGGCGCGGACGCGGCCCGCCGCCTCCTCCTCCCACGCCCACGCGTACACCCACTCGCCCGGCGGCGGCACCTCCAGCGCGTCGACCTCGGCGGCCGAGCCGTACTGGCGCAGGGTGCGCGGGGGCGCCCACTCGGTGCGGGCCTCGATCCAGGTGAACTCGCCGTCGCCGCGCGCCCACACCTCCCCCACCGGGAGGTCGAGCACCTCCACGTCGAGGAGCCAGGCGGCGCCCACGAGGGGATGGCCTGCGAAGGGCAGGCGGACGCTGGGCGTGTAGATGTCGACGGTGCCGCGCTCCGGGTCGTCGACGAACACGGTCTCGCTGTAGCCGAGTTCCTTGGCGAGTGCCTGCCGTGACGCCTCGTCGGGGCAGGCCGCGCCGTCGCGTACGACACCGAGCAGGTTGCCGTACCGCCCGTCGCCGCTGCAGAAGACGGCCAGGACCTCGTGTGCAGTGGTCACTCCGGCATGGGTCACTCCGGCATTCAAACACGCGGCGCCCACGCGACCGGCGGGTACGGTGTACCGCGCGTATGCGAGGGGGGTTCGGTGTGCTGGCGACGCATCTGACGGGGCTTCGGGGCGGTCTGGAGGCCGCGCTGGTCATCGGGCTGCTGGCCGCGTGGCTCGTACGGGGCGGGGAGCGGCGCGGTGAGGGGCGAGGTGGAGAGGGGCGAGGTGGAGAGGGGCGAGGTGGAGAGGGGCGAGGTGGAGAGGGGCGAGGTGGCGGGGTGCGGCCGCTCGCCGGGGGTGCCGTGGCGGCGGCCGCGGTGGCCCTGGCGTTCGGGTGCGCCTTCGAGTTCGGGTCCCGGGAGCCGACGCCGGAGGCGCGGGCGCTGGTCGCCGGCGCCCTGTCGGTGGCGGCGGCCGGGGCCGTGACGTGGACGGTGCTGCGGCTGCGGCTGCGCGGGCGCGCGCCGGGGGCGGGGCTCCTGGTGTGCGTGGGGTTCCTGGTGGTGGCGCGGGACGGCCTGGACACGTCGCTGTTCCTG
>NZ_JABWDV010000282.1 GCF_013362995.1 Streptomyces sp. TRM64462 | reverse complement strand
CCGCGCCGCCGCTCGGTGTCGTAGCGGGTGGCGTCGTCGGCGGGCGGCGGCAGCACGTACCGGAGTGCCCGGACGCTGTACACGGCGGAGACGGCCGCGGCCGTGAGCCCGACGGCGTACAGGGCGGTGCCGTGGGCGGTGCCGGTCGCGCGGGCGGCGGCCAGGATCTCGTCCTTGGTGGCCCACAGCGACAGCGGCGCCAGTCCGGCGAGGGCGAGCGCGCTCGCGGTGAAGGCCGCGCCGACCAGCGGGTAGGAGCGGGCGGCGCCGCGCAGGGCGGTGAGCTGTTGGGTGCCGAGTGCGGTCAGCCAGGCTCCCGCGGCCAGGAACAGCCCGGCCTTGACGGCGGCGTGGGCCACCAGGTGCGCGGTGCCGCCCGCCACACCGGCCGTGCCGGCGGCGAGCACCATGAAGCCGACCTGCGCGCAGGTGGAGGCCGCGAGGAGCTGCTTCAGGTCGGACTGCGCGGCCGCGACGACGCCGAGGACGAGTGCGGTGGCGGCCCCGGCCCAGGCGACCAGGGGCTCGGCCCAGCCGGTGGCGGCGAGTACGGGGTGGAGGCGGAGCAGCAGGTAGGCGCCGGCGGCGACCATGGTGGCCGAGTGGAGCAGGGCGGAGACGGGGCTGGGGCCCTGCATGGCCCGCGACAGCCAGAAGGAGAACGGGAGCTGCGCGGACTTGCCGAGCGCGGAGACGACCACGCCGGCGGTCAGCACGTGGAGCCAGGGCGTGCCGGCGGTCGCCAGGGCGTCGAGCCGCAGGGAGCCCGCGCCGCCCGCGACGGCCGCGCCGGCTGCCACGTACAGGCCGAGGTCGGCGGCGCGGGTGGTGAGGAAGGCGGTGTCGGCGGCCCGCACCCGGTGCGGTTCGTGGCGGCGGAAGCCGATGAGCGCCCAGCTCGCGGCGCCCATCACTTCCCACGCCATCAGCAGCGGCGGCAGTGTGGTCGCGGTGACGGTGACCAGCATGGAGCCGGCGAACAGCAGCATCAGCCCGTGGAACCGTGCCCCGTCCCGGCCGGGGTCCCGCTGCCCGGCCGCGTAGCCGAGTACGGCGAGGGTGACGGCGGCGACGGTCACCACGAGGACGGCGGACAGTCCGTCGACGCGCAGCCCCGCGTCGACGTCGGCGAACAGCGGCACGCCGACCTCGGGCCGTACGACGGCGGCGGCCGCCGCAAGGCCGAGCGTGGCCGTCGCCAGGGCGAGGCCGACGGCGGGGGCGTACCGGTCGGCGCGGCGGCCGCCGGGCGCGAGCAGGGCGCCGCCGCCGAGCGGCACGGCCACCAGCAGCCACGGCAGGGCGCTCATCCCTTGAGCTCCTCGGCGCCGTCGGCCGTGTCGACCTCGCGGGCGCGGAAGATCGCCGTGGTGACGGCGAAGCCCATGGCCATCTCCACCGCCATCGCGACCACCGCGGCGACGACCACCACCTGGCCACTCGATGCGGCGGGCGCCAGGAAGTGCCAGAACGCGGCGGCGGCGACGATCACACCGCCGATCATCAGCTCGATGCCCATCATGATCATGACGATGGACTGCTGGGACAGCGCCCCGTACAGGCCGATGGCGAAGAGGCCGGCGGCCAGGAGGAGGTACGGCTCGATGGTCACCGGCCCACGCCTCCGCCCGCCGGGTCGTCGGCCGGGCGCCGGTCCAGGTCGTCGCCGAACCGGTCGTAGCGGCCGCGGTGCGTGGCGAGCACCGTCGCCGCCACGATCGTGGCGAGCAGGGCGAATCCGAGTGTGACCATCGTCAGCATCTGCCCGCGCATCAGCACCTCACCGGCCTGGAAGGTGGTGTCCCGCGGCGCCTCGCCCACCCGGTCCGGCCACGGTACGAGGAGGACACCCGCGGCCAGGGCGAGGAAGACCGCGGCGCTGATCGCGAGCGCGCCGCGCCGGTTGTGGACCATCGCCATGGGCATCAGGCCGGCCGGGTTCATCATGTAGGCGATCATGAACACGGCCATGATGACCATCTCCATGACCATCATCAGGACGACGACGACCCCCAGGTAGGGCAGTCCCAGGAGGATCACCACGCCGCCGGCGCAGCACAGCGAGCCCAGCAGCGCGAACGTCACCCTGGCCATGGAGGCGCAGCGGAACACCAGCACGGCGCCGGCCAGGGCCAGGACGGCCAGCACCGCGAACAGGGCCGTGGTCACGTCTGCCTCCTCCTGCTGTTCACCGTTCACCGTTCACCGTTCGAGTACGACGACCGCGACCGCGAGCGCCTGGAGCAGGGTCAGCGGGACCAGGACCATCCAGGCGAACTCCACGTACCGGTCGGGGCGCAGCGTGGGGATCCGCCGCCGCGCCCACACCAGCAGCGCCAGCACGGCGAGGGTCTTGACGAGCGACCAGGCCCAGGCGGGCAGCAGCGGCCCGGCGCCGCCGCCCAGGAACAGCGGCACCGCCATCGCGGCCCCGGCCGTGAGGAGCAGCCACCGGCCGGCCCGCAGCAGGAGCCGGTCGGTGCCGGACGCCTCGCCGAGCACGCCGCCCGCCGCGTCCCGTCCGGCCGGGTGGTCGAACGGGCCCAGGAAGCTGAACGCGAGCACGCCCGCCAGGTGGACGGCGAACGCGACCGGCATCCACACGGCGAACCACAGGCCGTCCTGCGCGGCGGCGATGTCGCCGACGCGCAGCGACTCCGCGCCGGTGCACGCGGAGATCAGGGCGAGCATCAGCGGCAGTTCGTAGGCCAGGCCCTGGGCGATGAAGCGGTAGCCGCCGACCAGGGCGAACGCCGCGTTCGGGCCCCAGCCGGCGAGCCAGAGCCCGCCCCAGGTCAGGACCTCCATGGCGTTGAACCAGACCACGCCGACCTCCAGGTCGGCGACCACCAGGTGGCCGAACGGGACGACCGCCGACGCCAGTACGGCCGCCACCGGGACGGTCAGCACGCCGATGCGCCACAGCAGCAGGTCGGCCGCCGGTGTCCTGCGGGGCTGGGCGAGCAGCAGCCGCGGCACGTCCAGGAGCGGGCGCAGCGCCGCCGACGCGGTGACCGGGCGGCCGGCCTCCCGGGCGGCCAGCAGGGCGTCGCCCGCGACGGCGAGCACGGCCAGGGCCGCGAGGAGGACGAGGGCGGCCGCCGGCGACCACCAGGGCGCCGCCTCAGCCACGGGCCGCCCCGGCCACCGGGACCGGCAGCTCGTCCGGGTCCGGGTCCAGACTGGCGACGACGAGCCGCGCGGCCGCCAGCTCGGCTCCTTCCAGCAGCCGCGGCAGTACGCCGACGAGGGCGGCCGACGGTGGGCGCCGCCCGCCCGGGCGGCCGCGCGGGCC
>NZ_JABWDV010000281.1 GCF_013362995.1 Streptomyces sp. TRM64462 | reverse complement strand
CCTGCCGTGGGGGCCGCGGGTGCCGCGGCGGCCTGCCCGGCCTGGCCGGCCGGCTTGTCCGCCGCGCCGGTCACGCCCGGCTTGTAGTCGGCGAAGAAGTCCCACCAGGCACGGTCGACCGAATTCGGGTCCTGGAGGTACTGCTGGTAGATCTCGTCGACGAGCCACTCATTGGCGCCGAACGCGGCGGCAGGGCTCTGGCCCTGTCCGTCTGGGTCGGTCGAGATGCTCGAGTTACTGGGGGACTGAGACGACACGGCGGCAACCGCCCTCTTCCGCTTCACAAGGTGATGGACAGCGGAAATAAAGGCTACGCCTCTACGGGCGAGAGGTGCAGGCCGGGCGTGCCATCGTCGCGTACATCACACCGAACGGCGGGTTTCGCGGGAAGAAATGGCGGGAAACAAGCGTGGTTCGGCAGTGACCGGCTGTGACCGGGTAGCCCTGACCAGGGCTGCGGCACTCGGTCGTCCGCACCCCTGACCGGGTCCGCGCCCCGCGCGTCATCCGTCCGTACAGATACACGGACGCGGTGCGATCCCGGTTCGAAACCCTACGTCAACCGCGCTGCGGTGGGATCCCCGGAAGGGTGACGAGAATGCGGCAGCCCCGTGCCGATTCGGCCACACCGATACGGCCACCGTGCAGATCGACCGCCCAGCGCGCGATGGCCAGGCCCAGGCCCGTACCGCCGTCGCTGCCCGGGCCGTGCGGGGACGGGACGCTGCCCCGGTTGAACCGCTCGAAGACCGTGCGCCGCTCCGGCTCCGGGATGCCCGGGCCCTCGTCCAGGACCTCCAGGTCCAGCGACTCCGGGTACGGGCCGCGCCGCGCCCGTACGGTGACCCTGCCGTGCGGCGGGGAGTGCTTCACGGCGTTGTCGATCAGGTTCGCCACGACCTGGTGCAGCCGCTCCATGTCCGCGTGCGCGGTCAGCTCGGGCGGCGACACGTCCAGGTGCAGATGCACGTCCGAGCGGCCCCGGGGCCCCGAGCCCGAGCCCACCGTGCGGTGCGAAGCGGCGGCAAGACCGGCCTCCTTCAGCACGCCCGACAGGTACGGCCACACCTCGAAGCGCCGCGACCGCAGCGGGATGACCCCGTTGTCGAGGCGCGACAGGTCCAGGAGCGTCTCCACCAGGCGGCCGAGCCGCTCCGTCTGCTGGAGCGCCGTACGCATCGTCTCGGGGTCGGCGGCGGACACGCCGTCCACCACGTTCTCCAGGACCGCGCGGAGCGCCGCGATCGGGGTGCGCAGCTCGTGCGACACATTGGCGACCAGCTCCTTGCGGTGCCGGTCCACCGCCTCCAGGTCGTCCGCCATGCGGTTGATCGTCGATGCGAGGTCGCCGAGCTCGTCACGCCGGCCCGCGCCGCGCACGCGACGGGTGTAGTCGCCGTGCGAGATGCCCTTGGCGACCGTGTTCATCTCGTCGAGCGGGGCCGTGAGGCCGTGGGCGACGAACTGGGTGAGGAGCAGTGTCGCGATCACCGAGAAGACGGTGATGAAGCGCAGCTCGGTCTGGGTGCGCAGGGCGACGAGGAGGAGCCCGGTCGTGATGAAGACGGAGACCACGACGAGGGTGCCGAGCTTGGTCTTGATCGAGATGCTGAGCGAGCGCAGCCGGGGAAGCCGGGGCCGCAGCCGGGGAAGCCGGGGCCGCAGCCGGGGTCCGCTGGTGGCGCCCCGGTCCTCACGGCTGTCCGTGCCCCGGCCCGGGACCCGTTTCGTGCCGCGGGCCGGGTCCCGGGTGACGCCGTGGTTCACGGCGCCGGGGTCTCCAGCGCGTATCCGACGCCGTGCACCGTACGGATCCGCTCGGCGCCGATCTTCCGGCGCAGCGCCTTGATGTGGCTGTCGACGGTCCGCGTGCCGGACGCGTCGGCCCAGTCCCACACCTCGGCGAGGAGCTGCTCGCGCGACAGGACGGCGCGCGGTGTGTTGGCCAGGCAGACCAGCAGGTCGAACTCGGTCGGCGTCAGGTGGACGTCGTCGGTCCTGACGCGGACCCGGCGCTGGGCGTGGTCGATCTCCAGCTCGCCCAGGCGCAGGATGCCGCTGCGCGGCGTGACCGCGGCCAGCGCCGCGCGCTCCACGCGGCGCAGCAGGACGTGGACCCGGGCGACGAGCTCGCGCATCGAGAACGGCTTCGTCATGTAGTCGTCGGCGCCGACGCCGAGCCCGACGAGCATGTCGGTCTCGTCGTCCCGGGCGGTCAGCATCAGGACCGGCACCGGGCGCTGGGCCTGGACCCGGCGGCAGACCTCAAGGCCGTCGAAGCCGGGCAGCATGACGTCCAGGACCATCAGGTCCGGCTGCCACGCCTCGGCGGCGTCCACGGCCGACGGTCCGTCCGACGCCGTCTGCACGAGGAACCCCTCGGCTCTCAGACGGGCGGAGACGGCTTCCACGATGGTCGTGTCGTCCTCGACGACCAGGACCCGGCGCTGGGTACCCGGCGTGACCGCGTTGCCGGTGTGGCTGGTGTGTGCGTGCTCCATGCCCCGCCCCTGTCGCGTCCTGCGCGAGCCTGTAGATCCGTGCGTTCCGTACGTAGGGTCAACAACATAAAGGCAGCGACCGCGTCCCGGCTACGCGGGGCGAACTCCGAGGTGGACCACGTCCGGTACGCCTCGGGCAACCGGGACCTCTTCGGTTCTTACCCCGCTGAATCCGGCATTCCGCAAGGACTCTTCGAATGCGGCGGACGGCTTCGCGGACCAAACGGCCAGCACACCGCCCGGATTCAGCCGTGCGGCGCAGGCCGCGAGACCGGCGGGCGAGTACAGGCTGTCGTTGCTCTCGGTGACGGTCCAGTCGGGGCCGTTGTCGATGTCGAGGCACAGCGCGTCGTACGTGCCGGGGGCCGCCCGTACGTACGAGACGAGGTCCGTATGGAGCAGCGCGGTGCGCGGATCGGCGAGCGCCGCGCCCGAGATCGCGTCGAGCGGGCCTTCACGGTGCCAGTCGATGATGGCCTGTTCGCGCTCGACGACGGCGATCCGGCCCCACGCGGGCTCGGCGGCCGCGTGGGCGAGCGAGAAGCCCACGCCGAGGCCGCCGATCAGGACGGCGGGTGAGCGGCGGGCGCCCAGCGCGCGGAGCGCGGCGTCGATCAGCAGGCGCTCCGAGCGGCCGTCGGAGGTGTCCATGAGGAAGGTGCCGTTGGCGATGATCTCGAAGTGCTCGCCGCGCTGCCGGAGCACGACTTCGCCGAACGGGCCTTCACGTCGGTCGAGCGTCTGAGGCATGGCCTCCACCATAGGCGCTGCGGCGGAGGGTGCTGTGATGTGCGTCATGGGCCGGAGGGGGGGGCGGCGGCGGTGGGTCCGGGTGCCGCCTCAGGACCTGGTGGCGGTCAGGCGGCATGGGGCGCGGGCTGCGCGGACGCTTCCTCGGTGCGTACGACGCCGGTGAGCGGCCCCTGGTACCGCCAGCCCAGGGAGCCGTACAGGGCGCGGCCCTCCGTGGTGCCGGCCAGGACGCCGGTCGTCGCGCCGGCCGCGGCGCCCGCGGTCTGCAGGGTGCGCATCACGACGGTGCCGAGGCCGCGCCGCTGGTGGCCGGGGTACGTCTCGACCTGGTCCACGACCGCGGTACGGCCCGTCGGGGCGATCTGGCCGCGGGCGGCGAGGGTGCCGTCGGCGGCCAGGACCCGGGCGCGGACGACACCGTCGCGGGTTTCGGTGCGCAGCGTGTACCCGTCGGGGAGCGCGGGGGCCGGGGTGCGGCGCAGCTCGGTGAACATCATGAACCCGGGGTCGTCGGGCACGGTCCATCCGGGCGTGATCCAGCGGGTCACGTCCTCGGGCGCGGCGAGCACTTTCAGCCAGGCGTGCGGCACGGTGACGTCCGCGCAGAGCGCGCGGACGGTCTCCTCGTCGGGCTCCGGGAGCACGTGCCGGAACACGTGCTGGGGAAGCCCGACGTCGATGCGGTACCCCCACGGCTGCTCGACGGGCGGCGGGGTGCCCCGGGAGACGGCCCAGCCGCGAACCCAGGCAGATGTAATGACTGAACTCAGCATAGATCTATTACGCATGACAGTGGTCGACGTCGCCAGGGATTAACAAGTAGTGCGGGGTGCGTCACTCTCTGTTTCCGTAGCGGTGGGGGCCGCACGGGCCTCAAGCCGCATGAACGTCATAGGGAGAGTGACCGCATGAAGAAACCCCGGATCGGGACGGCCGCCGCGTGGTGGCGCGTAGTCACCCCCGCCGCCGTCGTCGGGCTCGCCCTGCCGCTGGCCGTGGCCGGCCCCGCCCAGGCCCAGGGCGGCAACGCCGTCCGCTACGGCTCGTACGTGGTGTACACCGCCAACGCGGGCGAGCAGAACGACGTCATCGTCGGTGTGCTGCAGAACGAGGTGGCCATCCAGGACGAGGCCGGCGTCACGGCGGGCCCGGGCTGCGTCCAGCGCAGCGACATCCTGGCGACCTGCGGGCCCGCCGCGTCCGTCGGCCGCGTCACCGTGCAGCTGCGTGACGGCGACGACCAGATCGTCATCGCCGCGACGCTGAACACGACGATCGACGCCGGGACCGGCACCGACACGGTGCGCACCGCCGGCGGATCGGACCAGATCAACCTCCGTGACGGCGCCCCCGGAGATGTCGTCGAGAGCTGCGGCGCCGGCTTCGACTACGTCGCCGCCAACCCCGGCGACACGGTCGCCACCGACTGCGAGCAGCGCGCCTTCTACTGACGGTGCGTCCGGGTGTCGCCTGCCGGCACACCCTCGGCCGCCTGCCGGCGCCCTTGCGCCGCCGCGGCACCGATCGCCTGACCGCGCGGGACCCGCGGTCGGGCGATCTGCCCGATCCCGTTGGGGACTGCATGGCGTGGTGGGCGTGACCAGCGAGGTGAAAGGTCAGGTTGCGCGCTCGGAACTCCGGTCACCTCAACCTTGCATCTTCGGCGGCGATTCCCAAGCGCACCGCTGTCCCGCCGTTGTCGTCCGACATGGAGTTGTCAGTGGTCCGGCAGCGGAATTGTCAGTGGGTGAATCCGCGGGCGAGGGCCGTTACGCTTCCCTCCCGCAGATGTTCCCCGTTCGCCGAGTGAGACAAGGCCTTCGGGGGATCGTCGGCTCTGCGCCGTCGTGGATCGGATCGCCTTTCGACGCGGCCTCATCCAGACCGCTACCGAGGTCCACCGGCTCCAGGTCACATGCGACGAACGTCAGAGCCGTGATGCCTTACCGAACCCGGCTGGGGTTCGGTAGGGAACATCCAGCCCGGCACCCACCTCAGCGAGGACATCCGGACAAGAGTAGTACCAGCGCCAAACGTGTGCTGCTTTCTTCTTCCCAGGGTGCGACACGTACGACAATGTGGCCGCGGACAGTGCCTGGGAGCGGGTCGAGGCCCTCTTCCGGGTGGAGCTGCGGCACGGCGGCGGGTGACGGGGGAGAGGAGCGGCATGTCGACAGCGCAATTCCGGTTCACGGCACTCCAGGCGCAGGACCCGGCGGAGCTGGGGGACTTCCGGCTGGCTGCACGGCTGGGCGAGGGCGGAATGGGGCAGGTGTTCATCGCCTCCTCGCCGGGCGGGCAGTCGGCCGCAGTGAAGGTGATCCGGCCCGAGTTCGCCCGGGACGCCGAATTCGGGCAGCGGTTCGCGCGGGAGGTACGGGCCGCGCAGCGGGTGCGGGGCGCCCATCTGGCACCGCTGCTCGACGCCGACCCGCACGCCGAACAGCCCTGGCTGGCCACGGCGTTCGTCGCCGGACCGAACCTGCGCGACCTAGTGACGGGACGCGGCCCGCTGCCCGCCCCGCAGGTGCTGCTCCTGGCCTGGGGCATCGCGCACGCCCTCGCCGACATCCATGCCGCGCACGTCGTGCACCGCGACCTCAAGCCCGGCAACATCATGCTGGACGAGACGGGCCCCAAGGTCATCGACTTCGGCATCGTGAAGTCGCTGACCCAGTCCGTGACGTACAGCAGCCACTCCACCCGAATCGGCACCCCGCTCTACATGTCGCCGGAGCAGGCTATGGGCCGTACTGTCGGCGCACCCTCCGACGTCTTCGCGTTCGGCTCCACGCTGTACTTCCTCGTGACCGGCCGCGAGGCGTTCGGCGCGGAGAACGAGTGGGGCGTGGCCCACCGCATCGTCGCCGACGAACCTGACCTATCGGCGGTCCCCTCCGCGCCGCTCCGTGACCTGATCACCGCCTGCCTCGAAAAGGAACCCGGAGAGCGCCCCGAAGCACCGACGATCGTCGAACTCTGCGAGCGGGAGCTCGGGGGCGCGCTCGTCCCCGGGGCCTGGATGCGGATCGACGGGGCTCGCGCCGCGATTCAGGAACGGACAGGTGCGCTGCGTGGGCTCTTGCTGCACGACGCCGACCCTGGCCAGCCCAGCGACCCGGACGCTGCCGACACCGTTCTGCTCGCCCCGCTCGCGCCGACCCGGGTCGCCGAACCGCCCGAACCGAAGCGCCGTACAGCCGGCGTCGTCGTCCTCCATCTTGTCAAGCTGCTGCTCGCGGCGGTGGTGCTGTTCGCGGCAACGGCCAATCCGGTCATGACCGAGACCTGGACCAGCGACTCCACGGGGCGGCAGGTCTCCCAGGTGACCGCGTACTTCGACTGGGCCCACCCGTGGACCGCATATCCGAGCGGCATCACCGGCGTGAACTCGGACTGGATGGTCGTCCCGATCGGCGTCTTCGGCACGGTCGCGCTCATCGTGTGCGGGCTGCTGTACCTGCTGCGGCTGTCCTCGGACTCTGCCTACCGCTCCTTAGCGGGCGCGGCGGCCAGACTCGGCACCCTCTGGCTCCTCTTCTGCACGCTGCTTGGGCTGTTCCTGTTCTCGATGACAGTCGGCCTGACAATCGACGACGGCAACCCCGCGTACGACATTCGCTCCGTGCTCGAACCCGGGGGCTGGCTGTTGCTCCTGGCGAACGTCATTGTTGCCGAGGCGCTCTGGCATACAAACAACCGCCTGGGCAAGGAAGAGAAGCCTTAGTGGCACACCTCGTGTCGGAACAACTGACACTCCATGTCGGAACTCGCTGACACATAGATGTCGGCCCACAGCCGTGGCCACCGTCTTACGAAGCCGCAGCCGTATGCAAGATCCAACTGAACGATGCAGATCCAGATGCAAGGTCCGGCTGACCTATGCAATGTCAGCCGCTATAGGACACGATCCGCGTGATCGCTCAGGGCGAACGCGCGTCGGGGAACACTGCGGGACGCAGAAGCATTGAGTCGGTAGAGCTCAACTTGACTGCCGAAGGGGAGATCATGGCTTCGACGCCCGCATCGCTCACTCTGCCCGTGCTGCCGCTCGACGACGAGATCGTGCTGCCGGGGATGGTGGTGCCGCTGGATCTGTCCGAGAACGATGTGCGGGCCGCCGTCGAGGCGGCTCAGGTGGCCGCGCGGGACACGGGGCGGAAGCCGAGGGTGCTGCTGGTGCCGCGGGTCGACGGGACGTACGCCGGGATCGGTGTCCTCGGGACCGTCGAGCAGGTCGGACGGCTCGCCGACGGGCATTCCGGGGCGTTGGTCCGGGGTGTGCGGCGGGTGCGGATCGGGGCCGGGACCACGGGGCCGGGAGCCGCCCTGTGGGTGGAGGGGTCCACCGTGGAGGAGGGCGTGCCCGAGCCCCTGCCGGGTGCCGTCGCCGAACTCGTCACCGAGTACAAGGCCCTCGCCACCAGCTGGCTGAAGAAGCGTGGCGCCTGGCAGGTCGTGGACCGGGTGCAGCAGATCGACGACGTGTCCGCCCTCGCCGACAACTCCGGGTACTCGCCGTTCCTCACGGTCGAGCAGAAGGTCGCGCTGCTGGAGGCCGTCGACCCCGTCGCCCGGCTCAAGCTCGCCACCGAGCAGCTCCGCGAGCACCTCGCCGAGCAGGACGTCGCCGAGTCCATCGCCAAGGACGTCCAGGAAGGCGTCGACAAGCAGCAGCGCGAGTTCCTGCTGCGCCGTCAGCTCGACGCCGTACGCAAGGAGCTGCGCGAGCTCAACGGGGACGAGGCGGAGGACGAGGCCGGGGACTACCGGGTCCGGGTCGAATCCGCCGATCTGCCGGAGCACGTGCGCGAGGCCGCCCTCAAGGAGGTCGGCAAGCTGGAGCGGGCCGGTGACCAGTCCCCCGAGAGCGGCTGGATCCGCACCTGGCTCGACACCGTCCTGGAGATGCCCTGGAACGAGCGCACCGAGGACCGGTACGACATCGGCGGTGCCAAGCGCGTACTCGACGCCGAACACGCCGGGCTCGACGACGTGAAGGAGCGCATCACCGAGTACCTCGCCGTACGGAAGCGGCGCGCCGACCGGGGCCTCGGCGTCGTCGGCGGGCGGCGCGGAGGGGCCGTGCTCGCCCTCGTGGGTCCGCCGGGCGTCGGCAAGACGAGCCTCGGCGAGTCCGTCGCGCACGCCATGGGGCGGAAGTTCGTACGGGTCGCCCTCGGCGGCGTCCGCGACGAGGCCGAGATCCGCGGGCACCGGCGTACGTACGTGGGCGCGCTGCCCGGGCGTATCGTCCGCGCCATCAAGGAAGCCGGGGCCATGAACCCCGTCGTCCTGCTCGACGAGATCGACAAGGTCGGGTCCGACTTCCGCGGGGATCCCGCCGCCGCACTGCTGGAAGTGCTCGATCCCGCGCAGAACCACACCTTCCGCGACCACTACCTGGAAGTCGAACTCGACCTGAGCGACGTCGTCTTCCTCGCCACCGCCAATGTGCTCGAAGCCATCCCCGAGGCGCTCCTCGACCGGATGGAGCTGGTCCGCCTCGACGGCTACACCGAGGACGAGAAGGTCGTCATCGCCCGTGACCACCTCCTGCCCCGGCAGCTGGAGCGGGCCGGGCTCGGCGCCGACGAGGTCGTGATCGACGACGCCGCGCTGCGCAGGCTCGCCGGCGAGTACACGCGCGAAGCGGGCGTACGGAACCTGGAGCGCGCCGTGGCCCGGCTGCTGCGCAAGGTCGCCGCACAGGTCGAGCTGGGCGAGCGGAAGCTGCCGTTCACCGTCGGCGACGCCGACCTGCGCGGGCTCATCGGGCGGCCCCACCACGTGCCCGAGTCGGCCCAGGACCCGGCCGAGCGCCGTACCGCCGTGCCCGGCGTCGCCACCGGCCTGGCCGTCACCGGCGCGGGCGGCGATGTCCTGTTCGTCGAAGCCTCCCTGGCCGACCCGGAGACCGGCGCCGCCGGACTCACCCTCACCGGGCAGCTCGGCGACGTCATGAAGGAGTCCGCGCAGATCGCGCTCTCCTTCCTCCGCTCCCACGGCGCCGAGTTCGAACTGCCCGTGACCGGGCTGAAGGACCGCGGCGTCCACATCCACTTCCCGGCGGGCGCCGTGCCCAAGGACGGGCCCAGCGCGGGTGTCACCATGACCACCGCGCTCGCCTCGCTCCTCAGCGGACGGCTGGTGCGCACGGACGTGGCGATGACCGGCGAGGTCTCGCTCACCGGTCGGGTCCTGCCCATCGGCGGCGTCAAGCAGAAGCTGCTCGCCGCGCACCGGGCGGGCATCACCACCGTCGTCATACCGAAGCGGAACGAGGCCGACCTGGACGACGTCCCGGCCGAGGTCCTCGACAGCCTGGACGTCCACGCCGTGACGGACGTACGGCAGGTGCTCGCCATCGCCCTCTCCCCGGCCATGGCCGGGGCGGCGGACGCCGCGGACGGTGCCGATGCGGGGCTGACCGCGGCCGCGTGACCGCCGTGACGGCCGCCTGACCGCCGACTGGCCGCCGCCTGACGGTGCGGGGTGTCCGTACGGGGCTCCGGGTGGTGTCTCAGCCGGCGGCGACCGCCTCGTCGTACAGCTTCCGGGCGTTCGGGCCGAACAGGGCCGCCGTCGACACGTCGTCGGTGTCGCCGCCGCTGAGGACGGCGATCACCCTGCCCGGGTGCGCCGGGTCGCGGTAGTCCGCCAGCCAGGGGCTGCCGCTCGTACCGTCGTAGAAGCCGCCGCACTCCATCCGGATCCAGCCCGCCACGTCCGGGTCCGTCGCGGCTTCCGTGGTGCAGCCGATGGGGCGGTTGGCCGGGTTGTGGTCCTCGTTCGGGTAGCCGACGACGGTGACGCGGCGGTGCGGGGGCGACGACCAGTCGGGTGCCGCCGCGCCCACGACCCGCTGGACCGGGCGGCCCGCGTCGTCCGGTTCCAGGGTCAGGAACGCGAAGTCGTGGGCGTCGTCGCCGTCGTCCCGCCAGGCGTCGTCCACACGCACCGCCTTGACCCGCCACGTCCCGTACGGCGCCGTGCCCCCGCCCGCGCCGTGGAAGCCGGGCACGAACCGCAGGCCGCGCAGGGCGTCCTCGTCCCCGTCCGTGTAGCCGTCGACGCAGTGCGCGGCCGTCGCCACGACGTCGCCACGCGGGCTGTCCACGACGCTCGCCGTGCACCAGTGGTCGTCCCCGTCCCGGAGGACGCCCACCGAGGGGAGGGCGTCGAACTCCTCGGCCGACGGTGCGGCCGAGGGCGCTCCGGCGGTGCCGCCCGGCGGGCGCGGCGCCGGGCGGACCGGGCCCGCCGTACAGGCCGTGGCGACGGACAGGGTGGACACGGCGCACAGGACGGCGGCGCTCCGTACGAGCCGGCGGAGTGGTGAGTGGTGGTGCATGCCGTCCATCCTGCTGGCCGGTGGTGTCAGTACGACGTCAGTACGGTGTGCGGCAGGGCCGCAGGGCTGCGGAGTAGTGGCGTCGCGGCGCCTCAGAGTCTCAGCCAGCCGCGTTCCGCCGCGCGTGCGCCCGCCTGGAAGCGGGTGCGGGCGTTCAGCGCCTCCAGCAGGCGGCTGATCCGGCGCCGCGCCGTATGGACGTGGACGCCCAGACGGCGGGCGATGGCCTCGTCCTTCAGGCCCGCGGCCAGCAGGGCGAGGAGCTCCCGTTGCTCGTCCTGGGAGGGAGCGGTACGCGGCAGGGCCGCCGCCTCCTGCTCCGCCTCCCCCGGCTCCACATCCGCCGCCTCCTGCTCCGCCTCGTCCGTGAGCGGTTCCGCCGCCTCCCACACCGACTCGGCCAGCGGCAGCAGCGCCTCCCGCAGCCGGGCGTCGGCGACCACGAGGGCGTAC
>NZ_JABWDV010000280.1 GCF_013362995.1 Streptomyces sp. TRM64462 | reverse complement strand
GTCGTCACCGTCACTGTCACCGTCGTCGGCCGTTCCGTCGGCCGTACGGCGCAGCATCCGCAGCGCGGCCAGGACGGCGACGAGCGCGAACCCGGCGGTGAGCAGCCGCCGCGGCACCCCGGCGGCGAGCGCCCCGGTGAGCGCGGCGGGCCCGGCACCGGCGGCGGCGAACAGCACGCCGGCCGCCCAGCGGACACGTCCGTCGCGGGCGTGCCCGTACAGCGCGGACGCGGAGGTGACGGTGACGATGACGAGGCTCGCGGTGGCGGCTTCGACCGGGGTGAAGCCGAGCAGATAGATCAGCGCGGGTACGGCGAGGACGCCGCCGCCCCCGCCGAGCGCGCCGAGCGCGAGGCCGACGACGGCGCCCGCGAGCAGGGCGAGGACGAGTGTGCTCACGCGATCGTGCCGCTGTTCCCGTGCTCGTCGACGACCGGGAACCCGGCCCCGGCCCACGCGCGCATCCCGCCCACCACGTCGACGGCGTCGGCGCCGCGCGCGATGAGGAGCCGCGCCGCCTCCTGCGACCGCTGCCCGGACCGGCAGACGACCACGAGGTCCCGTCCCTGGGCGGCCCCGGGCAGCGCGCACCGCCCCCGGAGCCCGGACAGCGGCACGTGCACGGCCCCGGGCGCGTGCCCGGCCCGCCACTCGTCCCCTTCCCGTACGTCGACGAGCACCGCCCCACCACCCCGCACCGTCCGCCGCCGGGCCTCCCCGACATCAACCCGCCCGACGGCGACACCCCCCGCCCCACCCCCGAGCCGGCCCGCACCCGCACCAGAACCGGCACCGGCACCGGCGTCCGACGCCTGCGCGTCGCCACCCCGGTCGTCCCCGAGGCGGCCCGCAGCGCTACCGGCATCGGCGTACGACTGCCGCTGGTCACCGTCCCCGCCGGGCCCGGGTCGGCCCGCACCCGCGACGGTGCCCGTCGCCGTACCGGCGGCCGGGTGGAAGGCGGTCTCCAGCGTGTTCGTGTCGAAGGTGTCGTCGACCGCGACGACGTCCCGTCCTGACGCGTCGAGGAGTGAGGCGGCGATGGCGGCGCGGAGGCCGCCCGCGCAGTGCACCCACACCGTGCCCGGGGGTATCTCGTGGGCGCGGTGGCGGAGTTGGTGCAGCGGGATGTGGACGGAGCCCGGGACGTGCCCGGCGCCGCGGCGCTCGGAGGCGCGGCGTACGTCCAGGACGACGACGGCGTCCGGCGCTGCGGCTCTGGCGGCGGCGAGGTCGGCGAAGGTGGCGCGGGGGTAGGAGCGCGGGGTGTCGCCGTCGCGGAGCCACGCCGTCGGACCGCCGGTGGCCGCCGCGGCCGGGCGGTCGATGCCGACGCGGGTCAGTTCGCGCTGGGCGGCGGCGAGTTGGGCGGCCGATTCGGCGAGGAGGGTCACCGGCCTGCCCCAGGGCAGCAGCCAGGCGAGGTAGGTGGCGAGTTGCCCGTCCGCCTCGAAGTTGAACGACCCGGCGACATGGCCCCGGGCGAAGGCGACGCGGTGGCGCAGGTCCACCACCCACTCCCCCGCCGCCAGCCGGGCGGCGATCTCGTCGGCGTCGGCCACCGCGGGCGGCGTCAGGTCGACCGGGGCCGGTCCCGCGGCGTTGGCCGGGCCCATGTGGGCGTAGTACGCGGGAACGTCGTCGAGCGCGGCGAGCAGTTCGGCGACGAACGTGTCGGCGTCCTTGGCGAAGGCGTCGTTGCGGGCCTTCTCCGCCCCGATGGTGGACGCGTCGGCCGCCCCGCCGGTGCGGGTCGCGGCGCAGAAGCTGCCGAAGCCGTGGGTGGGCAGGACGGCGGTGTCGTCGGGGAGTTCGCCGGCGAGCCGGTGGGCGGAGGCGTACTGGGCGCGGGCGAGTTCCTCGGTGAGCCGGGGCTCGACCAGGTCGGGGCGGCCGACGGTGCCGATGAGCAGGGAGCCGCCGGTGAACACGGCGACCGCCCTGCCGTCCTCCTCCAGGGCGTACGCGGTGTGGTGCGGCGTGTGGCCGGGCGTGGCCAGCGCGCGGAGGGCGAGGCCGGTGTCGAGGGCGTGGCGGTCGCCGTCGCGAACCGGGTGGTGCGGGAAGGAGACGCGCGCGTCGGCCGGTACGAGGTAGGTGGCGCCGGTGAGGCGGGCGAGGTCGAGGCCGCCGGTGACGTAGTCGTTGTGTACGTGGGTCTCGACGACGAGGGCGATACGGACCCCGCGTGCGGCGGCCGCGGCGATCACCCGGTCGATGTCGCGGGGCGGGTCGACGGCGACGGCGTACCGGTCGCCCCCGGCGAGATAGCCGCGGTTGCCGAGCCCTTGCGTCTCGATGGTGTCGACGAAGAACACGAGCGCGCTCCTTCCGGTTTCTCCGGATGTGTGGACACCCCAGGGGCATGGGTTGTACCCCGGGGGGTATATGGGTGGACCCTATCACGGGTACCCCGGGGGGTATTTTTGGAGCGGTACGGCTCCTCGCACAAGAAGGGATCGAGCCGTCCGCGGCGGGCGGACGCGGCCGAGAACGCCGACAGCGAAAGGCAACGGCCCCGGCCCGCCGTAAGGCGGACCGGGGCCGGGCGGCCTGCGGGACGTCAGCCGTCCCGCGGCTCCACGATCATCGGTACGTGGTCAGGGTGCGCCATCGCCGACGCCGCAGCCTTCGGGATGTGACCGGGGGCGGGTCGCAACCGCCAACGGCGAAGGATTGTCGCCAGAGCGATGGTCGCCTCCGTCCACGAGAAGGCATCGCCGATACACTTGCGATTGCCCGATCCGAAGGGGATGTAGGAGTGCCGGTCGACGCCGGCCGCCCGTTCCGGCAGCCAGCGATCCGGGTCGAAGGCATCGGGCTTCTCGAAGATGCCAGGGTCCCGGTGCATCGCGTACAGGCTGAACGCGACCTCCGCACCCTCCGGGATCAGATAGCCCCCCAGTTCCACAGGGGCGACCGTGCGACGCATCAGCAGAGTGACCCCGTACAGCCGGATGACCTCGTCCAGCACCCGGCGGACCGCCGTGAGTTTCGGGATGTCCGCGACCGTCACCGGGCGGTCTCCGAGTACCTCGTCGATCTGCGCGACCACTCGCTTCTCCACATCCGGATGCCGAGCCAGTTCGTGAAACGCCCAGGAGAGCGTGGACGCGGTCGTCTCCGTACCGGCGAAGAGCATGGTGACCAGTTCGTCGCGGACCTCCGTATCGGTCAAGGCCTCACCAGTGTCCGCGTCCCGGGCGTCGAGGAGGACGGACAGCAGGTCGGGGCTGTCCGTCGACCCGGAACGGCGCGTAGTGGCGATCACCTCGTCGATCACGCGCCGGAGGCTCTCCGCCGCCGCGTCGAAGTCGCGGTTGGCCCGTACGGGCAGCCGGTCGAGGAACTTCGGTGACGCGGCGCGTACCAGCATGTTCTTCAGGATGATGGGCAGGTCGCGCCGGACCGCGTCAACAGCGGGCCGGCCGATGTCGGCGGAGAACATGGTCGCTGCGAGGGTCTCGATGGTGAACTCCGCCATCGCCTCCTCAACAGCGATACGCTGTCCCGGAGTCCAAGACTCCGCGAGCGCCAGGGAACGCGTGCTCATGACGTCCGCGTAGCCCGCGATGCGCTGGTGGTGGAACAACGGCTGGACGAGCCGGCGATGCCTGCGGTGCACCTCTCCGGTGGCCGTGGCCAGACCGTTGCCGACGAGCGGCCGCACACGGTCGAAGAGGCGCCCCTTCTCGAAGCTGCGTGCCTGCTGCGTTGTCACTTCGCGCACCAGGGCCGGCGAGGTGGCCACATACATGGGCATCGTGCCGAGATCGACCCGCACGAGATCCCCGGTGTCCCGCAACGCGTTGAGGAAGCCGAGCGGGTCGCGCCAGAGCTTCCAGGCGTGACCGAGGAGCGGCAGCGCTCCGGGAGCACGGGGGACCGACTGTACCGACCGCACGTCAACTGCCACGGAAGAATCCTTTACTCTACGCGGTCTGCCGAAGGGAATCGCCCTCCGACAGCGAACGCCCGGCCCCGTGCAGGATGTCCCACCACCAGGCCACAGCCGGGATGTCGAGCGGCTCGCCGCTGCCGTCGACAGGGGTGTCACGGAAGAAGGACGGCATGTTCGCCGGATCGTCGGGAGTCGTGTACCTGACAGAACTAATGCCCCAGTCCTGGGCGCCGCGTATGAAGTGGCCGATGCTGCGCAGATACTGGCGGAGCATCGGGCTGCCGTCGTCGGACAGGTACTCCGTCAGGTCCATGAAGAGGCACATCACGCGGTCGCGCTGGGAGATGGCCGCTGTCAGGGCCTGTCCGGGGGTGAGCCCCTGGTGCTCCTCCATCACGCGCAGAGCGTTGAGGTAGTAGCCGGTGGACTTCTTCTCCTTCTTCTCCTTGTGGTACGAGAAGATGTCGTTGTCCCAGGTGATGATGAAGGACATCATCTCCGTCGCCGCCCGCACGGCGGTCCGTTCCCGTTCGTGGGGCTGGAGTTCGTAGCCGTGGGCCATCTCCAGCATGGGCAGCACCACGGTCGTGGCGCCGTCGTACAGCCTCATGAGGGTGTAGTCGTTGAGGTCCGGCACGGCGCCCGTGCGGCGGTAGGAGGCCTCCCAGACGACGGCGAAGAAATACTCGCGGAGCGTGTCCACCCAGCGCGCGGCCTGCCCCGGTGTGCCGTACCGGTCGACGCGCAGCCGCAGGTCGCGCAGGCCGGCGGCGAGCGGGTCGTCGAGCATGAACGGCACCTCGGGGTTCTGTGCCACGCGCAGCAGCCGGTGCAGCTCGGCCGCCAGCTCGCCCGGCCGGCGGCCGAGTTCGCCCTCCTCGCAGTGGCCATCGTCGACGGCGAACAGCCAGAGGATGAAGTCCGCGAGGAGGGACACGATCTCTTCGCGCCCCTCCGGCAGGATGCGCGCAGCAAACGTGCCAATCGCCTGGCTCACCAGCCGGCCGCGCAACTCGTCGGAACCGATCCGGAACGTCTCCGCCCAGGCCGCCGTCTGGACGTCGGCGTCCCCGTGGGACGGATGGATCGCCGGCGCGATGGGAGAGAAGATCGGCGGCACTATGAGCCCGGACCCCACAACGGCCTCCCCTCTTGTCGCGGGTGCGACATGTCACTCGGAGCAAAACACGTCAATAGACGCCACTTGCGCCACAGAAATGATCACTATGGCGCATAGTAGCCACTCGCTAGCCGTCAGCCAACAGGACAATCCGCCCAGCCAGAGGGAGATGAGTGCCGGTCACCCGCCCGTCCGGAAGAGCGACTTCCACCACGGTGTGCGGCTTTGACCAGGCCCGGAAGGCGTGGCGGAGACTGTCGGCTCGGGGACCGGAGCCGGATCCGGCAGGGGGCCTGGCATGGTCGAGGCGAAGTCGTTCGGCACCTTCGCGCCACCGGAGCCTGCCGACATGGGCGGCGTGAACTCGACGGGCAGAGCCTCCAGACGCCTGGAGAGCCACGCCGCCCGGGTCCTCAGTTCGCCCTCCGGGACGGCGAGCCTCAAGTCGGGCAGGCGGGCAAGCAGCGTGTCGATTCCGGTATCCGCGATGGCACGGCCGATGTCCTGGCCGGGACACTCGTGGGGGCCGCTGCTGAAGGACAAGTGAGCGCGGTTGCCGTGGAGGGGCCGGCTGAGGTCCGGGCGGATCTCCGGGTCGACGTTCCCCGCTGCCACGCCCAGCAACAGCATGTCACCCGCACGAATCTGCTGCCCGCCGAGCACGGTGTCGCCGGTGGCCCAGCGGCCGGGGATCGCCGACAGCGGAGGTTCGTCCCAGAGCACCTGTTCCAGAGCGTCCGGCAGCGTCATGTGCCCGCCGGTCAGGTTCGCGCGGAACCTGCGGTCGGTCAGCACCAGGCGCAGCATGTTCGCGATCAGATTGACGGTCGTCTCGTTGGCGGCGACGAGCACCAGACGCAGATGCTCCATGACCTCGTTGTCGGTGAGGCCTGCCTCATGGCCGATGAGGCGGCTGGCCAGGTCGTGCCCGGGCGTAACCTTCTTCCGCTCCGTGAGCATGCGCAGGGTGTCGACGACGAAGTCGTTGCTGGCCAGCGCTGTCTCGGTGCCCTTCATCAGGTCCAGGGCCGCCTCGACCAGCCTGGGGCCGTACTCCTCGGGCATCCCCAGCATCTGCGTCAGGACGAGCATGGGCAGTTTCTCGGCAAAGTCGGCGATCAGGTCCGCCTGCCCAGCGGCCGCGAAGGAGTCGACCAGCTGATTGGTGTAGCGGATGACGTAGCGGCGGATACCCCGGCGGTCGAACTGCTCCAGACTGTCGGTGACCGCGCCGCGAAGCCGCTCGTGGTCCTGGCCGTCGGCGAAGACGCAGATCGGCTGCCACTCGACCATGGGGCGCAGCGGTGAGTCGGGGCCGACGTGGCCCTCGCGGAACATCCGCCACAGCCGGGAGTCCCGCGAGAACCGCGAAGGCGACCGCATCACCTCCAGGTTCTCGCGGTGGCCCAGGACCAGCCAGGCCGGGAGGTCGCCGTGGAGGAGAACCGGGGCCACCGGGCCGTGCTCGCCGCGCAGCCGCTCGTACAGGGCCTTCGGGTCGGCCTCGGCCTCCGGGCCGTACAGCCGGCGCAGCCCCGCGGCGTCCATGCCGTGGGCGGGGCAGCCGGGCGGCGGGGTGAGGCCGGCGGCGGTGGGCTCGGCGTGGGGTGCGGTCATGACGCCTCCTGGGTCGTGGCGAGGGTCTGGAGGTAGCGCATCAGCGTCATCAGGACGTCCCGGCTGGAGGCGCGCTCCCGGGCGTCGCAGGGCACGATCGGTACGGACGGGGGCAGGTCGAGCGCGGTGCGCAGCTCCTCGACCGGGTAGTCCGGGGCCTCCGGGAACGTGTTGACGGCGACCACGAAGGGCACGCCCCGCTCCTCCAGGCGGCCCAGCACGTCGAAGCTGACCTCCAGGCGGCGCGTGTCCACCAGGACGACCGCCCCGAGTGCGCCCTCGAACAGGCCGCGCCACAGGAACCAGAAGCGCTCCTGGCCCGGTGTGCCGAACAGGTACAGCACCAGCTCGTGGTTGATGCTGATGCGGCCGAAGTCCATGGCGACGGTGGTCGACGTCTTGCCGTCGACGCCCGAGGTGTCGTCGACCCCGACCCCTGCCTGGGTCATGGTCTCCTCGGTGGTCAGCGGGCGGATCTCGCTGACGGAGCCGACGAAGGTGGTCTTGCCGACGCCGAACCCGCCCACGATCACCACCTTCACCGCACTGGTGGCGGTCTCCGGCAGCGCGTCCTCGGTCCGCGGCCCCCGCACCGCGACGGTGCCGTGCTGCTCGGAGCCCGAGCCGGAACCGGACTGCTCAGAGCTTCTGAAGTCCATCGATCACTGCCTCAATCAACGCGCGGTCGGGGAGTCGGGCGGGTGGGACGGGGGCGCGGGCCACGACCCGGCTCTCGGCGAGCAGGTCGCCGAGCAGGACCGTGACCACGCTGACCGGGAGGCTCAGGTACGCGGAGATCTCGGCCACCGAGAGCGGCGACCGGCACAGCCGCACGATCGCCGCGTGTTCCGGCTGCATCCCCGGTTTCGCCCCGGACCTCGCCACGATCAGTGTGACGAGGTCGAGTTCGGCGGGCGCCGGCCCGCCGCTGCGGCCCCCCGTGATGACGTAGAGCCGCTCGGGACTGGCTTCCTCCCAGTCGCCGCCGCCCGCTTCGCTCACCTGGCGCCCTGCCCGTCCTGGCGCGGCGGGCTGCTGAGGTGCTCCCCGATGCGCAGGACGAGGTCGCGCATGCGCTGGCCCATCAGCCCGGCGTCGACCCCCTCGTCGGCGAGGACCGCGAGATACGCTCCGGCGCCCGCCGCCATGAGGTAGAAGAAGCCGCCGTCCATCTCGATGACCACGAGCCGCATGCGCCCGTCGCTGTGCGGCAGTTCGGCGGCGACCGCGCCGGCCAGCGACTGGAGCCCGGCACAGGCGGCGGCGAGCCGGTCCGCGCTGTCGTCGTCCGTGCCGTACTGGGCCATGCGCAGGCCGTCGGCGGAGAGCACGACCACGTGACGGGTTTGCGGCACGCCTTCCGCGAGGTCCTTGAGCATCCAGTCCATATTGGCCTGCTGCTTGATCATTGCTGCGAGTTCCCCTTGCTTGCGTCGGTGGGCTCCCCGGACAGGCCGCTCTGGAAGGCGGCCAGCCACATCCCGGGCTGCACCTGAGGTGACGGCTCCTGGTCGGGAGCCGGTGCGGCGGGCGTCGGCGACGCCTCGCCGGAGGATGCGGCCGGTGCGGCGGCTGCGGCCTGCGGCGGCGTGGCGACCGGCTTCCTGCGGCGGCGTTGCGGCAGTCCGTTCGCGGTCCGCTCGACCACCGCCGGCGTCTCGGAGTCCGCCACCGGGCCGGTGGCGGTGCGCTCATCGCTGGCCGCCGGGGCCGCGCCCGGGACGGCCGGGGCGGGCGGGACGGTGGTGCGGGGTACGGAGGTGGCGCCGATGCCGTGGGCGAGGCCGGAGGCACCGGCGACGGTGGTGATCAGCTCCGCGGGCACGACGATGACGGCGCGGACACCGCCGTACGCGGAGGAGCGCAGCGAGACCTGGAAGCCGTACGCCTGCGCGAGCCGGCCGACCACGGCGAGGCCGAGGCGCGGGGTCTCCCCGAGGTCGTTGAGGTCGATGCCCTGCTGGGCCTGGCGGAGCATGCGCTCGGCGCGCTTGCGGGCCTCCTCGCTCATGGAGACGCCGCCGTCCTCGATCTCGACGGCGATGCCCGACTGCACGTCGACGGCGGTCAGATGGACCTTGGTCTGCGGCGGCGAGTAGCGGGTGGCGTTGTCGAGGAGCTCGGCGAGCGTGTGGATGAGCGGCTCGACGGCGGGCCCGGTGACGGCGACCTCGGTGACGGAGTGCAGTTCGACGCGCTGGTAGTCGATGATGCGGGACATGGCGCCGCGCAGCACGCTGTAGAGCGGGACGGCCCTGCTCCACTGACGGCCGGGGCGGGCGCCGCCGAGTACGGCGATGGAGTCGGCCAGGCGTCCGATGAGGGCGGTGCCGTGGTCGATGCGGAGCAGATCGCCGAAGACGTCGGGGCGGTTGCCGTGGCGGTCCTCCATCTCCCGGAGCTCCTGGGCCTGCTGGTGCACGATGGCCTGAACCCGACGGGCGATGTTCACGAAGGCGCGCTGCGCGGACTCGCGCAGGTCCTCCTCGGCGGTGACGGCGTCGACGACCACGCGGACCACGGCCTGGTGCTCCTCGGGCGCGGTGAGCGAGGCGAGGACGTCCTCGGGGAACTCGCCCTTCCTGAGCCGTTCGACGGCGTCCGGCAGCAGTGTCCCGGCCAGGTGGGCGGTCTCGGCATGGCGGCGGGCCAGGGCGGTGTCGCGGGCGGCGACGGTACGCCGCAGCTCCTCGATCCGCCGTCCCCGGCGTGCGGTCTCGGCCCCCATGGCCGCGAGGGCGAGGGCGGCGAACGCCCCGAGTGCCCCCACGGGAAGCCGTGCGGAGGCGGAGACCAGAGCGACCACCGTGACACCGGTGGCCACAGCGGTCAGAGCGGCAGGCAGCAGCCACACGAAAGATGCCGCGGACCGCGGGCTTCCACTTCCGGGCGACGATTCCTCACGGACCATCAGCACCCTCAAACCCATCGACGAGAAAGATCATATGACGACGGGGTGTGAGCATAGCCCGTTCAGGTGAATCTGTTTGACGCAGGGTCATGCGATGGCCCGATGTTTGCGCAAGGTTCCGTTTTCAGCCGGGCAGGCGCAGGGGGAGGGCCTTGATCCCGTTGATGAAGTTCGACACGAGGCGGCGCGGCGGGGCCGCGCAGAGGGCGGGCGCCGTGGGCAGGGCGCGCAGCACCTCCTCGTACAGGACGCGCAGTTGGAGGCGGGCGAAGTGGGCGCCGAGGCAGACGTGGGGTCCGTCGCCGAAGGAGACGTGCGGGTTCGGGGTGCGCGTGAGGTCCAGCCGGTGGGGGTCGGCGAAGAAGCGTTCGTCGTGGTTCGCGGAGGCGTGGAAGACCACCACCTTGTCCCCCGCGCGGATGGCCCTGCCTGCGAGTTCGTGGTCGCGGGCGGCGGTGCGGCGGAAGGTCAGCACGGGCGGGTGGCGGCGCAGCAGCTCCTCGACGGCGGTGGGGAGGCCGGAGGGGCGGTGTCGCAGTGCGGCGTACGCGCCGGGGTGCTCGGCGAGGAGGAGCAGTCCTCCGGGGGCGGCGCTGCGGACGGTGTCGTTGCCGGCGATGGTCAGCAGGAAGAAGGACATGCCGAGTTCGGACGCGGTGAGGGCGCCGTCGCGGCCGTCGCCGGCGGTGGCGAGGGTCGTCATGATGTCGTCGCCGGGGTGCTTCCGCTTGTGGGCGGCGAGCTGTTCGGCGTACGCGAACATGTCGCGGAGCAGCGCCGGCGAACGCGGGTCGAGGGGCTTGCCGTCGGGCCCGGTGGCGGTCGGTCCTGCCTCGTCGGGGTCCTGGTAGCCGATGACGCGCCGGGTCCAGCGCAGGAGGAGGGCGCGGTCGCTCTCCGGGACGCCGAGCAGGTCGGAGAGGTTCAGCAGGGCGTAGTCGTCGGTGACGGCGGAGACCAGGTCGCAGGTGCCGTCGCCGTCGCGGGCGGCGGCCAGGGCGGCGACGAGCGTGCGGGCGCGGTCCCGGGCGACGGCGGCGAAGCGGTCGGCACGGCGCGGTGTGAAGGCGCGGCTCACCAGGCGGCGCAGCCGGCCGTGGCCCGGAGGGTCGTGGTTCAGCATCATGCCCCGGATGAACGGCAGGTCGGCCGGGTCCGGGATGGGGGTCCCCCCTGCTCGAGCGAAGCCGAGAGCTTGGGGGAGGATCTGCGTGGCGCCGAGGTGCGAGGAGTACGTCTCCGGGTCCTAGAGTACCCGTACGACGTCGGCGTGCCGGGTGACGGCCCAGAACCCGGGCCCCGCCGGCCGGCCGAGGACCTCCGGCTCGTCCTGCCAGGCCACCGGGTGGTGGTCGCGCAGGACGCGGTAGCGATCGTACGGGATGCCGTCGGCGTACCGGCGGGGGTCGAAGACGTCGGGGACGGGCGGGGCGCTCATCCGGTGGCGGCCCGGAGGAAGTCCTCGACGGTCCGGATGAGGTCGAGGGGTGTCTCGTCCATGGCGTAGTGACCGGCGGCGGGCAGTTCGACCAGCTCGCCGCGCGCGTACCAGGTCATCCAGGTGGCCCGCATGACGTCGGCGGAGAGGGCAGGGTCGAGGGCGCCGACGACGGCGAGCGCGGGAACGGCGGCGCCCTCCACGTCGGCGTGGAAGTCGTCGCCCGCCCAGGAGTCCAGCCAGGCGCGGAACGCCTTCGGGTCGCTGCGGTCGAGGGAGCGGGCCACCATCCGGTCGAGCCAGGCGGCGGGGCGGCTGCCGCCGGTGGTGAAGTCGATGATGGCGCGCCGGTTGTCGGGCCGTTCGGCGGCGCCCGCGAACAGCTCCCACTGCTCGGGCGGCAGCGGCAGACCGGACGCGGGCACGGGCGAGACACCGACGAGGCTGCGCACCCGGTGCGGGGCGAGCGCGAGGACGCGCTGGGCCACCGCACCGCCCATGGAATGGCCGACGAGAGAGAAGGTGTCCCAGCCGAGCCGGTCCGCGAGCGCGATGAGATCGACGGCGGCCTCGCCGGTCGTGTACGCGCCGGGGGCGTCCTTCGCGTCGCCGTAGCCGCGCAGATCGGCGACGGCGTACTGGAACGCGTCGCGGTCGAGGTCGGCGGTCAGCGGGTCGTACGCGGTCCGGTCGGCGAACCAGCCGTGCACGGCGATCACCTTGTGGGCACCTGTGCCGTGCAGGTCGTGGGGAAGGATGAGGGACGTGGTCACGCGGGCTCCCGTGGTGGTCCGTTGGGCACCGGCGGGGTGTCGCCGGCGCCCACCGTGCCCTCAACTCCCCCGGCGCCGCCCCTCGCAAACGCGCGCCTGCAAAGGACGAGGGTGCGGACACGACCGCGGGCCGGCCGGTCGAACCGGCCGGCCCGCTGTGCGGAACCGGGGGGGGTGACGTGACGTCAGCGAGCGGCCACGGCGGCGTTCTCCGCGACGAGGTTCTCCACCAGGTGGGACAGGGCGCTGTCGCCCTTGACCGCGGTGGAGTTCTCGGCGCACTGCTGGTTCTGCGTGTCGTTCACGAGGTCCTGGACGCCGACGTTGATCAGCAGGATGTTCTGGACGTCCGCCGCGATCGGGACACCGGCGCACAGCTTGTTCAGCGACCCCTGCACGGCTCCGAACTGGGGGCTCAGCTCGCCACCCGTGACGGTGTTGCCGTACGACTGCTCGGAGAAGTTGCCGTTCTGCGTGTCGACACCGTGGTCACCGACGGCGAACGCCATCGGAGCGCAGGCACCCAGGGCGGCAGCGGCGACGCCGGCGGTGGCAACAACCTTCTTGATCATGTTTCTTCCTTCTCGTCGGGAGACCCAGCGACCGGGCCCCCTTGCTAACCGGTGCACTCCAGGCACGTCACGGTCATACGCCAGGAAGCAGGCACTTTCACCCATGTGTCGCATTCATCTCACAAGCCCCTCGCCGCAGGGCCCCCAGCGGCTGCGGAGCGGCGGCGGTGAGCGCGGCGACGGATTCCGGACAGGCGGCCGCGCTGCGCGAACGGGAGTGATTGACGCATAAAGGTGTGATGAGTGAGGCCCACCGGTATCCGGTACGGCCCTTCCGCTCTCCCGCACGCACGCCCGGCGGCCCCGGCCAGGGTGACTGACGCATGGTCATTTCGCCTGCTCCTGACCTCTGTTCGGACGCCGCGACGACCGACTCGCCCGAACGCGCGTAGATCGACCGAAAGCCCATCTTGCCGCCGAGCGCAACCGGATTGGAAGATTCATCCGATGAGTTGTCAGGCACATGGCGAGCCCGGGACACACCTTCCGGCCCTCGCCGGTGCCCTGTCGGGCCCGTCCACCCAACGGGCCCTTCCGATCCCCCACCGGAGGACGCAGTGAACTTCAAGCGCTTCACCCCCCGCAGCGGTGCCGTGAGAGGCGCCCGGCTGACCGCCGTGGCCGCCGCTCTGGTCACCGCCACCGCGCTTGCCGCCCCCGCCGCCGGGGCGAAGACCCCCGACGCCGACGCCACCCGGGCCACCACCACCGAACTGGCCCAGGTCAGCGAGGCCGTCCTGGACGCCGATGTGCCGGGCACCGCCTGGTACACGGACGCCGAGTCCGGCAAGCTCGTCGTGACCGCCGACTCCACCGTCTCGGCGGCCGAGCTGGCCGAGATCAAGAAGGCCGCGGGCAGCAAGGCCGGCGCCGTGGAGATCAAGCGCACGCACGGCACGTTCAACAAGCTCATCGCCGGCGGCCAGGCCATCTACGCGGGCGGCGGCGGCCGCTGCTCGCTCGGCTTCAACGTCCGCAGCAGCAGCGGCGCGTACTACGCCCTGACGGCCGGTCACTGCACCAACATCGCCAGCTCCTGGTACACCAACTCGTCGCAGACCGCGTCGCTCGGCAGCCGCGCCGGCTCCAGCTTCCCGGGCAACGACTACGGCATCATCCGGCTCTCCAGCTCCTCGCTCGCGGACGGCCGGGTGTACCTGTACAACGGCAGCTACCGCGACATCACCTCCGCCGGCAACGCGTACGTCGGCCAGACCGTGCAGCGCAGCGGCTCCACCACCGGTCTGCACAGCGGCCGCGTCACCGGCCTGAACGCCACGGTCAACTACGGTGGCGGCGACATCGTGCGCGGCCTGATCCAGACCAACGTCTGCGCCGAGCCGGGCGACAGCGGCGGCGCCCTGTTCTCCGGCTCCACCGCCCTCGGCCTGACCTCCGGCGGCAGCGGCAACTGCTCCTCGGGCGGCACCACGTTCTTCCAGCCGGTCACCGAGGCCCTGAGCCGGTACGGCGTGAGCGTCTTCTGATCCCCACCACCTCACGCACCCCCCACCCGGGCCGGCGGTCCGCCTCGTGCGGACCGCCGGTCCCGGCATGTCACCGGGCGGCGGCCGCCCCTCCCGCCGTGCGGCGGCACACGAGCCGTCAGCCTCCGGGGCCCATCCCGTTTCCCTTGAGGCGTTCCAGGTCGTCCGGGCGGACCTGGACGACCAGCAGGGCGATCACCGCGCCGGCCGCCGCGAAGACGGCCGCCAGGATGAACGCCGCCGAGACGCCGGACGTCAGCACCTCGTGCGCCCACGGCGGCGGCAGTTCGCCGGTGCGCTGGAACCGCAGGCGCTCGGCGGCGGTGGCGCGGGCGAGGAACGAGGCGATCTGGCGATGCGCCTCGCCGGCGCTGGCCGTGCCGAAGACCGTGACCAGGATGGACAGGCCCAGCGAACCGCCGACCTGCTGCGTCGCGTTGAGCAGCCCGGACGCGGCGCCCGTCTCGCGCGTGCGGACGTTGGACAGCGCCATCAGCGTCAGCGACACGAACTGCATGCCCATGCCCATACCGAGGACGAGGACCGGGCCGAGGATGCTGCCCGCGTACGTGGAGTGGACGTCGGTCAGCGTCAGCCAGCCGAGCCCCGCCGCGGCGAGCAGCGCGCCCACCACCATGAACGGCTTCGGCCCGTAGCGCGGCAGGAGTTGCGCCGCGGTACCCGCGCCGACCGCGATGATCGCGCTCACCGGCAGGAAGGCGAGGCCCGCCTGGAGCGGGCTGAAGCCCAGCACGTTCTGCACGAACAGCGTGAGGAAGAAGAACATCCCGAAGATCGCGGCGGCGAGGCAGAGCATCATCCCGTACGTGCCGGCCCTGTTGCGGTCCGTGAACATGCGCAGCGGCGTGATCGGCTGCCGGGAACGGCGCTCGATCAGGACGAACACCGTGAGGGCCACCGCGGCCACGCCGAACGACGCGAGCGTGAGCGCGTCGCGCCAGCCCTCCTGCGCGGCGCGGATGAATCCGTACACGAGCAGGACCATCCCGAACGTGGAGGTGAGCGCGCCGGCGACGTCGAAGTGGCCGGGCTGCCGCTCCGACTCCCTGATCCAGCGCGGGACCGCGAGGAGGATCAGCAGGCCGATCGGCACGTTGACGAAGAACACCCAGCGCCAGTCGAGCCATTCGACGAGCATGCCGCCCGCGAGGAGCCCGATCGCGCCGCCGCCCGCCGACACCGCCGCGAACACGCCGAAGGCGCGGTTGCGTTCGGGGCCCTCCCGGAACGTCGTACTGATCAGGGCGAGCGCGGTCGGGGACGCGATGGCGCCGCCGACGCCCTGGCAGGCCCGCGCGGCGAGCAACTGCCCGGAGTTCTGGGCGAGTCCGCCGAGGAGCGACGCGAGGACGAACAGCGCCACGCCGACCATGAACATGCGCCGCCGCCCGAGGATGTCGCCGGTGCGGCCGCCGAGCAGCAGCAGACCGCCGAAGGCGAGCGTGTAGGCGTTGATCACCCAGGACAGGCCGGTCGTGGAGAAGTCCAGGGAGCGCTGGATGTGCGGCAGGGCGATGTTGACGATGGTGATGTCGAGAACCACCATCAACTGGCAGCTCGCGATGACCAGCAGGGCGATTCCGCTGCCGTCGCCCCGCTTCGGGGTGGCGGCCCGCGACACGGAAGTCGGCCGGGGCGTCGTCATGGCTCAGCGCCCTCGTACGAGGGCCGTCGGTGGACGCCGGGACGCCGTCCACTGTTCAACGCTAAGCCCGGGTAAGGGAAGCCACCACTCGAACGGGCCCGTCCGGGTTGCCGGAACTCAGCCGCAGCGGTACGCGAAGGAGGTGCCCGCGCCGTGCCGGCTCGGCGTCAGCACCTCCAGGTCGGCGCGTGCCGTGTAGGCGCCTTCGCCGCTGAACGTCCACAGCAACTGGAGCCGCGCCTCCTTCTGGCCCCCGCGCACCCTCTCGGTCAGCACCGGCGACGCGGAACCGTCGCTGCGCAGCCAGCGGTACGTCAGGGTGCCGGGCCGCCCGTCGGTCCGTACGAGGCCCACGACGGCGGCTGTGCCGCCGCAGGCGTCGCCCGATGTGCCGGTGAGCTCGACGCCGTCGGTGTGCACGGTGACCTCGCGCACGGCGACCGTCGGTCCGTACCGCTGCCACGCGAGGAAGGCCAGGACGCACAGGAAGACGAGGGCGGGCAGCGCGAAACGGCGCGCCGGCGACGGGCGCCGCGCACCGGGCCCCGGGGTCGGCAGGATGGGGACCGGCGGCGGTGGGGCGGGGGGCACGCCCGGGCCGAAGCGCAGGACGGTGAGCGGCCTGGTGTCGTCGACGGGCGTGGCGCCGGGCAACGGCCGCGTGTCGTGCACCGTCGGCCGCGTGTCGTGGACGGGCGGCCGGGTGTCGTGGACGGTCGGCCGGGTGTCGTGGACCGGCGGGGCGTCCTGGACCGGCGGGGCGTCGGGTGCCGGTTCGGGGCGCTGGATCCAGTGGCTGGCGAGTTCGGTCGCGCTGTAGTCGGGGTCGTCGGCGCTGCCGGGGCCTGGAGGGACGGGGTACCGGTTCATCGCAGGTCGCACCGCCGGGTGAGGAGCTGGGCGGAGGAGCCGCCGTCGGCGGACGCGGGCCGGGTGGTGGCCGCCACGCGCCAGTAGCAGGCGGTGTTACGGAACGTGTGGGTGACCGTCACGGTGTAGTGGGTGGCGCCGCTGCGGCGGAAGGTCTGGGCCGTACCGTCCTGCGTGGCGTCGCCGGCGCCCGAGTCGGCCGTGGACCAGGTGACGACGAGGTCGACCGGGCCTGTGCCGTCGGTGGCGATCTCGAACGTGGCGGTGGCCGTGGAGGCTCCGGTCTGCCGGAACTCACGGACCGTCACGCCCTTGACGTTCGGGGGCGCCGTGGTGGGCGGGGTCCGGGGCGGCTCGCTGGAGGTCGCCGGGGACGGGCTCGTACCGGACGGGGGCGCGACGGAGCCGGGACCGCCCGGGACGGCGGGCGAAGGGTCGGTGCCCGGGTCGGGCCTGGGGTCGGCGGGGTGCGGGTCGGCGGGGTGCGGGGCCGGGTCGTCGCCGGACGTCGGGGGCTCGTGGGGGCTCTCGCCGCCGTGGCCGTCGCCGCCGGGCGGCGTGGACGGGGATCCGGGCGCGTGCTCCGGCGGCGCCGTGCTCTGGCCCCCCGCCGGCGGGACGGGCGACAGCTCCGGGGAGGGCCCTGGCACGGGCGTGCCGTCCGGTGCGACGCTCGTCGTGGCGGCCGCCTGGGCGGCGGCGTCGTCCGACACGGCGGTGCCGGGGCCGGGCGCGAGCAGCAGGATCAGGGCGAGGAGCAGGACGCCGGACAGGGTGGCGGCGGCGGCGCCGTTCGGCATCCAGGAGCTCCACCAGGCATCGTCGCCCCGCCCCAGCGACGTGGTGGCCAGGTCGGTGGACGACTCGGCGCGGTCGCCGGCGGTCGGGAAGAGCAGCGGGAGCAGCGCGGCGAGGGCGGCGAGCCTGCCGCGCCCGCGCTCCTCCCAGTGGGGGCCGTACGCGGCCCCGGCGACGCGCTCCAGCTCCTGGACGAACGCGGCGGCCTCGCGCGGCCGGTCCTCGGGCGCCTTGGCCATGCCGCTGCGGACCAGCGGCAGCAGCGGCTCGGGGACGCCGTCCTCCGGTACGGGTGCGTCGACGTGGCGGAGCGCCAGTTCGGCGAGGTTCCCGCCGGTGAACGGCTTGCGTCCGGTGAGGCACTCGTAGAACGTCGCGGTCGCCGCGTACACGTCGGCGGCGGGGGACGCGGGTGCGCCGGTCCACTGCTCGGGCGCCATGTACGCGGGGGTTCCGGCGACGGTGGCGGTGGTGCCGTGGCCGGTGGCGATGCCGAAGTCGACGAGCTTGGAGGCGCCGTCGGCGGTGACGAGGACGTTCTCGGGCTTGTAGTCGCGGTGGACGACGCCGGATGCGTGGGCGGCGGCGAGCCCGAGCAGGGAGCCCTTGAGGATCGTGAGGGCGGCCTCGGGTCCGACGGGCCCGTGCTGCCGCAGCAGGGCGCGCAGGGCGATGCCGTCGACGAGTTCCATGACGATGGCGGCGCCCTCGGGTGCCTCCACGTACTCGTACAGGCGGGTGACGTACGGGGACTCCAGGGCGCCGAGGAGCCGTGCCTCGTCGCGGAAGGTGTGGAGGAACGCGGGGTCGGAGCGCAGGGCCTCGCTCAGGTGCTTGACGGCGACGGGGACGCCGGTGGCGTCGTGGACGGCGCGTACGACGCGCCCGCTGGCTCCCGAGCCGAGCTCGCGGGTCTCCGAGTAGCCCGGCACCGACCACGCGTTCATACGGCCTCCTCACGGCCCTGGGGGCTTGTCCACCAGAGGGACACGATTTCGCCATGGCTGGTTCCCGGGGCAAGGTACCGGTTCGCGCGGAGGGCGGGTGCGGTCAGGTGTCCTGGCCGCGGAGGAAGCGGCGCAGCCTGGTCAGGGGCCACGCGTTGACGACGTCGTCCTTGGTGAGCCAGCCGCGCTGGGCGGTACCGACGCCGTAGCGCAGGTACGGCAGATGCGTGGTGGCGTGGGCGTCGGAGTTGACCGCGAACTTCACGCCGTACTCCTTGGCGCGGAGGATGTCCTCGTCGCGGAGGTCGAGCCGCTCGGGGTGGGAGTTGATCTCCAGGGCGGTGCCGGTCCTGGCGCAGGCCTCGAAGACGGCGTCGAAGTCGGCGTCGATGCCGGGGCGTTTGCCGATGAGCCGGGTCGTGGGGTGGCCGAGCACGGCGACGTGCGGGTTCTCGCAGGCGCGGACGATGCGGCGGGTGAGGGCCTGGCGGCTCTGGTTGAAGTGGGAGTGGACGGAGGCCACGCACAGGTCGAAGCCGTCGAGGAAGTCGTCGGGCCAGTCGAGCTCGCCGTCGGGGCCGATGTTGAGCTCCGTACCGTGCAGGAGGCGCATGCCATGGTGCGCGCGGTCGAGGGCGCGGACCTGTGCGCGCTGGGCGAGGATCTTCTCCTCGGTCATGCGCTGCATGGCGAGGTTGGGGGCGTGGTCGGTGACGGCGTAGTAGGCGTAGCCGCGTTCGGCCGCGGCGGCGACCATGGCGTCGAGCGGGGCGAGTCCGTCGGTGAGGTCGGTGTGGGTGTGCAGGTCGCCGCGGATGTCGCGTTCCTCGACGAGGTCGGGGAGCTCGTCGCGCAGCCCCGCGGCGATCTCGCCGCGGTCCTCGCGGAGGGTCGGCGGGATCCAGGGCAGGCCGAGGCGTCCGTAGATGTCCTCCTCGGTCTCGGAGGTGATCTTCCGGCCGCTCTCGGCGTGGAAGAGGCCGTACTCGGAGAGCTTGAGCTTGTGGCGGACGGCGATCTCGCGGGTGCGGATGTTGTGCGCCTTGCTCCCGGTGAAGTACTGGAGGCCGGCGCCCCACGACTCGGGCGGCAGGACCCGCAGGTCGACCTGGAGGCCCTTGGTGGTGCGGATGGAGGTCTTCTTCTCGCCCTGGGCGATGACCTCGGCGGTGTACGGAAGGCCGGCGAGAGCCTCCATGAACGGCTCGGCGTGCGCGGCGGCGACGAGGACGTCGATGTCGCCGATGGTCTCGCGCATCCGGCGCAGCGATCCGGCGTAGGCGCAGCGGTCGCAGCCGGAGACCGCGGACAGCTCGCCGACGACCTGTTCGGCGACGTCCAGGGCGGCGCTGATGAGGATGCGCCCTTCGCCGGCCTGCTGCATGAGGCGGATGCCGTGGAGGATGTTCTCCTCGGTCTTCTCTCCGAAGCCCTTGAGGTCGCGGAGCTGCTCCTCGTGGATGGCGTCGAGGAGCTGGTCGACGGAGGAGATGCCGAGTTCCTCGTGGAGGACCAGGGCCTTCTTGGGGCCGAGGGTGGGGATGGTGATGAGTTCGCGGACGCCGGCGGGGATGGTCGCCCGGGTCTCCTCGATCGCGGAGACGCGGCCGGAGCGCAGGAACTCGACGACCTTCTCGGCGATGGACCTGCCGACGTTGGGGATGTCCTGGAGCCCCTTGATGTCGAGTTTCGACACGTCGGCGGGGTGGCCGCCGATGGCGCGGGCGGCCTTCTCGTAGGCGCGTGCCTTGAAGGCGTCGCCCCCGCTGATGGCGATGAGGTCGGCGTACTCCTGGAGGAGGGCTTCCACCTCGTCGTTGGCGCGTCCCATATCTCCTGGGTGCTCAGTCCTGGGCGGGCCATGCCTGTGCGCGCGGTCGCCGGGAGAACACGGCCGGTGTTAGAAATGGGGCATGAGGGCCAAGAGTGGACGTCCCGGGCGGCCCGGGCGCCGGGGGTGGCTGGGCGTGCGCAGCGCCGCCGGCCAGGTGCTCTTCCTCCAGATCGTGGTGGCCGCCGTGCTGATCGTCGCCGCCATCGTGGCCCTCATCTACGAGTCGCGGTACGACAGCGAGCGCGACGCGCTGAATCGTTCCCTCGCCGCCGCGGAGTCGTTCGCGGAGGCTCCCGGCACCGCGGCGGCGCTGCGGTCGGCCGACCCGGGCGCGGTGCTCCAGGAGCCGGTGGAACGGGCGTGGACGGGCTCGGGGGTGGACTTCATCTCCGTGATGAGGCCGGACGGCATCCGTGTCGCCGACAACGAGCAGTCCCTCGTCGGAGAGCGCGCGGAGGGTGTGCAGCGTGCGGCCGACGGGTGGGGGTTCACGGAGATCTTCGAGGGCGAGCCGAACGACGCCGCACGCGCCGTCGTGCCCGTGACGGCCCCCGACGGCACGGTCGTGGGCATGGTCGCGGCGGGGGTCAGCATCGAGAGCGTGGGGGACGCCGTCGACCGGCAGCTGCCGCTGTACTTCGGCGCGGGCGGCGTGGCACTGGCCCTCGCCACGGTCAGCGCGCTGCTGGTGAGCCGGCGCCTGCGGCGGCAGACCCACGGTCTCGGCCCGGCCGAGATGACGCGCATGTACGAGCACCACGACGCCGTCCTGCACGCCGTACGGGAAGGGGTGCTGATCGTCGGCGAGGACGGGCGGCTCACGCTGGTCAACGACGAGGCGCGCCGCCTCCTCGACCTGCCGCCCGACGCGGAGGGCCGCCCTGTCGCGGAGCTGGGCCTGGCCCGGGACACGGCGGAGCTGCTGGCGTCGGGGCGCCCCGTGACGGACGAGGTGCATCTGGTGGGCGACCGGCTGCTCGCCGTGAACACCCGGCCCACGCGTCCGTTCGGCGGCCCGTCCGGGACCGTCGCGACGCTCCGGGACACCACCGAGCTGCGGGCCGTGACGGGCATGGCGGAGGTGGCGCGGGAGCGGCTGACGCTGCTGTACGAGGCAGGGGTGCGGATCGGCACCACGCTGGACGTCGTACGGACGGCGGAGGAGCTGACGGAGGTCGCGGTGCCCCGGTTCGCGGACTTCGTGACGGTGGAGCTGCTGGACCCCGTGCTGCGCGGCGAGGAGCCGTCCGAGGCGCACGCGGTGATGCGGCGGGCGGCCGTCAGCGGCGTACGGGACGACCATCCGCTGCAGCCGGTCGGCGACGTGATCCGGTTCGACGTGGCGACGACACCGATGGCGGCGGCGCTCGACAGCGGCAGGGCCGTCCTGGAGGCGGACCTGACCCTGGCGCACGGCTGGCGTGAGCAGGACCCCGAGGGCGCCGACCGGGCGCTCGCGTACGGGATCCGCTCGCTGGTGACGGTGCCGCTGCAGGCGCGCGGGGTGGTGCTGGGCCTGGCCGACTTCTGGCGCTCGGAGCGGTCGGAGCGGTTCGAGGAGGAGGACCTGGCGTTCGCGGAGGAGCTGGCGGCGCGGGCGGCGGTGGCCATCGACAACGCGCGCCGGTTCACGCGCGAGCACACGATGGCGGTGACGCTGCAGCGGAGCCTGCTGCCGCGGGTGCTGCCCGAGCAGGACGCGGTCGACATCGCGTACCGCTATCTGCCGGCGCAGGCGGGCGTGGGCGGCGACTGGTTCGACGTGATCCCGCTGCCGGGGGCCCGGGTCGCGCTGGTGGTGGGTGACGTGGTGGGCCACGGGCTGCACGCGGCGGCGACGATGGGCCGGCTGCGGACGGCGGTGCACAACTTCTCGGCGCTGGACCTGCCGCCGGACGAGCTGCTGGGGCACCTGGACGAGCTGGTGTCCCGGATCGACGAGGAAGAGAGCGGCGAGGGCGCCGCGGGCATCACGGGGGCGACCTGCCTGTACGCGATCTACGATCCGGCGTCCGGGGCGTGCTGCATGGCCACGGCGGGCCACTTCGCCCCGGCGGTGGTGCGGCCCGACGGGACGGTGGAGTTCACGGACGTGCCGGTGTTCCCGCCGCTGGGTCTGGGCGGCGGCCCGTTCGAGACCCGGGAGGTGCGGCTGTCCGAGGGCAGCCGGCTGGTGCTGTACACGGACGGGCTGATCGAGCACCGGGACCGCGACGTCGACACGGGGCTCCGGCTGCTCGGCAGCACGCTCGCGGACGGCGGGGCGCGGACGCCGGAGGAGACCTGCCGGGCGGTGTTCGAGGCGATGCTGCCACCGCACCGCAGCGACGACATCGCGCTGCTCGTGGCCCGTACGCGGCTGCTCTCCGACGAACAGGTCGCGGACTGGGACGTGCCGCGCGATCCGGCGGCCGTGGCGCCGGTCCGCGCCGCGTGCGGGCGGCAGCTGGAGCAGTGGGGCCTGGAGGAGATCGGGTTCACGACGGAGCTGATGCTGAGCGAGCTGATCACCAACGCGATCCGGTACGGCTCCGAGCCGATCCATGTCCGGATGCTGCGGGACCGGGCGCTGATCTGCGAGGTGTCCGATGGCAGCAGCACCTCGCCGCATCTGCGGCGGGCGGCGACGACGGACGAGGGCGGGCGCGGTCTGTATCTGGTGTCGCAGTTCGCGGGGCGGTGGGGGACGCGGTACACGCCGAGCGGCAAGGTGATGTGGACGGAGCAGCCGCTGGCGGGCGGGGCGCCGCTGGTGGCGCCGCTGTTCGACGACGCGCTGGACGACGCGGCGCTGGGCGACGCGGCGTGGTGACCCCGGACCGGGCGGCGCCGGGCGACC
>NZ_JABWDV010000279.1 GCF_013362995.1 Streptomyces sp. TRM64462 | reverse complement strand
GTGGAGCGCCGCACCGTGACCCGTTCCAGGGCGTACGGCCCCTGGGCGCGGCGCGCCAGCGCGTTGCCGACGGCCAGCGCCTGGGTGTACCCGGCGGCCCGTACGGCACGCCGCACCCGCCGGTCGGAGTAGCCGTACGGGTAGGCGAAGGACACCGGGGCGGTGCCGAGCTCCTCGGTGAGGATCTCCCGGCACCGTACGGTCTCGTACCGCAGCCGCGCGTCGTCGAGCTGGTCGAGCTGCGGGTGCGTGTGGGTGTGCCCGCCGATCTCGGTGCCCGCGGCGGCGAGTTCCCGTACCTGGTCCCAGTCGAGCATGGTGTCGAGGGCGCCTCCCTCGTCGTACGGGCCGCGCAGCCAGCCCGTCGACACGAAGAGCGTGGCGCGGAAGCCGTGTTCGGCGAGCACGGGCAGGGCGTGGCGGTGCACGCCCTCGTACCCGTCGTCGAACGTGATGAGCACCGGACGCTCCGGCAGCGGCTCGCCGGTGCGCCACGCCTCGGCCAGCGCGGCCGTGGTCAGCGGTGTGCACCCGTACGAGGCGAGTACGGCCATCTGCGCGGCGAACGCCTCCGGCGCCACCGACAGCCCGTGGGCCGCGGCCGCCGGGCGGTGGCCGACCGCGTGGTACATCAGGACCGGTACGGCACGACGGCTGTCGTCCGGGTGCGTCACGGCACCTCCGCTGTCCGGGTGCGTCAGGGCACCTCCGTTCACGGCTCCTCCGTTCACGGCACCTCCGTTCACGGCTCCTCCGTTCACGGCACCTCCTTCGTGACCGGGCCGTACGAGAACGCCGCACCGCGTCCGAGCCGCGCCCGCAGCGTTCCGCGCGCGTAGCCCGCCGCGGCCGCGGTGACCCCGGCGACGATGGCGAGGGCCCGCCCCGCGCCGCCAGGCCGGGCCAGCACGAAGTCCCGCAGGCCGCGCGCCACGCCCGCGGGCAGCACCCGTGTGGTGTAGCGGCGCTCGGTCTCCAGGCCCTTGCCGGCGCCGACGCTCCGCGCGACGAGCGCCTTGGACAGGCCCTCGGCGTAGGCGCGGGTGCGGAAGTAGCCGAACCGTTCACGGGCGTGCGGGACCTTGTGGTGGATGACGGCGCGGTCGTCGACGAGCAGGACCGCGTGGGGGAGCGCCGCGCCGACGCGGATGCACAGCTCGGTCTCCTCGCAGCCCAGCGGCCGCTTGTCGCCGTCGCGTCCGATGCCGGTGGCGAAGCCGCCCGCCGCGTCGAACGCCTCGCGCCGGAAGGAGGCGTTGCCGCCGAGCACGTTGCGCACCCGGACGCGTCCGGGCGGGACACCCCGGTACGTACAGCCGACGATCCAGTCGAACTC
>NZ_JABWDV010000278.1 GCF_013362995.1 Streptomyces sp. TRM64462 | reverse complement strand
CCCGGAAGCTAAGCCTTTCAGCGCCGATGGTACTGCAGGGGGGACCCTGTGGGAGAGTAGGACGCCGCCGAACAATCTTTCAGGACCCGTGGTCCCAGCGTACATGCTGGGACCACGGGTCCTTTTTGCTATCACTGGAATTTCCTCGAAGCGCGGTGGAACCTCGACTGCGCGAGAATGACTTGCGGTACCCGAAGACAGGAGCTACACCCATGTCCACCAACTCCTCCGACGACCGTCCGGAGCGCGAGCCTCGTCGTAGGGACGGTGGCGAACGGGGCGGCTACCGTGGCGGCGGCGGCTTCCGTCGCGATGACGACCGTCGAGGCGGTGGCTTCCGCCGTGACGACCGGCGTGATGACCGTCGGGACGAGGGCCGGGGCGATCGGCCTCCCTTCCGGCGGGATGACCGCGACAGTGACCGGGACCGTGGTCCTCGGCGTGACGACCGGGACCGTGGCGGCTACCGGGGCGGTGGCTTCCGGCGGGATGACGACCGGCGTGGTGGCGGGTTCCGCCGTGACGACCGGCAGGGTGACCGGCCGGCGTTCCGGCGTGACGACCGGGACCGTGACCGGGACCGGGGGCAGGACCGTGACCGCGAGCGCGGAGGCTTCCGGCGCAGCGGTGACCGGCCGTCCTGGCCGCGTGACGACCGGGCTCCCCGCCGCGACGACCGCGATCGTGGCGGTTACCGGGGCCGGGACGACCGGCGTGACGAGCGTGGCTCCTTCCCGCGCGACGACCGGGCGCCGCGCCGCGACGACCGGCGGGACGAGCGTCGCGATGACCGTCGTGACGACCGGGGCGGGTTCCGTCGCGACGAGCGGCGCGATGACCGCGGTGGGTTCCGTCGCGACGAGCGGCGCGACGAGCGTGGTGGGTTCCGGCGCGACGAGCGGCGTGACGAGCGTGGTGGGTTCCGGCGCGACGACCGTCGGGACGAGCGGCGTGACGACCGGGGCGGGTTCCGGCGGGACGACCGGCGCGATGACCGTGGTGGGTTCCGGCGCGACGACCGTCGGGATGAGCGGCGTGACGACCGGGGCGGGTTCCAGCGCGACGAGCGGGGCGGGTTCCGCCGTGATGAGCGGCGCGACGACCGTCGGGATGAGCGGCGTGACGACCGTGGCGGTTTCCGGCGGGATGACCGGCCTCGGGGGCCGCGGCGGGACGACGACCGGGGGCGTGGTGGCTTCCGGGGCGGCGACCGGGACCGTGGCGGCTTCCGCGGGGCCCGTGGCGGCGATCGCGACCGTGACCGTGGCGGGTACCGGGGCCGGGACGACCGGGACCGGAGCCGCGACCGTGACCGGGAGCCCATCAAGCGGCTGCCGATCCCCGAGGACGTCACCGGTGACGAGATCGACAAGGACGTGCGGCAGGAGCTGATGAGCCTGCCGAAGACGCTCGCCGAGGACGTCGCCAAGAACCTGGTGATGGTCGCCAAGCTCATCGACGAGGAGCCGGAGAAGGCGTACGGCTACTCGCGGGTGGCGCTGCGGCTGGCGTCCCGCGTCGCCGCCGTCCGTGAGGCCGCCGGCTTCGCGGCGTACGCGACGCAGAAGTACGCGGAGGCCCTGGCCGAGTTCCGGGCGGCGCGGCGGATGACCGGCAGCGTCGAGCTGTGGCCCGTCATGGCCGACTGCGAGCGCGGTCTCGGCCGGCCCGAGCGGGCGCTGGCGATGGCCGGTGAGCCCGAGGTGCAGAAGCTCGACAAGGCCGGCCAGGTGGAGATGCGGCTGGTGGCCGCGGGGGCGCGGCGCGACATGGACCAGCTCGACGCTGCCATCGTGACGCTGCAGTCGCCCGAGCTGGCCTCCAACTCCGTACAGCCGTGGACGGCGCGGCTGCGGTACGCGTACGCCGACGCGCTGCTGGCGGCCGGGCGTGAGGGCGAGGCGCGCGAGTGGTTCGCCAAGGCGCTGGAGGCCGACAAGGACGGGTCGACCGACGCGTCCGACCGGCTTGCCGAGCTGGACGGTGTCGAGTTCGTCGACGCGTTCGACGAGGACGGAGCCGAGGCCGAGGCCGAGCATGAGGCCGAGGGCACCGAGGAGCACATCGCGGAGCGCGGTGCGGCCGAGCAGGGCGGCGAGAGCGGCGAGAGCCGGCAGGACTGACGTGCGATGACGACGGGCGGCATCCCCAGCAGGGGGTGCCGCCCGTTTTTTCGTCGTGCGGGTGCGGTCAGTCCAGGGCGAGGCTGCGGAGGACCAGGCCCGTGGCCGGCTTCGGGCCGAAGGACGTGGACTTGCGGGGCATCGTGACGCCCTGGCGGGCCAGGTCGCGGACGACGTCCTCCCGTACCGGATGCATCAGGACCGCCGTGCCGCCGCGGCGCTCTGCCTGTTCGACCGCGGCCTCCGTGTCGTGTATGTACGCGATGTGCTCCGGCGAGTCCGGGACGTCCCAGAGGTGTCCGAGGATCGTGGCGTGCAGGACCGTCGCGTCCAGGGAGCGCCAGGCCTCCGGGCGGTCGGCCGGTACGGTCCGGGCGACGAGCGCCGCGTCCGGGCGGTCGATCAGGTGGAAGCGGCCGTCACCGGCGAGCACGAAGGCGTTGCCCTCGGCCACGGCGGCCGCCAGAGCGTCCAGCGCGGCCGGCAGCGGCGTACCGGCGTCGAGCGTGCGGACGCGGAACGCGCCGCCCAGCGCGGCCAGCGCGTCCGCCACGGGCAGGGCGTACAGCAGCCGGTGGATGGCGCGGACCTGGAGCGGGTAGCGGGCGGTGTCGATGAGGAGTACCAGGCCGTAGTTCCAGGGGCCGGGGCCGTTCTGCTCCTCGCGGAGCCGCAGATACGTCGCCCAGCGGTGGTGGCCGTCGGCGATGAGCGCCTGGTGGCGTGCCAGGTCGTCGGCGGCGGCCGTCAGCTCGGCCGGGTTGGTCACCGCCCACAGCCGGTGGCTGAAGCCGTCCTCGGTCGTCGTGGCGAGGAGCGGGGTGCGGGTGATGGCCCGTTCGATGACGCCGGTCGCGCCCGTGGCGTTGCCGTCGCCGCGGTAGGTGAGCAGCAGCGGCTCCAGGTGGGCGCCGGTCGTGCGCATCAGGGCGGCGCGCTCCTCGACGACCTGCGGCATGACGTCCTCGTGGGGCAGGACGACGCCGTCGGCGGGCGTGGACAGCTCCAGGGCGCCGATCAGGCCGCGCTGCAGCAGGTCGCCGTTGCGCTGCTCGTACACGTAGAGGGCCGGCTCGGCGTCGGCCGCGAGTATGCCGTCCGCGAGCCAGTCGGACAGGGTGTCGGCGGCCCGGCGCGGCCGGGCGTCGGCCGTGGGGGCCTGCGGAAGTATGAGCCGGACGATGTTGTGCGGGTCGGACGATTCGAGGTGGTGCAGCCCGTCGGGCCGTACCACCACGTCGTACGGCGGTGAGGTCACCGCGGCGAGACTGCCGACCCTTTCGGGGACGTACCGGAGTCCGCGGAAGGGTTTCAGTCGCAGGCCGTCGTTGGCCGCAGGACCTCTCGTCATCATCCTTGCATCGTATGTGGATGAGGGGATGAGGGATGATCGGGGGACAGGATCGTCCGACGGTGTGACCGGGGGCGAGGTGCGCGAGGCGAGGAGCAGACCGTGATGGGGCAGCAGGGGCCGGACCGGCCGGGTGGCAGTGCGGCCGCGCTGAGCGAGGCGTACGACACGGCGCTGCTCGACCTGGACGGGGTGGTGTACGCGGGCGGTGAGGCCGTCCCGTACGCCGTGGAGTCCCTGGTGGCGGCGCGGGCGGGCGGGATGCACCTCGCGTACGTCACGAACAACGCGCTGCGGACGCCCGACGCGGTGGCCGCGCATCTGACCGAGCTGGGGGTGCCCGCCGATGCGGGCGATGTGATCACCTCGGCGCAGGCGGTGGCCCGGCTGATCGCCGAGCAGCTTCCGCGGGGGTCCCGGGTGCTGGTGATCGGCGGGGAAGGGCTGCGGGTGGCGCTGCGCGAGCGCGGCCTGGTGCCGGTCGAGTCGGCGGACGCGGACCCGGCGGCCGTGGTGCAGGGGTACGGCGGGCCGGAGATGCCGTGGGGGCGGTTCGCGGAGGCGGCGTACGCGGTGGCGCGCGGCGTGCCGTGGTTCGCGTCCAACACGGACCTGACGATCCCGGGGACGCGCGGGATCGGTCCGGGGAACGGGGCGGCCGTGGAGGTCGTGCGGATCGCCACGGGCGGCCGGTACGCGCCGCAGGTGGCGGGGAAGCCGCTGCCGCCGATGCACCGCGAGACGGTGCTGCGGACCGGGGCGCGGCGGCCGCTGGTGGTCGGCGACCGGCTGGACACGGACATCGAGGGCGCGTTCAACGGGGGCGTGGACTCGCTTCTCGTCCTCACGGGTGTGACGGATCCGGAGCGGCTGCTGGCGGCGGTGCCGGAGCACCGGCCGACGTACGTGGACGCGGATCTGCGGGGGCTGCTGACCGGGCAGCCGGAGGTGACGGGGTCGGCGGACGCGGGGTTCGTGTGCGGGGGCTGGACGGCGTCCGTGTCCGGGGCCGCGGCCGGGGCTCCCGGCGGTGGTTCGCTCGTCGTGGAGGGCGCCGGGGAGCGGCTGGACGGGCTGCGGGCGCTGTGCGCGGCGGCCTGGACGTACGCCGGTGCCGGGGCGTGCACGCTGGACGCGGGGAAGGCGCTGGCCACGCTGGGGTGGTGACCCGCGGGCCCCTGCGGATGCCGAAGATGGGCGACGACACGGCGTACGCGCTCGGGGTGCGCGTGGAGCGCGGGGAGCGCGTACGGGGCGTGCCGCCGGTCGCCGCCGCGACCGCGACCGCGCTACAGAAGTGACCGCAGGCGCAGCAGGTCGCGGAGCCCCGCTTCCAGTCTGACCCGGCCCGTCGCCCAGGCCCGCGCGAAGTCCAGCTCGCCGGCGACGAGCGCCACCAGGTCGTCGCCGGTCATCGCCAGCCGGACCTGCGCCCGCTCCCGGGGCGGCCCGTCGGCCTGGTCCAGCAGCCGAAGGCCGCCGTCCGCGAGGCTGCCCGTGAAGGTGACGTCCAGGTCCGTGACGTGGCAGCTCACCGTGCGGTCGTGGCCGGCCGCCGCCCGTACCCCGCCGTCCGCCCGCGCCAGCCGCGCGGCGAACGTGTCGAGCGCCCGGCGGCACTCCTCGGTCGTGGCCATCGTGCCCGACCGTACACCCGGGCTTCGCGGTAGCGTCGGGGCATGGACGACGCGATCTCGGCCCAGCCCGCGGCCCACGGGCCGGCGGCGGAGCAGGGCGTACCCGGCGGCCTCGACGTACCCGGTGTACGCGACGTACGCGACGTACGCGACGTACGCGACATGGCCCCGGTGCTCGACGAGCAGGGGGACGGCGACGGGCCGGCCGACCCGTACGAGCCCGCAGGACCCGCGCCGATCGGCGTGGAGCGGGTGCCGACCGGCGACCCCCGCGTCGACGCCGCCCTGGAGCGGCTGGGCGACGCCGACCACCTCGCTGCGGACGGCCACCTGGAGGTGTACGAGGATGTACACCAGGGGCTGCGCGACACGCTGACCGCGCTGGACGCGCACCCCCGGCCGGGACCCCCGAACGAGCACAGGAGCTGAACCGAACGTGGCAGGAGTGGCACGCCGCCGTCTCGACGCCGAGCTGGTACGCCGTAAGCTCGCCCGCTCGCGCGAGCACGCGAGCCAGCTGATCGCGGCGGGGCGGGTGACCGTCGGCGGCACCACGGCGACCAAGTCCGCCACGCAGGTCGAGACCGCCGCCGCCATCGTCGTCGCCCAGGACGACAGCGACCCCGAGTACGTGTCGCGCGGCGGCCACAAGCTGGCCGGCGCCCTCGCGGAGTTCGTCCCGCGCGGGCTGCGCGTCGAGGGGCGGCGGGCGCTCGACGCCGGCGCGTCCACCGGCGGGTTCACGGATGTGCTGCTGCGCGCGGGCGCCGCCCATGTCGTCGCCGTCGACGTCGGCTACGGGCAGCTCGCCTGGTCGCTGCGGAGCGATGAACGCGTCACCGTCAAGGACCGTACCAACGTACGGGAGTTGACGCTCGACGCGATCGACGGAGTGCCGGTGGACCTGGTGGTGGGCGACCTGTCCTTCATCCCGCTGGGGCTCGTGCTGCCCGCGCTCGCCGGTGTATCGGCCCCGGACGCGGACCTCGTCCTGATGGTCAAGCCGCAGTTCGAGGTCGGCAAGGAGCGGCTGGGCAGCGGGGGCGTCGTCCGCAGCCCTGAGCTGCGCGCCGATGCCGTACGGAACGTGGCGCGGCAGGCGGGCGAGCTCGGGCTCGGTGTGCTGGGCGTCACCGCGAGCCCGCTGCCGGGGCCTTCCGGCAACGTCGAGTACTTCCTGTGGCTGCGAGCCGGGGCGCCCGCGCTCGATCCGGCCGACGTCGACCGTGCCGTGGCGGAGGGGCCCCGTTGAGTTCAGCACCGGACGCAGCATCGAACGCGGCGTCGACAGCACCGCGTACCGTCTTCCTGGTCGCGCACACGGGCAGGCCCGCCGCCGTGCGCAGCGCCGAACTCGTCGTCCTGGGCCTGCTGCGGTCCGGCATCGGCGTGCGCGTCCTGGCCTCCGAGGCCGCCGACCTGCCGCTGCCGTCCGCCGTGGAGACCGTGCAGGAGGCGACGCCGGGCGTCCTCGACGGCTGCGAGCTGCTCATCGTCCTCGGCGGTGACGGGACGCTGCTGCGGGGCGCCGAGTTCGCGCGCGCGTCCGGTGTGCCGATGCTCGGCGTCAACCTCGGGCGCGTCGGGTTCCTCGCGGAGGCGGAGCGCGACGACCTCGACAAGGTCGTGGACCGGGTGGTGACGCGGGCGTACGAGGTCGAGGAGCGGATGACGCTGGACGTCGTCGTCTACAACAACGGCGACGTGCTGCACACCAACTGGGCGCTGAACGAGGCGGCGGTGCAGAAGGTCGCGCCCGAGCGGATGCTGGAGGTCGTCCTCGCCATCGACGGAAGGCCCGTGACGGGGTTCGGCTGCGACGGGGTGATCTGCGCGACGCCGACCGGGTCGACGGCGTACGCGTTCTCGGCGGGCGGGCCGGTGATCTGGCCCGAGGTGGAGGCGCTGCTGATGGTGCCGATCGGGGCCCACGCGCTGTTCGCCAAGCCGCTGGTGACGACGCCGGACTCGGTGCTCGCGGTGGAGGTGGAGCCGCACACCCCGGACGGGGTGCTGTGGTGCGACGGGCGGCGCACCGTCACGCTCCCGGCGGGGGCTCGGGTGGAGGTGCGGCGCGGTTCGGTGCCGGTGCGGCTGGCGCGGCTGCACCACGCGTCGTTCTCGGACCGGCTGGTCGCCAAGTTCGCGCTGCCGGTGTCGGGGTGGCGGGGGGCGCCGCACTAGGGCCCGCGAGCGCGCGGTGCGCGGTGCGCGGTTGCGGTGCGCGGTTGCGGTGCGGGCGCGCCCGTTCCTGCCCCAAGGGCTTCGTCCAGGGGATCCCCGGGACGGAACGCCTGCCCGCCGACGTAACGGCGACACCCCCGTGGGTGACACGGGCGGGGGCCGTCGCGTGTTGGGTGCGGGACCTCGTATGGTCGTGCACGTGTTGGAGGAGATGCGGATACGGTCGCTCGGAGTCATCGACGACGCGGTGGTCGAGCTGTCGCCCGGCTTCACTGCTGTCACCGGTGAGACGGGCGCGGGCAAGACCATGGTCGTCACCAGCCTGGGGCTGCTGCTCGGCGGGCGCGCCGACCCTGCCCTGGTGCGGATCGGCGCCCCGTCCGCCGTCGTCGAGGGGCGCGTCAGCGTGACCCCGGACGCCGCGGTGGCCCGGCGGGCCCAGGAGGCGGGTGCCGAGCTCGACGAGGGCGCCCTGCTCATCAGCCGTACCGTCTCGGCGGAAGGCCGCTCCAGGGCGCACCTGGGCGGGCGCAGCGTGCCCGTGGGGCTGCTCGCCGAGCTCGCCGACGAGCTGGTCGCCGTGCACGGCCAGACCGACCAGCAGGGCCTGCTCAAGCCGGCCAGGCAGCGGGCCGCGCTGGACCGGTACGCGGGCGACGCCGTCGCCGTGCCGCTCGCCGCGTACGGCGAGGCGTACCGGCGGCTGCGCGCCGTCTCCGCCGAGCTGGACGAGCTGACCACGCGCGCGCGTGAGCGGGCGCAGGAGGCCGACCTGCTGCGGTTCGGGCTCGCGGAGATCGAGGCCGTCGAGCCGCGCGCCGGTGAGGACGCCGAGCTGGCGGCCGAGGCGGAGCGGCTCGGGCACGCCGAGGCGCTGGCGTCCGCCGCCGCGCTCGCGCACCGGGCGCTCGCCGGGGACCCCGAGGACCCGGAGGCCGTCGACGCGACGACGCTCGTCGCGGGTGCCGGGCGGGCCCTGGAGGGCGTACGGTCCCACGACCCGGCACTGGCCGCGCTCGCCGACCGGATCGGTGAGATCGCGATCCTCCTCTCCGACGTGGCGGGCGAACTCGCCGGATACGCGGACAATCTGGACGCCGATCCGCGTCGCCTCGCCGCCGTCGAGGAGCGGCGGGCCGCGCTGACCGGTCTGACCCGCAAGTACGGTGAGGATGTCGCGGCCGTGCTCGCGTGGGCCGAGGACAGTGCCGCGCGGCTCACCGAACTCGACAGCGACGACGACCGCATCGCCGGGCTCACCGCCGAGCGTGACGCGCTGCGCGCCGAACTGTCCGGGCTCGCCCAGGCGCTGACGGACGCGCGGACCGACGCGGCGGCGACGTTCGCCGACGCGGTCACCGCCGAGCTGGCGTCGCTCGCGATGCCGCACGCGCGCGTGTCGTTCGCGATCCGGCAGACCGAGGACCCGGACGGTGTCGAGGTCGGCGGGCGGCGCGTGGCGTACGGGCCGAGCGGCGCCGACGAGGTCGAGCTGCTGCTGGCGCCGCACCCGGGTGCCCCGCCGCGGCCGATCGCCAAGGGCGCGTCGGGCGGTGAGCTGTCCCGTGTGATGCTCGCGGTGGAGGTCGTCTTCGCGGGTACGGATCCGGTGCCGACGTATCTCTTCGACGAGGTCGACGCGGGCGTCGGCGGCAAGGCGGCGGTCGAGATCGGGCGGCGCCTGGCCAAGCTCGCCAGGTCGGCGCAGGTCGTGGTCGTCACGCATCTGCCTCAGGTCGCGGCCTTCGCCGACCGGCAGTTGCTGGTGGAGAAGACCAACGACGGTTCCGTGACCCGCTCCGGCGTCACCGTGCTGGAGGGCGAGGACCGGGTGCGGGAGCTGTCCCGGATGCTCGCCGGCCAGGAGGACTCCGAGACGGCACGGGCACACGCGGAGGAACTGCTGGCCACGGCCAGGGCGGACGTCTGAGGCCCGGCCCCCTGGAGGCCCGGCGCTTGAGCCCGGCGCCTGAACCTGGCGATTCGGTGCGGTCGTCCGGCCGTTCGTAAGGTGGCCGTATGAACGGTGATCTTGTGAAGGCCGGGGCCGTGTTCGCGGCGGCCGCCGGGGCGACCAGGGCCGCGTACGGGCTGCTGCGGCGGTGTCCGCCCGGGGGAGCGGAAAGCTGGCGCCGCGTCAACTACGCGGGCCGTACGGTACGGATGGAGGCCGGCGCCGCCGCGGCCGTCGGCGCCGTACTCGGGGCCCTGCCGGCTCCGGGGCGGGGCGCCGCCGCGCTGGCGGCCGTCGCGGGTGCGGTGTGCGGGCGGTACGACGATGTGCGCGGCGACCACCGGCGAGGGTTCCGGGCGCACCTCGGGGCCCTGCGGGACGGCGAGGTGACGAGCGGGGCCGTGAAGCTGTTGGGGGTCGGGGCGGCCGGGCTCGTGGCGGGGGCGCTGCTCAAGGAGCGGGCCGTGGACAAGGTGCTGGCCGGGGTCGTGGTCGCGGGCACCGCCCATCT
>NZ_JABWDV010000277.1 GCF_013362995.1 Streptomyces sp. TRM64462 | reverse complement strand
GTGGCCGTCGACGCGCCCGCCTTCACCGGCCGCCACCTGGCCCGCCTCGCGGCAGGCACCCTCGCCGCCGTGCGCGTCCCCGGGTTCCTCGGCGCCGCCGCGTGCCGGGCCGTGACCGACGCGCTGGACAGGCTGCCCGTCGCGCTCATGGACGCGGACCGGGTGCCCACCCCCGTGCTGCGGCTCGGTCCCTCGCTCAACGACTACCGGCGGCCCGGCGGTGGCCTCGACGCCGAGCGCTACTGGCCCGAAGCCGAGGCCGCCCACGAGGGCTGGAGCCGCGCCGGCATGGACCCCGACCCCCTGGCGGTCGCCTTCGAGCGGCTCGGTACGGCCTGGGGCGCCCCCGTCGAGCCCGCCACCATCGGCGGCCGGGCCGTCTTCGGCGGCACCTTGCGGGAGGCCAACGCCGGGATGCTCATGCACTACGACGACGTCAACCGCGAGTTCCCGGACGGTCTGTTCGACCAGGACGTCGTCGCGCAGCTCGCGTTCAACCTGTACGTGAGCGTCCCGGCCGCCGGCGGCGCCACGAGCGTGTGGCGGCGCCGCTGGGAGCCGGGCGACGAGGGGCACCGCGAGGCGTACGGCTTCCTGCCCTCGGCCGTCGAGGGCCACCAGCGCGTCGACCTGCCGCCCCACGTGGGGGACGCGCTGCTCATCAACCCCGTCCACTTCCACGCCGTGGCGGCCGGCACCGGCCCCGGGCGGCGGATCGCCTTCGCCTTCTTCCTCGGCCTGACGACGAAGGGCCGGCTCGTCGTATGGTCCTGACATGATCCATCTGACGCACGAGGACGTCACCGCCGCCGCCGAGCGGGTCGCCGGGCGCGTGCGGCCCCTCGCGGTCGCACCCGCCGACACGCCCGGCACATGGTTCGCCCTGGAGCACCTCCAGCACACCGGCACCTTCAAGGCGCGCGGCGCGATCAACTTCATCCGCGCCCACCAGGAGTCCGGCACGCTCCCGGACTCCGGCGTCACCATCGCGTCCGGCGGCAACGCGGGCCTGGCCTGCGCCTGGGCCGCACGCGCCGAGGGCGCGCGGGCCACGGTCTTCCTGCCCGCCACCGCGCCCGCCGTGAAGGTGGCCCGGCTGCGCGCGTACGGCGCCGACGTGCGGCTGGTCGGCCGGGAGTACGCGGAGGCGCTGGACGCCTGCCGGAAGTTCGCCGCCGACACCGGGGCGCTGGCCTCGCACGCGTACGACCATCCCCTCATCGCCGCCGGCGCGGGCACCCTCATGGAGGAGCTGCACGCGCGCCTTCCCGACCTGGACACGGTCGTCGTCGCCGTCGGCGGCGGCGGGCTGTTCGCGGGGGTCGCCGCGTCCGCGCACCACCACGGCGTACGGGTCGTGGCCGCCGAACCGGAGAACTGCCGCGCCCTCAACGCGGCCCTCGCGGCGGGCGAGGTCGTCGACGTCCCCGTCGACTCGGTGGCGGCCGACTCGCTGGGCGCCCGCCGGGTCACGCCCATGGCGCTGTACGCGGCCCAGCAGTACGACGTCTGCTCCGTCCTCGTCCCGGACGCCGCGATCGTCCGGGCCCGCCAGGCCCTGTGGGACGACCACCGCCTGGCCGTCGAGCACGCCGCGGGCACCGCACTCGCGGGCCTCCACGCCTACGCCCCGTCCGAGGGCGAGCGCGTCGCCGTCGTCCTGTGCGGCGCCAACACCGATCCCGGCGACCTGGCGGCGTCGTCATCTGGTGGGGAGCCCGTCGGCGCGGCACCATCGGGGGCATGACGCTGACACTCGCCGAAGCCGACAAGGTGCTGGCCGACAACTTCGCGCCCTGGGTGCTCGACCTGGGGCTGATCGTGGAGGAGACGGGGGAGCGGCACGCGGTGCTGCGGCTGCCGTGGTCGTCCGGGCTGGCGCGGGAAGGGGGCGGGATGTCGGGGCAGGCGCTGATGGCGGCCGCCGACACGGCGACGGTCCTGGCGGTGTCCTGCGCCCGCGGGGGCTTCGTACCGATGACGACCGTGCAGCAGTCGACGTCGTTCCTGCGGGCCGTGACCGGGGCCGACGTACTGGTGGACGCGCGGATCTCCAAGCTCGGGCGGCGGATGGCGTTCGCCGAGGTCAGCATGGTCGCGGAGGGCGGGACGGAGCCCGCGGCGCGGGCCTCCACCGTGTACGCGCTGCTCGGCTGAGGCCCCGATGCGCCGGTGCCCGAAAACAAGCACGGGAAATTTTTCAAACGGGCAAATCGGGCACCGCTACGGTTCCCGTATATCGAACACCTGTCGTCACGACGCTTAAAGACATGGTTCAAAGGTGAACTGATCTTTTATTCCTTGCCAACTGGCCGTTTCGTCCCGCATAACCCAAGGGGGAGATCGCGGAGTTCGATACTCCGGATGTGGAAACCGCAGCACCTACGGTCCTTCTCATGACCCAGGTGGAAGCACGGCCCCAGGCCGGAGACACGGTAAGGAACGTTCCCGCGCCAGACGGGAGCGGCGGCGGCGTACGTACCAAGGGACTCGGCGGGAACTCCGTCGGGCTGATGGGCGGTGCCGTCATCGGCATCTCGACCGTCGCCCCCGTCTACTGTCTGACCTCGACTCTCGGCCCGACCGTCAGCGAGGTCGGCCTCCAGATGCCCGCCATCTTCCTGGCCGGGTTCCTGCCCATGCTCCTCGTGGCCTTCGCCTACCGCGAGCTGAACAGGGCCATCCCCGACTGCGGCACCTCCTTCACCTGGTCCGTGAAGGCCTTCGGCCCCAAGGTCGGCTGGATGTGCGGCTGGGGCCTCCTCGTGGCCACCGTCGTCGTCCTCTCCAACCTCGCGGGCGTCGCCACCTCCTTCTTCTGGCTGACCGCGGGCGAGATCACCGGCAACCCGGCCATCGCCGCACTCGACGGCAACAAGGCCGTCCACATCCTCACCACGCTCGCGTTCGTGGCCGCCGCCACCGTCGTCAGCTACCGCGGCCTCACCGCCACCAAGTGGCTCCAGTACGCCCTCGTCGGGCTCCAGCTCGTCGTGATCGTGCTGTTCGCGGCCATGGCCGTGACCAAGTCGGGCGAGATCGCCGGGTCGCTGTCCTTCTCCTGGTCCTGGATGAACCCGTTCGCGGTCGACTCCTTCGCCGCCTTCACCGCGGGCCTCTCCCTCTCGATCTTCATCTACTGGGGCTGGGACACCTGCCTCTCCGTGAACGAGGAGAGCATCGGCAGCGCCCGCACGCCCGGCCGCGCCGCGCTGCTCGCGATCGTCGTGATCGTCTCCTCGTACCTGATGGTCGCCATCGCCGTGCAGATGTACGCCGGCATCGGCGAGAAGGGCCTCGGCCTCGGCAACCCGGACACCGCCGACAACGTCTTCGCGACGCTCGCCGCGCCGATCATGGGCTCCGGCCTGGGCATCCTGCTCTTCGTCGCCGTCCTGGCCTCCGCCGCCGCCAGCCTCCAGACGACTTTCATCCCGGTCGCCCGCACGGCGCTCGCCATGTCGACGTACGAGGCCTTCCCGCCCGCCTTCGCGAAGGTGCACCCGGTCCACAAGACCCCGGGCCGCGCCACGATCGTCGCGGGCGTCGCCACCGGCGTCTTCTACTCGGTGATGAGCCTGGTCAGCGAGAACGTCCTGGTGGACACGATCTACGCGCTCGGCCTGATGATCTGCTTCTACTACGCGATCACCGCCTTCGCCTGCGTCTGGTTCTTCCGCCGCGACCTGACCCGCTCCGCCCGCGACCTGTTCGTGAAGGGCGTCCTGCCGGGCCTCGGCGGCCTGATGCTCACGGCCGTGTTCGCCCAGACCCTCAAGGACATGTGGGACCCGGCGTACGGCAGCGGCTCGGCGGTCTTCGGCGTCGGCTCGGTCTTCGTCATCGGTGTCGGCCTGCTGCTGGTGGGCGTGGTCCTGATGGCCTGGATGCACCGCCGCAGCCCGGCGTTCTTCCGCGGCGAGGTGCTGACGAAGGAGACGCCCGCTCTCGTGGTCGCGGACTGAGACACGGCCCGCCTTCCCCCTTCGGTCATCACGCGCGGCCGGGGCATCACGCCCCGGCCGCGCGTCGCGTTTCTCCGGGGGTATGCAGCCCCCTGGGTCCGCCTCACCGGCCCGTACGCGCTCCCCGTGCGGTCGCGTGGCGAGCGGTGCAGGGTGGACGTATGTACGACCTCTACGCCATCGCCGAGGAACACATGGTCGCCGCCCACCGCAGCGAGCACGGCCGCAGCGCGAACCTGATCCTGCGGGAGCGGCCCCTGCGGCAGACGGTGATCGCGCTCACCGCGGGCACCAAGCTCGACGAGCACAACGCGCCACCGGCCGCGTCGATCCAGGTTCTGCGCGGGGTCGTGAAGTTCAAGAGCGCGTCGGATGAGATCGAGCTGACGATGGGGGACCTGTTTCTGCTCCCGCACGAGCGTCACGGGCTGACGGCCGTGACGGACACGGCGTTCCTGCTGACGGCGGTCAACGACTAGGACGACCGACGCGTCAGCGTGCCGCCCCCCGGGCGATCACCGACGCGAGCTGGTGCGCGACGGGCGCGGCGCACACGCCGAGGTCGACGAGCCCGTACCCGGGGTCGCCCTCCCGTCCGGTGGCCCGGATGTCCAGCGCGGGGAGCTGGATGCCCGCCTGCCGCAGCGCGCCGGCGAGGGCGTCCCGGGCGTCCATGACCTCCTTGAACCGTGTGAATGCCGTGTGTTCTGCCGTGGCCATGGCTCAACTCCGTTCGTGATTTCCGCACATGGGAGGGTGACGTTCGGCATACGCTTCGTATACCGGGTGTCACGAGGATGCACGCGGAGCACAGAGCGATCGCCTGTGGCCGGGCTGCCCTGCCACGACGTACGGCAGCCCGTTCCACACCTTCCACAGAGGGGGGCCGCATGGAGCCGGATTGTGGTGTCACTGGCCGAAGCAACGAGCCTCGCCGCCGCTTCGCCGAGGAGCTGAGGTCGCTGCGGGAGAAGCGCGGCGACAGCCTCCGCAAGCTGGGCGCGGCGCTGGGCTGGGACTGGTCGTTGTTCGGAAAGATGGAGAAGGGGGCCACGCTGGGCAGCGTGGACGTCGTCGAGGCCCTGGACCAGTACTACAGCACGTCGGGCGTGCTGTTGACCCTGTGGGAGCTCGCGGTTGGGGACACGCCGCAGTTCAAGGCGAGGTACCGCCGCTACATGAAGCTGGAGGCCAAGGCCACGAGCATTCAGCAGTACTCGACCTGTGCGGTGCCGGGGTTGTTCCAGACCAGGGGGTACGCCCATCAGATGCTCATGCTGGGCGGTATGGAGCCGGGGAGAGGGCTGGACCAGCAGGTGGACGCTCGCCTCAGTCGTCGCAAGCTGCTCACCCGTGACGAGGCTCCGAAGTTCCGGGCCATTCTCGACGAGTCCGTGCTGCGTCGGGGGCTGACGGAACTGGCCGCGTGGCGGGAGCAGTTGGCTCACCTTGTCGAGGCTGCTACGTGGTCGAACGTCAGGGTGCAGGTCCTCCCGTTCTCGGTTGGGGTGCACGAGATGCTCAACACCGACACAGCGTTTCTGCGCCTGCCGGATGGCATGACGGTCGCCTGGGTGGAGACTGGATACAGCGGGGAGCTGGTCGAGGAGGCCGAGCGGGTCGATGAACTGATGCATCGCTACGATCGACTCCGCGACCACGCACTGTCCCCGCAGCAGTCGGTGGAGTTCGTACAGCGAGTACTGGAGGAAGTCCCATGTCCGCCGCCCCACGAATAGACGTGAGCGCCGCGCACTGGCGCAAGTCGAGCTACAGCAACCAGGACGGGGGCAACTGCGTCGAGGTCGCCGACAACCTCCGCACCGTCCCCGTCCGTGACAGCAAGGCGCCCCACGGGCCGGTGCTCGTGTTCCAGGCGGACGCCTGGTCGTCCTTCGTCGCGGCCATATCGCACGGCGGACTCCGCGCCTGCCCGTGAGTCGTCGGAATCCTGCGCCCCGCTCGTAGCGTTGGGCTGACAGGAGACCGCACAGGCAGAGGGGCCCGCATGCGCATCGCCGCCACCATCTTCCTCACCGACGAGACCATCACGCCCGTCCGGCTCGCGCGCGAACTGGAGCAGCGCGGGTTCGCCGGGCTGTACGTGCCGGAGCACACGCACATCCCCGTGGAGCGCGCCACCGGGTTCCCCGCCGGGGGCGAGCTGCCGCGGGAGTACGGGCGGACGCTCGACCCGTTCGTCGCGCTGGCGCAGGCCGCCGCCGTGACCGAGCGGCTGGAGCTCGGGACCGGGATCACGCTCGTCGCGCAGCATGACCCGATCGATCTGGCCAAACAGGTGGCCACGCTCGACCACCTGTCCGGCGGGCGGCTCACCCTCGGCGTCGGCTTCGGATGGAACCGGGAGGAGGCCGCCGACCACGGCGTCGAGTGGAAGACCCGGCGGGCGCGCGTGCGGGACCACATGGGGCTCATGCGTGCCCTGTGGGCGGATCAACCCACGGGGTACGAGGGGGAGTTCGCGTCCGTCAGGCCGTCACTCGCCTTCCCCAAGCCCGTACGCGGCGGCGCCCCGCGCATCCTTCTCGGCGGGGCCGCCGGGCCGACGCTGTTCGACGACATCGTCGCCCACGCCGACGGGTGGCTGCCCATAGGGGGCAGCGGGCTCAGCGACAACGTCCCCGCCCTGCGCCGGGCGTGGGAGCGCGCCGGGCGGGATCCGGAGGCGCTGCGGGTCGTGCCGTACGCCGTGCGGCCCACGCCCGGGAAGCTGGCGCACTACGCGGGCCTCGGCGTCGACGAGGTCGTCGTCCAGCTCCCGCCCGCCGGCGCGGACGAGGTGCTGCGCGTTCTGGACGACTACGCCCGGTACCTCTGACCGCGGTGGTCACCGCTCGTATGCTCGGGGGATGACCAGCACCGGAACCGGCCGCCCCCCGACCGAGAACGCGATGCGCCGTGCCCTGAAGCGCGCGCGGGACGGCGTCGCGCTCGACGTCACCGAGGCCGCCGTCCTGCTCCAGGCGCGCGGCGCGGACCTGGACGACCTGGCCGCATCGGCCGCCCGCGTGCGCGACGCGGGCCTCGCGGCCGCCGGGCGGCCCGGGGTCATCACGTACTCGAAGAGCGTGTTCGTGCCGCTCACCCGGCTGTGCCGGGACAAGTGCCACTACTGCACGTTCGCCACCGTCCCCGGCAGGCTGCGCCGCGCCGGGCACGGGATGTTCATGTCGCCGGACGAGGTGCTGGACATCGCCCGCAAGGGCGCGGCGCTCGGCTGCAAGGAAGCCCTCATCACCCTGGGCGACAAGCCCGAGGACCGCTGGCCGGAGGCGCGCGAGTGGCTCGACGCGCACGGCTACGACGACACCATCGCGTACGTACGCGCCGTCTCCATCCGGATCCTGGAGGAGACCGGGCTGCTGCCCCACCTCAACCCCGGCGTGATGACCTGGACCGACTTCCAGCGGCTCAAGCCCGTCGCGCCCTCCATGGGCATGATGCTGGAGACCACCGCCGAGCGGCTCTGGTCCGAGCCGGGCGGGCCGCACCACGGCTCACCCGACAAGGAACCGGCCGTGCGGCTGCGCGTCCTGGAGGACGCCGGGCGGTCCTCCGTCCCGTTCACCAGCGGGCTGCTCATCGGGATCGGCGAGACGTACGAGGAGCGCGCCGAGTCGCTGTTCGCGCTGCGCCGCGTGGCGCGCGCCTACCACGGCGTCCAGGAGCTGATCATCCAGAACTTCCGGGCCAAGCCCGACACCGCGATGCGCGGCATGCCCGACGCCGAACTGGACGAGCTGGTCGCCACCGTCGCCGTCGCGCGGCACCTCATGGGCCCCTCCGGCTGCCTCCAGGCCCCGCCGAACCTCGTCGACGGCGAGTACGAGCGGCTCATCGGCGCCGGCATCGACGACTGGGGCGGCGTCTCGCCCGTCACCATCGACCACGTCAACCCGGAGCGGCCCTGGCCGCAGATCGAGCAGCTCGCCGAGCGGTCGCGGACCGCCGGGTTCGAGCTGCGCGAACGGCTCTGCGTGTACCCGGAGTTCGTGCGGCGCGGCGAGCCCTGGCTCGACCCGCGCCTGCTGCCGCACGTGACCGCGCTGGCCGACCCGGAGACGGGCCTGGCCCGCGAGGACGCGCTGCCGGCCGGGCTGCCGTGGCAGGAGCCCGACGAGGCGTTCACGGCGAGCGGCCGGACCGATCTGCACCGGACCATCGACACCGAAGGGCGCACGGGCGACCGGCGCGACGACTTCGACGCCGTGTACGGCGACTGGGACGCCCTCCGCGAGGCCGCCGCGCCCGGCCTCGTACCGCAGCGCGTCGACACCGACGTACGGGACGCCCTCGCGCAGGCCGCCGACGATCCGACGCGGCTCACCGACGACCAGGCCCTCGCCCTGCTGCACGCCGACGGGCCCGCCCTCGACGCGCTGTGCCGCATCGCGGACGCCGTACGGCGCGACAGCGTCGGTGACGACGTGACGTACATCGTCACGCGCAACATCAACTTCACCAACGTCTGCTACACCGGCTGCCGTTTCTGCGCTTTCGCGCAGCGCCGCACCGACGCCGACGCCTACACGCTCTCCCTCGACCAGGTCGCGGACCGGGCCGCGCAGGCGTGGGACGTGGGCGCGGTCGAGGTGTGCATGCAGGGCGGCATCCACCCGGACCTGCCCGGCACGGCGTACTTCGACATCGCGCGGGCCGTGAAGGAACGCGTGCCGGGGATGCATGTGCACGCATTCTCGCCGATGGAGGTCGTCAACGGGGCCAGCCGGACCGGCCTTTCGATCCGCGAGTGGCTCGCCGCCGCCAAGGAGGCCGGGCTCGACTCCATCCCGGGGACCGCCGCCGAGATCCTCGACGACGAGGTGCGGTGGATCCTGACGAAGGGCAAGCTGCCCGCCGCCACCTGGATCGAGGTGGTGCGGACCGCGCACGAACTGGGCCTGCGGTCGTCGTCGACCATGATGTACGGGCACGTCGACCAGCCCCGCCACTGGCTCGGGCACCTGCGGACGCTGGCCCGCCTTCAGCAGGAGACCGGCGGGTTCACGGAGTTCGTGACCCTGCCGTTCGTGCACACCAACGCGCCCGTGTACCTGGCGGGCATCGCACGGCCCGGGCCGACCGCCCGCGACAACCGGGCCGTGACGGCGATGGCTCGGCTGCTGCTGCACCCGCACATCACCAACATCCAGACGAGCTGGGTCAAGCTCGGCGCGGACGGCGCCGCCGAGATGCTGCGCTCCGGGGCCAACGACCTGGGCGGGACGCTGATGGAGGAGACCATCTCGCGGATGGCCGGGTCGAGTTACGGCTCGTACAAGTCGGTGCGGGACCTCGTCGCCATCGCGGACGCGGCCGGGCGCCCGGCGCGGGCGCGTACGACGCTGTACGGCGAGGTGCCGGAGGAGCGGCGGCGGGCGGCGGAGGCGTCGGACGGGCATCTGCCGGAGCTGCTGCCGGTGCTGACGGACTGAGGTTCTTTTCTTCCCCACCCCGTCCCTTCCCGAATCGGGGGCTCTGCCCCCGAACCCCCGCTCCTCAATCTCCCCCAAGCTCTTCG
>NZ_JABWDV010000276.1 GCF_013362995.1 Streptomyces sp. TRM64462 | reverse complement strand
GCGTCCAGGTCCGGGGCGACGGCCGCGCGACCGTACGTCGCCGCCATGCGGTCGGACAGCTCCGCCGGGACCAGCTTGTACTCCTGGGTGCCGACGGACTCCAGGACCAGGGTCGCCAGGGCGCAGCCCAGTTGGGCGCCGTGCTCGTGCGGCCAGCCCCAGGCGAGGCCCGCGAGGAAGCCCGCGCGGAACGCGTCGCCGACCCCGGTCGGGTCGACGGCCCGCTCCGTGGGCACCGCTGCGACGTCCACGCGCGGGCCTTCGGCGGTGGCCATGGTCACGCCGTCCGCGCCGTGCGTGGTGATCCAGGTGCCGACGCGCTCCAGGATGTCGCGTTCGGTCCAGCCGGTCCGCTCGCGCAGCAGGGCCGCCTCGTACGCGTTGGTGAACAGCAGCGTCGCACCGTCGACCAGGCGCCGCGCCTGGTCCCCGTCGAGGCGGGCGAGCTGCTGCGAGGGGTCCGCCGCGAACGGGACGCGCCAGCTGCGGCACTCGACGGTGTGCCGCACCATCGCGGTCGGGTCGTTGGGCGCGACCACCACCAGGTCCAGGCCGCCGACGCGGCGTGCGGTGCGGCCGAGGACGATGTGCCGCGCCTCGGACATGGCTCCCGGGTAGAACGTGGCGATCTGGTTCTGGTCGGCGTCCGTCGTACAGACGAAACGGGCGGTGTGGCGTACCTCGCTGACGTGCACGGACTCGGTGTCGACGCCGTGCGCGCGCAGCCACGCGCCGTACTCGGCGAAGTCCACGCCCGCGGCGCCGACCAGGACCGGCGCGACGCCCAGCCGTCCGAGCCCGACGGAGATGTTGGCGGCCACACCGCCGCGGCGGACCTCCAGGTCGTCGGCGAGGAACGACAGGGAGACCCGGTCGAGCTGCCCGGGGATCAACTGCTCGGTGAAGCGGCCGGGGTAGACCATGAGATGGTCGGTGGCGATCGAACCGGTCACGGCGATGCGCACGGCTTCTCCTCGGAGTGGCGATACGGCGTACGGCGGCGATACGGGGATACGGCGAGGCAGCGATACGGCGATGCGGCGATGCGGACGTCAGAGGCCGGCGGCGCGGCGCAGCGCGTCGGCGCGGTCGGTGCGCTCCCAGGTGAAGCCCTCGTCCTCGCGCCCGAAGTGCCCGTACGCGGCGGTCCTGGCGTACACGGGCCGCAGCAGGTCCAGGTCGCGGACGATCGCGGCGGGGCGCAGGTCGAAGACGTCCTCGACGGCCCGGTAGACGCGGTGCACGGCGACGCGGGCGGTGCCGAAGGTCTCCACGAAGACGCTCACCGGCTCGGCCTTGCCGATGGCGTACGCGACCTGGACCTCGCAGCGCCGCGCGAGCCCGGCGGCGACGACGTTCTTGGCGACCCAGCGCATCGCGTACGCGGCGGAACGGTCCACCTTCGACGGGTCCTTGCCGGAGAAGGCGCCGCCGCCGTGCCGGGCCATGCCCCCGTACGTATCGATGATGATCTTCCGGCCGGTGAGGCCGGCGTCGCCCATCGGCCCGCCGATCTCGAACCGGCCCGTCGGGTTCACAAGCAGCCGGTAGCCGTCCGTCTCCAGCTCGATGCCGCTCTCGGCGAGGTCCTTGAGCACCGGGGCGACGACGTGTTCGCGGATGTCGGGCGTGAGCAGCGAGTCGAGGTCGATGTCGGCCGCGTGCTGCGACGAGACGACGACGGTGTCGAGGCGCGTCGGGCGGCTGCCCTGGTACTCGACGGTGACCTGCGTCTTGCCGTCGGGCCGCAGGTACGGGACGGTGCCGTCCTTGCGTACGGCGGTGAGGCGGCGGGACAGCCGGTGGGCGAGGTGGATCGGCAGCGGCATCAGCTCGGGCGTCTCGTCGGACGCGTAACCGAACATCAGGCCCTGGTCGCCGGCGCCCTGCCGGGCGAGGGCGTCGTCGGCGGCGCACTGCTGGAGGGCGCCGTCGACCCGCTTCTCGTACGCGAGGTCGACGCCGCGCGCGATGTCCGGTGACTGGGCGCCGATGGAAACCGAGACGCCGCAGGACGCGCCGTCGAAGCCCTTCGCGGACGAGTCGTAGCCGATGTCGAGGATCTTCGCGCGGACGAGGGCGGGGATGTCGGCGTAGGCGGTGGTCGTCACCTCGCCCGCGATGTGCACCTGTCCGGTGGTGATGAGCGTCTCGACGGCGACGCGGGCGGCGGGGTCCTCCGTGAGGAGGGCGTCGAGGATCGTGTCGCTGATCTGGTCGGCGATCTTGTCGGGGTGGCCCTCGGTGACGGACTCCGAGGTGAACAGGCGGGGCGGCATGAGGTCTCCTCGTGACGTTTCGGGGAGGCGGGTGGGGTGGGTGAAGGGGGTACCGGGCCCTCAGGCCCGCGGGGGAGAGGAAGGGCCTGAGGGCCCGGAGCTTCGGCCGCGCTCAGCCGAGCGCGCCGGTCGCGGGCGTGAACAGCCGGGAGCGGTCACCGGGCAGGGGCCGCCCGTGGACCATGACCGTGGTGGACACGGCCCGGCCCAGGCCACGGTCCCGCGCCCACGCGAGCACCTCGCCCCGGTCCGCGCCGACGTCGAACCGGACGGGGCCCTCGATCCGGGCGGCGAGCCCGGCGAGCAGCGCGACCGCCGTGTCCGGCCCGTCCGCGACGACGGGGCCGATCGCGGTCGTGCCGACGGCGTCCCACGCCATGGCGTAGCCGCGGGGGCCGCGCGGGCCGTCGACGACCCGGACCTGTGCCGCGACCGCCGCGAGGTGGCGGAGCAGCACGGAACGGTCGGCGCCGAACACCTCGCCGTCCAGGGCGGCGATGCCCGGCAGGTCGGCCGGGCCCGCCGCCCGTGACGCCTCGCCGGTACGGGAGGTACGGGAGGTACGGGAGGACGCGGGCGGGCGCGGTGTCCCGGAGCAGCGCACCAGGGTGCCGATGTCCCGGAAGCCGAACCGTTCGTAGAGCGGCCGGCCCTGGCCGGTGGCGGTGAGCCAGAGCGTGTCGGCGGGCGCCCGGTCGAGTGCGTGCCGCAGCAGCCGCGTCCCGAGGCCCTGTCCGGCGTACCGCTCGGCGACGAGCATCCCGCCGATGGTGGTGACGGCGCTCCCGTACCGGACCACCCCCACCGCCCCGGCGAGCCCGCGCCCGCCGCCGCTGCCGCTGCCGCCGCCGCTGCCGTTGCCGTTGCCGTTGCCGTTGCCGCCACTCCCCCTGTCGTCCGCCGCCGTCCCGTACACGGCGCCGGTCGCGAAGAGCAGGTCCCAGGCGCGCAGCTCGGCCGGCCAGCCCCGGCCCCGCGCGAGGCGGAGGCAGTCGGCCAGTTCCTCACGCCCCAGCCGCCGAACGGGCAGCCGCCCGGCACCGCCACGGGCGGCGGCTGCGGCACGGGCCCCGGCCCCGGCTGCGGCGCCGGTCGCGCCAGCGACACGGACACCAGCGGCGGCACAGGTGACGTCAGCGGCACCAGTCGCGGCAGCGGCACCAGCGTCGGCTGCGCCGCCGGTCCCGGACTCGCCCGCAGCGGTGCCCGCCACGACCGTCACGGGCGGCGGCCCGCCACCGCGGCGATCACCCCGAACCACTCGGCGAAGTCCGGGCCTTCGGGCCGGTCGAGGTAGCGGTCCACCTCGTCCTGCGACAGATAGCCCTTCTCCACGAGCACGGGCCCGGTCTGCCGGATCGTCGGGCGGATCCAGCGGTGCGCCTGCGGGCCCCAGCCGTCCCAGCCGCCGAGCGACGGCGCCAGGTCGACCGTGACGTCGGTGAGGCCGAGCCGGGCGATGGCCGACGGCAGCTTGCGGGTCCAGCGCATGTCGCCGCCCTGGGAGTTCATCTGCCGCACGATGGCGTCCATCGGCCGGGACCACTCCGGGTGCGCGGTCTCGTCCGACGGGAACCAGTAGCCGTCGACGATCACCAGCCAGCCGCCCGGCGCCAGCCACTTGTACATCCGGGCGAGCACCTCGTCGCGCTCCGGGATGTGCTTGAGCACGGAGCGGGCGTGGATGACGTCGAAGGACTCGGCCGGGAAGTCGTCCTCGCGCATGTCGAAGGGGAGCACGCGCAGGTTCGGCGCGTGGTTCTCGTCGAGGTAGCGGGCGTCGATGTCGGCCGATGTCACGCTGCCCCGCGGGAAGCGGTCGGCGAGCCAGTACGAGACGGAGCCGGCGCCCGACGCGAGGTCCAGGCAGCGCGGCGCGTCGCCGAGCGGCAGGGCGGCGAGCGCCTTGGTGCTCACCGGGTCCAGGGCCTGCTGGAGCAGTTCGAGCCGCTCGCGCTCCTCGGGTATGTCCTTGCTGAGGACTCCCGTGCCGTAGGGGTCGTGCTTCATCACATTCCCTCTTCCTCGTGGCAGCCGGCGGCGAGCTGTGCGGCGGGCAGGCCGAGTTGGTATTCCAGGGCGGTGATCCCCCAGCTGAACCCCATGGCGCTGGTGGCGAGCAGGATGAGGTCGCCCCGGTGGAGGCGTCCGTCGTCCAGCAGGCCGCGCAGCGCGATCATGGTGTCGGCGCCGCCCATGTGCCCCAGCCGGTGGTAGTTGAAGACGCTGCGCTCGGGCGGGATCCCGGTCTCGCGCAGCAGCCGCTCGTGCATCGAGCGGTCCCCCTGGTTGATGAGGAACCAGTCGATGTCGGACACCTTCCGGCCGAGTGCGGAGAGGGTGTCGTCGATGAGCGCGGTGAAGTTGTCGACGTAGGCGGTGGCGAGCCCGGGCCGGTGGCCGTCGCGCCGGATGACGACGCGGTCCTGGCGGATCTCGCCCTTGTAGTAGTCGGCCCAGACCGGGTCCGTACGCATCGCGGAGTGCAGGACCCGGAAGGCGGCGGACTCGCGGGACAGCAGCACGGCGGCGGCCGAGTCCCCGAAGTTGAACAGGGCCTTGGAGTCGGGGTCGGTGTAGTCGACCATCCTGCTGAGCCGGTCCGCGACGAGGACCAGGACGTGCTCGGCGCGGCCGAGCAGGATCTCGTGGAGGCCGACGCGGACCGCCGTGAGGCCGGCGTTGCAGAAGTTCGCGATCTCGAAGCAGTGGGCCCGGCTGATGCCCAGCTCGTTCGCCACCTTCGCGGCAGGTGACCAGAACGGCGTGTCCCACTCGCCGGATCCGGCGAAGATGACCTGCCCCACGTCGTCCGGTCCGAGCCCCGCCCGGTCCATGACCCTGCGGCCGGCCTCGCAGGCCAGCTCCCAGGTGGGTTCGTCCTCGGCGAGTGCCGGGAAGCTCTCGCTGTGGGTGATCTCCAGGATCTCCCCGAGGCCGACGCCGGAGGTCCGGGCGGCGTCGGCCATGCTGACGCGGGACGCGGGGAGGACGACTTCTATGCCGGCTATGCCGCTCACGGCCGGCCCTGGGCGGCGATGCTGACGCGGTGCACCGTGCGGGCGTCGCCGGGCGCGACGTCGGTGGCGCAGTGCAGCGTGGTCTGCGTCTTCCACACGACGAGGTCGTCGGGGGTCCAGCGGTGCGTGTAGACGTGCGCGTCGTCCTGGATGAGGGAGTCGAGGAGGGTGAAGAACGCCTCGTTCTCGTTGGCGTCGAAGCCGACGACGCCGTCCATGTACTCGGGGGCGCCGTACAGGTACTCCTTGCCGGTGAAGGGGTCCTTGACGACGAGGGGGTGCTCGACCTTGGGGTGCTCGATGTCGATCCAGGCCCGGAACTCGGCGACGGACAGGCCGATGTGCTCCTCGCGGATGCGCAGCCGCTTGGCGACGGTGTGGACGCCGGTGCGGCCGGCGACCTTGTTCTTCCACTCGTCGGGCAGCCGGTCGTAGACGTCGGCGGCGCTGGCGAAGAGGGTGTGCCCGCTGGTCGCGGGCACGTTGACGCCGTGCAGCATCGTGTACGGGGCGGGGTCGGCGACGAACGACGAGTCCTGGTGCCAGAAGTTGCCGACGCGGGCGACGCCGACGGGCTTGTCGTTCTTCTTCTCGTTGGAGGAGATCATGATTTCCGGCACGTCGGGGTGCCGGTACTTCTCGATGACGAACGGCACGGGTGTGCCGAGCCGGCGGGCCAGGGCGACCTGCTGCTCGGGGGTTATCTCGAAGCCGCGGATCACGACGAGTTCGCGCTGGTTGACCGCGTCCACGAAGGCGTCGACGGTCCGCTGGTCGGCGAAGTCCTCGTAGGTGACGCCCGTGATCTCCGCGCCGATGAAGGGAGTGATCTCAGTGATGTTCACGACGAGCTCCTTTGCGCTGTGGTGGTCGGTCAGGCGTTACGTCAGGCGTTGGGGTCAGGCGTTACGTCAGGCATTGCGTCAGGCGTTACGTCAGGCGTTGCGTCAGGCGTTGCGTCAGGCGTTGGCGAGGCAGTCCTGGAGGGCCTGGGCGAATCCGTCGATCTGTTCGTCGGTCCGGTACGGCGGGACGGTGACCCGCAGGCGTTCGGTGCCGAGCGGTACGGACGGGAAGTTGATGGGCTGGACGTACACGCGGTGCTTCTCCAGCAGCAGGTCGGTGACGCGGCGGACGCGCTCGCTGCCGGGGATCATCACGGGGATGATGTGGTGGGCGGCGTCCAGGAACGGGATGTCCCGGTCGCGCAGGGCCGCCTTCATCCGCAGGGACCGGTCGGTCAGCCGGTGCCGCAGGTCGTCGCCGTTCCGCACCAGCTCCAGGGCCTTGAGCGTGGCGTCCATGCAGGCCTGCGGGAGCGAGGTGGTGAAGATGAAGCCGGGGGCGTGCGAGCGGATGAAGTCCACGGCCGTGTCGGGGCCCGCGACATAGCCGCCGACGGTGCCGAGCGCCTTGCCGAAGACGCCCTGGACGAAGGTGGGGCGGGTCTCGCCGACGGCCTCGCACAGGCCGGCGCCGGTCGGGCCCATGGCGCCGATGGCGTGGGTCTCGTCGAGGTACGTCATCGCGTTGTACCGGTCGGCGAGGTCGCAGATCCGTGAGACGGGCGACAGGTCCGCGTCCATGGAGTACACGGACTCGAAGACGATCAGCTTGGGCCGGTCCGGGTCACAGGCGGCGAGCTGCTCCTCCAGGGCGTCCAGGTCGTTGTGCGGGAAGATCCGCTTCTCGCAGTGGGCGCGGCGTATGCCCTCGATGAGGGAGCGGTGGTTGTGCTCGTCGGAGAAGGCGACGATGCCGGGTATCTCGGCGAGGAGGACGCTGAGCGACTCGAAGTTCGCGACGTATCCGCTGGAGAAGACGAGGGCGCGTTCCTTGCCGTGCCAGCGGGCCAGCCGCTGCTCCAGCTCGGCGTGCGTGGTGCTGGTGCCCGCGATGTTGCGGGAGCCGCCCATGCTGGTGCCGTGCAGCGCGGTGGAGTCGATCTGGGCCCGGATGAGCTCGGGGTGCTGGCTGAGGCCTAAGTAGTCGTTGGTGCACCAGACTTCTATCTCTTCGCCGTGGTGCAGTGTCTGTCCGGGGCTGCCGGACATGTGGGCGGTCGGGAAGTAGCTGCGGTAGAGGCCGTTGCTCTTCATGTGCCGCAGCTTCTCGTCGAAGGTGACGAACGCCGGTTGCGTTTCCCTTAATGAGCTGGCGGTCATGTTCTCCGGTCCTTCGGTGTCAGCGGGTGGCCGGGGCGTCCGGTGCGGGAGTGCCCTGCGGCGTCGCGGGCTTCTTCTCCAGCGCCCCGGACAGGAGGGTGAGGGCGAGGGCGGCGGCCGCGAGGAGGGCGCCGACCCAGTTGGGCGAGGTGTAGCCGAATCCGGCGTCGATGGTGAGGCCGCCGAGGTAGGCGCCGGCCGCGATGCCCACGTTGGACGCCGACACGGTGACGACGGCGGCGAGCGTGGGGGCGCCCTCGGCCTTGCTGATGACGCGGGTCATCAGGCCGGGTACGGTCGCGAATCCGGCGGCGCCCATGAGGACGAGCGTGATCGCCGCGAGCACCTTGTTGTGCGCGGTCGCGGAGAACGCGGCGAGGATGACGGTCAGCGCGGCCAGGGCGACCGCGAGCGTCGGCATCAGGGCGCGGTCGGCGAGCCTGCCGCCGATGGTGTTGCCCGCGACCAGTCCGGCGCCGAACAGGACGAGGAGCGGGGCGATGGCCCCGGAGGCGTATCCGGTGACCTCGGTGAGCAGGGGCGCCACGTACGTGAACGAGGTGAACAGGGCGCCGAGGCTGAACGCGGTCATGGCGAGGCCGATGATCACCTGTGGGCGGCGGAACACGGCGATCTCCTGGCGGAGGCCCGCGGTCCGCGCGCCGCGCTGGGCCGGCAGCAGGATCATGATGCCGACGAAGCCGACGGCGCCGATGAGGACGAGCATCCAGAACGTGGCGCGCCAGCCGAAGTGCTGGCCGACCCAGGTGCCGAGGGGCGCGCCGACGACGTTGGCGATGGCGCCGCCCGCGAACACCATGGCGACGGCGCGGGCCTTCTTCGACGACTCGACGAGGTCGGCGGCGACGACGGAGGCGAGCCCGATGAACGAGCCGTGGCAGGTGGCCGTGACGATCCGGCCGGCCATGAGGGTCTCGTAGCCAGGGGACAGCGCGGACAGCAGGTTGCCCGCGATGAAGATGCCCATGAGCCCGAGCAGGACGGCCTTCCGCGGCAGGCGGATACCGGCGGCGACCAGCAGCGGGCCGCCGATGACGACGCCCAGCGCGTAGCCGGAGATGAGATAGCCGGCGCCGGACACCGAGACCGACAGGTCGTCGGCGACGTCGGACAGCAGGCCCATGATGACGAACTCGGTCGTTCCGATTCCGAACGTGCTCAGGGTGAGCGCGACTAATGCGAGCGGCATCCGCAATACCTCTTCTGAAGGGAGGGTGCGTTGCTCTCGTCTGCTCTCCGCACCCGAACCGGCACGCAGGACGCTACAAACAGACAAGTCTGTCTGTCAACGAGAAAAGACCTCACCCCTGACAGGGCAAGTTCGAGCGATTTGCCCGACTTTGAGATGAGGTAGGCGGGCGATTCCAGGCGGCAAGTCGAGACAGGACTCGACTGCATATCCGGCAACCAGACAGGGAGGCAGGCTCAGGGCAGGCGCCGGCCCGCCGTGACGGAGTGTTCAGACAGCCGCTTCCGGCGGTGCGTCACTCCGTCTTCTCGGCTTCACCGGGCGGGAGTTGGGTCCTGAGGTGTGCCACGAGACCGGGCGCCGCGATACCGGGGAGCATGCAGCGCCACATCACGGCGACCCGGTGCGTCAGGTCCTCCCGCTCCGTGTAGATGCGCGACATCAGCTGGAGCCCGGTGAACGCGCCCACGATGAGCTGCGCGACGTCCTCGACGTCGAGGCCGGGCAGCAGTTCGCCGCGGGCCTCCGCCTCCCGGAGGATCTCCAGTATCACCTCGGCCGACCGCTGGTACGCGATCACCTTGCCGTCGCGGAACGACGTCTGCTCGACCGTGAGCCGGACGCTGGCCTGGAGGACCGGGTCGTGCTGGAGGCCGTGCGCGAACCCGAGCGTCAGATCGATCAGCGACTGCAGCCTCATCGGCCGGTCGGGCGCCACGAGGGCCTGCGCCTGGGCGTCCACCAGGGCCGCGGCGATGGCCTCCTTGGAGGAGAAGTGATGGTAGAGAGCACCCCTGGTCAGCCCGGCCCGCGCCAGGATCGCCGTGGTGCTCGCCCCTTCGTAACCGCTCTGGGCGAAGACCTCGGCCGCCGCCTCAAGGATCAGTCGCCGCGTCCTGATCCCACGCTCCTGCAGCGCCATCGGCACACTCCACATTTGGTTGACAATCCAAACAGTCCTGTCTGTATCTTAAGACCGCGGATCAGGCAATCTTAGGTGTGCCGGACCATGCCAAGTTCGTCCGTTCGTCCTCCACGGGGAAACGAGTCTGAATGCAATCGCTGTCGCACACCGCTGAGCCCGGCGTCCTCTCGGCTCCGCGGTTATCGTCCACCGTGCCGCACCACCGCCTCCCTGACGCGGGAGGACCACTCCCCTACGCGGGAGAGCCGCTCACCACGACCGTGCCGCGCCAGTACGTCCACCGCGCCGCCGTGGCCGAGGTCTTCCTCACCGGATGGGAGGAGACCGGCCCGCACGCCTTCACCGTCCGGGCCCAGTGGCCCCGGGGCCACTCCCTGTTCCGGGCGGCCGGCGGCCACCAGGACCCGCTGCTCATCGCAGAAACGATTCGTCAGGCCGGGTCGCTCCTCTCCCACGCCGCGTACGGCGTGCCCCTCGGCCACCAGTTCCTGATGTGGGACCTCGCGTTCTCGGCGTCGCCCGAGGCCGTGGCCGTCGCCCCCGCCCCCACGGACCTCGAACTCCACGTCACCTGCCGCGACGTCGCGCAGCGGCGCGGCGAGCTGACGAAGATGCGGTACACGGCGAGCGTCGTACGCGACGGCAGGCCGGTCGCCACCGGCGGGGCCTCCTTCAACTGCGTCACCCCGGCCGCGTACCGCAGGCTGCGGGGCGAGCGCCCCTTCTTCCCGTCGGGCGCCATGCCCCCGCCGGTCGCGCCCGGGCTCGTCGGGCGGGAGCTGGAGCGTGACGTGGTGCTGGCGGCGCCGACGGGCGACGCGGGCACGCACCGCTGGGAGTTACGGGTCGACACGGGCCACCCGGTCCTCTTCGACCACCCGGTCGACCACGTGCCGGGCATGGTGCTCCTTGAGGCGGCACGGCAGGCGGCCCAGGCGGTCAGCTCCCGCCGAATCCTGCCCGTCGCCGTGAGCACCGTGTACGAGAACTACGCCGAGTTCGACGCGCCCTGCTGGATCGAGGCCACCCCCGGCGCCCCCGACGCGCTCGGCCGGCCGACGGTCGAGGTCACCGGCCGACAGGCGGACCGCACGGTCTTCACCAGCACGGTCACCGCGTGGCCGGCGTCCAGAACACCGGCCTGAACACAGCAGGACCGGCCTGGCCGGACCGCCCTGCCCGAGCCGACCGAGCTGGCCGAGCCTGGCCGAGCCTGGCTGACCCGATCCGGGCCGACCCTAGAGTCCGAGCCGAGCCGATTTCGAGCCGAGCCGAGCAGTCAGGCTGGACGGAGCCGGAACCGAGCCGGTCCGATCCGGGCCGGGCCGAGAGCCCGAGCCGAGCCGAGCCGGTCCGAGGCGAGTTCGAGCCCGAGCCGGTCCGGGCCGAGCGGGACCGAGCCGGACCGATCCGAGAGCCCGAGCCGAGCCGAGCCGGTCCGCGCCGAGTTCGAGCGCGAGCCGGTCCGGGCCGAGCGGGACCGAGCCGGGCCGATCCGGGCCGAGTCGGATCAAGCCGGGCCGATTCGGACTGATCCGGGCCGAGTCGGACCAAGCCGGACTGATCCGGGCCGATCCGGGCCGAGTCGGACCAAGCCGGGCCGAGCCTGGCCCGCCCGAGCTCTGTCCGGCCCGAGCTCTGTCCGGCCCGAGCCTGGCAGGCCCGGTTTGAACACAGCTGAACCGAGCCGAACCGAGAGGCACGTCCCGCGTTATGAGCCCCGTTCCCCCCACCGTTCTGATCACCGGAGCCGGCGGGTTCGTCGGCAGCCGCGCCGTCCACCACGCCCGCCGCGCGGACACGCCCGCGCCGCCGCGGCTGCGGCTGCTGGCGCACCGCCGCCCGGTCGTCGCGCCCGGCCCCGGCATCGAGACCGTCGCCGGTGACCTGACCCGCCCCGGGACGCTGCGCGGACTGTGCGACGGCGTCGACGTGCTGCTGCACTGCGCCTCGCACATCGGCGGCCCCGACGACCTGTGCCGTGCCGTGAACGTCGGCGGCACGGAGGCGCTCGTCGAGGAGGCGCGCCGCGCCGGGGTGTCCCGCGTCGTGTACCTGAGCACCGCCGCCGTGTACGGGCGCGGGCGCTTCGTCCGGGCCGAGGCGGCGGACCTGGAGCGGGGCCCCGTGTCGGAGACGTCCCGCACCCGGGCGGCCGCCGAGGACCTGGTCCTCGCGGCGGGCGGGCACGTGCTGCGCCCGCACCTCGTGTACGGCGCCGGGGACCGCTGGGTCGTGCCGGGCGTGCTGCGGCTGCTGGCCGCGCTGGGGGCGCCGGTGCGCGAGTGGGCGCGGGCGCGGCTGTCGGTCGTGGACGTCGACGCCCTGGCCCGTGCCCTGGTGGCCACGGCCCTCGCCCCCGAGGACCGGCTGCGTGACCGGGTCCACCACGCCAACCACCCGGAGCCGGTGACGGCGGAGGACCTCGTACGGACGGCGGCCGAGGCGTGCGGGGCGCCGTGGCCGTCGGACGCCATCGGCCTCGCGGAGGCGCGGGAACGGCTGGCGGCGCGCGGCGCCTCCACCCACTCCCTGGACATGCTGGTGACGGACCACTGGTTCGACAGCACGCCCCTGTGGGACGGCCTCGGCCTCGCACCGGGCCCGGCGTTCCACGAGGGCTTCACGGCACACGCCCCCTGGTACAGGGAGCAGCACGCGGTGACCGCCCGCGCCTGACCGTCCGGATGCCGCCCGCCGTCGCCGCCGTGCGGGCGGCACCCCGGACCCCGCGCTCTGATCCCCGCTCTACGACCCGAGGATCGTCGTCAGGAACTCCCCCGTCCACGCGAGCAGTTCGCGCCCCACCACCGGCTTGCCGCCGATGGTGCCCGTCGTCGGGCGGGGCACCAGGATCTGCCGCGCCGGCGCCTTGATGACCGTCCGCGGGTACAGCCGCTTCAGCCGCAGCTCCTGCGACTCGCGCAACTCCACCGGCGCGAAGCGGATGTTGTTGCCCTGCAGCACGATCTCGCCGACGCCGCACGCCCGCGCCAGCATCCGCAGCCCGGCCACGAGCAGCAGGTTCTCGACGGGCTCGGGCAGCTTGCCGTACCGGTCGGTGAGCTCCTCGCGTACGGCCTTGATGTCCTCCTCCGTGTTGGCGGAGGCGATCGCCCGGTACGCCTGGAGCCGCAGCCGCTCGCCCGGCGCGTAGTCGTGCGGGACGTGCGCGTCGACCGGCAGCTCGATCTTGACCTCCAGCGGCGGCTCCTCCTCCGCGCCGCCCTCCAGGGAGGCCCGGTAGTCGGCGACGGCCTCGCCCACCATCCGTACGTACAGGTCGAAGCCGACACCCGCGATGTGCCCGGACTGCTCGCCGCCCAGCAGGTTGCCTGCGCCGCGGATCTCCAGGTCCTTCATCGCCACGTACATGCCGGCACCCATCTCGGTGTGCTGCGCGATGGTCGCGAGCCGTTCGTGCGCGGTCTCCGTCAGCGGCTTCTCCGGCGGGTACAGGAAGTACGCGTAGCCGCGCTCACGGCTCCGGCCGACGCGGCCGCGGAGCTGGTGCAGCTGCGAGAGGCCGAAGTTGTCGCCGCGCTCGACGATGAGCGTGTTGGCGTTGGAGATGTCGATGCCGGACTCGACGATCGTCGTGGAGACCAGCACGTCGAACTTCTTCTCCCAGAAGTCCACGACGACCTGCTCCAGCGCGTGCTCGCCCATCTGGCCGTGCGCGGTCGCGATCCGCGCCTCGGGCACGATCTCGCGGAGCCGGGCGGCGGCCCGGTCGATGGACTCGACGCGGTTGTGGATGTAGAAGACCTGGCCCTCGCGGAGCAGTTCACGGCGGATGGCGGCGCCGATCTGCTTCTCCTCGTACGGGCCGACGAACGTGAGGACCGGGTGCCGCTCCTCTGGCGGGGTGGTGATGGTGGACATCTCGCGGATGCCGGTGACGGCCATTTCGAGCGTACGGGGAATGGGGGTGGCCGACATCGTCAGCACGTCGACGTTGGCGCGGAGCTTCTTGAGCTGCTCCTTGTGCTCGACGCCGAACCGCTGCTCCTCGTCGACGATGACGAGCCCGAGGTCCTTGAACCTCGTCTCGGAGGAGAAGAGGCGGTGCGTGCCGATGACGACGTCGACCGACCCGTCCCTGAGGCCCTCCAGGGTGGCCTTGGCCTCGGTGTCGGACTGGAACCGGGAGAGCGCCTTCACCACGACGGGGAACTGCGCGTACCGCTCGCTGAACGTCCCGAAGTGCTGCTGCACGAGCAGCGTGGTGGGGACGAGGACGGCGACCTGCTTGCCGTCCTGGACGGCCTTGAACGCCGCCCGTACGGCGATCTCCGTCTTGCCGTAGCCGACGTCGCCGCAGATCAGCCGGTCCATGGGGACGGACTTCTCCATGTCCTCCTTGACCTCGGCGATCGTGGAGAGCTGGTCGGGCGTCTCGGCGTACGGGAAGGCGTCCTCCAGCTCCCGCTGCCACGGGGTGTCGGGCGAGAAGACGTGTCCGGGCGCGGCCATACGGGCCGAGTACAGCTTGATCAGGTCGGCGGCGATCTCCTTGACGGCCTTCTTGGCGCGCGCCTTGGTCTTGGTCCAGTCGGCGCCGCCGAGCCGGTGCAGGGTGGGGGCCTCGCCGCCGACGTACTTGGTGACCTGCTCCAGCTGGTCGGTGGGGATGTAGAGGCGGTCGCCGGGCTGGCCGCGCTTGGCCGGCGCGTACTCGACGAGGAGGTACTCGCGTGTGGCGCCCTGGACGGTGCGCTGCACCATCTCGATGTAGCGGCCGACGCCGTGCTGCTCGTGCACGATGTAGTCGCCGGCCTCCAGCGTGAGCGGGTCGATCGTCTTGCGGCGCCGGGTCGGCATGCGGCGGCCGTCCTTGCCTGCCGCCTTCTGCCCGGACAGGTCGGTCTCGGTGAGGACGACGAGCTTGAGCGCCGGGTCGACGAACCCGTACTCGATGGACCCGCACGCCACGTGGACGAGGGACGGCGAGATGTCCGTGAGGTCCGCGTCGAGCCGGGCGGCGACGCCCTCCCCGCCCAGCACCTCGACGGTACGGGTGGCGGGGCCGTGCGCCTCGGTCACGAAGACGGTGCGCCAGCCGTCCGCGAGCCAGCCCTTGGTGTCGGCGAGGGCGCGGGCGGTGTCGCCGCGGTAGGCCTCGGGAGCGTGCATGCCGAGCTGCAGGGTGTCCTCGTCCAGCTCCGCGTCCGCCGCGAAGGGCGACACCGACCACCAGAGCATGCCGAGCTCACGCGCCCGGTCCCGTACGTCCGCGATGCCCCACAGGGAGGCCGCGCCGACGTCGATGGGCGCGTCACCGCCGCCGGCGGTGGCGGCCCAGGAGGCCTGGAGGAACTCCTGGGACGTGGCCACGAGGTCGGCCGCCCGGGTGCGCACCCGCTCGGGGTCGCAGACGACGGCCATGGATCCCTTGGGCAGCACGTCGAGCAGCAGTTCCATGTCGTCGACGAGGACGGGCGCGAGGGACTCCATCCCCTCGACGGCGATGCCTTCGGCGATCTTGCCCAGCAGCTCACCCAGCTCGGGATGGGCTTCGGCGAGGGCGGCGGCCCTTTCCCGTACGTCCGGGGTCAGCAGCAGCTCCCGGCAGGGCGGAGCCCAGAGCCCGTGCTCGGCGATTTCGAGGGACCGCTGGTCGGCGACCTTGAAGTAGCGGATCTCCTCGACGTCGTCCCCCCAGAACTCGATGCGGAGGGGATGCTCCTCGGTGGGCGGGAAGACATCGAGGATCCCGCCGCGCACGGCGAACTCGCCGCGCTTCTCGACGAGCTCGACCCGCTGATACGCGGCGGCGGCCAGCCCCGCGACGATCTCTTCGAGATCAGCGCTCTGCCCCGTCCGCAGACTGACGGGCTCAAGGTCCCCCAGTCCCTTGACCTGCGGCTGGAGTACGGAGCGGACGGGCGCGACGACGACCTGGACGGGCCCGGCGGCGGGGTCGTCCGGCGACGGGTGCGCGAGGCGCCGCAGCACGGCGAGCCGTCGCCCCACGGTGTCGCTGCGCGGCGACAGCCGCTCGTGCGGGAGCGTCTCCCAGGCCGGGTACTCCACGACACCGTCCGGGTCCAGCAGCGACCGCAGCGCCGCCGCCAGGTCCTCCGCCTCCCGGCCGGTCGCCGTCACCGCAAGCACCGGCCGCCCGGCGTCCCTGGCCAGCGCGGCCACCGCGAAGGGGCGTGCCGCGGGCGGGCCCACCAGGTCGACATGGGCGCGGTGCCCGTCGGCGGCCGCCTTGACGGCTTCGGCGAGTGCGGGGTCCTTGACGACGGCGTCGAGCAGACCGTGCAGGCTCATGGGGGGTGTCCGTCCCGTGTTCGTATGGCGACTGGCTGGGCAACGCGAACCACCCGACACGTACGACGGGCCGGGGGCTCCCAGCGTACGACGCCCCTACGACACGCGCGCCCGGATACTCCGGGACCGGCCGCGGGCCACCGGCCACGGGCCACCGGCCGCCGCCGGTGGCCCGTGGGCGTGGCTACTCCGTGGCGATGGCGTTCAGGACGTTCATGCGGCCCGCGCGGAACGCCGGGACCAGGGCGGCCAGGAGGCCGACGAGGGCCGAGCCGGCGAAGACCGTGAGGATCGTGGGCCACGGGACGTCCAGGACGGTCAGGCCTTCCAGGACCAGGAGTTTCTGGGCCGCCGTGCCCCAGACGAGCCCCAGGGCCAGGCCCAGGAGCGCGCCGAACAGGGCGATGACCACCGACTCCAGGCGGATCATCCGGCGCAGCTGGCGCCGCGACAGGCCGACCGCCCGCAGCAGGCCGATCTCGCGGGTCCGCTCCACCACCGACAGCGCCAGGGTGTTCACGACGCCCAGCACCGCCACGATGATCGCCAGGGCGAGGAGTCCGTACACGATGTTCAGGAGCTGCCCGACCTGCGACTGGAGCTCTTCCTTGTAGTCGGTCTGGTCGCGCACCGAGTACTGCGGGTACTTCCCGAGCGCGTCCTTCAGCGCCGCGTACGCCGCCGCCTCCTCACCGTCCCGCGCCTGGGCGAGGAGCAGCAGGGGCGCCGGGACGCGGTCCGCGGGCACGTACTGCTCGACGGTCGCCAGGGCGGTGTACTTCGCGCCCTTGTCGACGCTGCTGTCGTCCGACGTGATCGCCGCGACCTTCAGCTGCGCGGTCCGGCCGTGCCGGAACGCGACGGTGAGGGTGTCGCCGACCTTCACGCCGTGCTTCGCGGCGTACGCGTCGCCCACCGACATGGCGTTCGTGCCGTACGCGGCGTGCAGGTCGCCCGCGACGGTCTCGCGGCGGATGTCCTGTACGTAGGTGGGGTCCGCCGCCTGGAGCCGGGTCTTCTCGCGGGTGCCGTCGGGCGCGGTGACCGTGGCGTCCGCGAGGGTTAGCGCGGTGACGTGGGCGAGGCCGGGCGACTTCTCCATCGCGGCCCGCGCCTGCGGCACGACCGGCTGGCCGCCGGCGGACCTGACGATGAAGTCCGCGCCCACCGACCGGTCGAGTTCGTCGGTCGCGGAGGCGACCATCGACGAGCCGACCACCGACATGCCCGCCACCAGCGCGAGCCCGATCATCAGCGCGGCGCCCGTCGCGCCCGTACGGCGCGGGTTGCGCAGCGCGTTGCGCTCGGCCATCCGCCCGACGGGCCCGAACACCCGCAGGACGACCGCCCCGAGGACCCGGACGACCCCGCCGACGAGCAGCGGCCCGACCACGACGAACCCGACGAGCGTGAGCACGACCCCGGCGGCCAGGTACAGCGACCCCTCGGCCGCCTGGTCGGCGCGGGCGGCCGTCCACAGGGCGGCCGCCCCGGCCACCGTCAGGGCCAGGCCGACGGCGGCCCGCACGCGCCCGGCGCGACGGCCGTCCACGGAGTCGGCGGAGCCCGTACCCGCGTCGCGCAGCGCGGCCATCGGGGACACCTTTCCGGCGCGGCGCGCCGGGACGTACGCGGCGAACAGCGTCACCGCGATGCCGAGGAACAGCCCCACCGCGGGCGTCGTCCACTTCACGGTCAGGTCCTGCGTGGACAGCTCCATGCCCATGGACGACATGAGCTCCATCAGCCCGACGGCGAGCCCCACGCCCGCGGCCACGCCCGTGACCGAGCCGACGACCCCGAGGAGCACGGCCTCGACGAGGACGGACCGGTTCACCTGCGTACGGCTCGCGCCGACGGCCCGCATGAGGCCGATCTCCCGGGTGCGCTGCGCGACCAGCATGGAGAAGGTGTTCACGATGAGAAACACCCCGACGAGCAGGGCGATGCCGGCGAATCCGAGCATGGCGTACTTCATGACGTCGAGGAAGCCGGAGACGTCCTCGCTCATGGAGTCGGCGGCCTCGGCCTGCGTCTGGAGGCGGTAGCCGCCGGCTCCGGCGCTGCCCGGGACGCCCAGCGCCTCGGCCACGTTCTTCTTCAGCTGCTCGTGGCTGACGCCGGGCTCGGCCGTGGCCGAGATGCCGGTGAACCTCCCTTCCGCGCCGAGGAGTTCACGCTGTGCGGTGGCGGTGTCGTAGAAGAAGACCGCCGCGCCCGGGTTGGTGATCGTGAAGGAGGCGATTCCGGAGACCTGGGCCGTGAAGTCGCCGGTGACGGAGATGGTGCGCACCTCGTCGCCGAGTTTCAGGCCGTGCTTCTCGGCCGTGCCCGCGTCGACCATGACGTCGGTGGGGCCGCGCGGGGCGTGACCGGAGGAGACCTCCATCGAACGGAGGTCGTTCGATGTCCAGTTGGACGCGATGGTGGGGGCGCCGCTGGTGGGCCCGAGGTTCTTGTCGTCGGCGTCGACGACGGTCACGGCCATGGAGGTGACGAGGCCCTCGGCGGAGGCGACGCCGTCGGCCGCCGCCACCTTCGGCACGAGCGAGGCGGGCAGCGCCTCGGGCCGGCCGGTGGCCGAGATCTCGTCATCGTTCCCCGCGTCCCCCTCCCCCTCCCCCTCCGCCGAGGCGGGGCTGACGGTGAGATCGGGGGCGGAGGCGGCGAAGAGCTTGTCGAAGGTGGTGTTCATGGTGTCCGTGAACACCAGGGTGCCGCTGACGAAGGCGACCGACAGGAGGACGGCCACGGCGGACAGCGCCATCCGCCCCTTGTGGGCGAGGAAGTTGCGGAAGGAGGTCTTGAGCACGGTCACGACGTACGCCCCCGGGCGTCGAAGTCCTTCATACGGTCGAGGACGGCTTCGGCGGTCGGCTTGAGCATCTCGTCGACGATGCGCCCGTCCGCGAGGTAGAGGACGCGGTCGGCGTAGGAGGCGGCGACGGGGTCGTGGGTGACCATGACGATGGTCTGGCCCAGCTCGTCGACGGACGTACGGAGGAAGCCGAGCACCTCGGCGCCGGCGCGGGAGTCGAGGTTGCCGGTCGGCTCGTCCCCGAAGATGATCTCGGGGCGTGCGGCCAGGGCGCGGGCGACGGCGACGCGCTGCTGCTGGCCGCCGGAGAGCTGGGCGGGCCGGTGCGTGAGCCGGTCGGCGAGCCCGACGGTCTCCACGACGCGCCCGAGCCACTCGGCGTCCGGCTTCCGTCCGGCGATGTCCATGGGCAGCGTGATGTTCTCGAGCGCGTTGAGCGTCGGGAGCAGGTTGAACGCCTGGAAGACGAACCCGATCCGGTCGCGGCGCAGCTGCGTGAGCTTCTTGTCCTTGAGCCGGGTGATCTCCACCTCACCGAGGTGGATCTCGCCGCCGGTCACCGTGTCGAGCCCGGCCAGGCAGTGCATGAGCGTCGACTTGCCGGAGCCCGACGGGCCCATGATGGCCGTGAACCGGCCACGGGCGATGTCCACGTCGACGTGGTCGAGGGCGACGACGCGGGTCTCCCCCGACCCGTACGCCTTGACGACCTGCCGCGCCCGCGCGGCGACGGCCGTACGCCCTCCGGTGTCCCCGTGCCGGGGTGTGGTGACAGCCGTGGTCACGGTGCGCCTCCTGGGAATGCCGCTGGAATGTCGCCGACCGGAGCAGACCCGCCCCGTGAGAACAAGCTAAGGACCGGCCGTCCGTCGTCTCGTCCTCCACGGGGACGAACGCACCCCGGTCCACCCCGGTACGTCCCGAGGAGCTCCCCCTAGGGGTCGCCCTGCGGTCGGGATCGGCCCGGATGAGAGGGTGCGGAGGGGCGCGACGCAGGCTCGGCTCGGGGAGGGACGGCAGGGTGACGGCGAGTGGAAGGGCGCGGGGCGCGGAGCACCCACCCGGCGGCGAGACTGCCGGGAAGGAACACCCGACACCGTCACCCACGTCCCGCCGGGGCCCGGTGGTGGCGGCGATGATGCTGGCCATGGCGCTGGCCGCGCTCGACGGCACGGTCATCGCCACCGCGGTCCCGCAGATCGTCGGGGATCTGGGCGGCTTCTCGGTCTTCTCGTGGCTGTTCTCGGGCTATCTGCTCGCGGTGACGGTGACGATCCCGGTGTACGGGCGGCTGTCGGACACGTACGGCCGTAAACCGGTCCTGGTCGCGGGCATCGCGGTCTTCCTGCTCGGGTCGCTGCTGTGCGGGGCGGCCTGGAGCATGGCGTCGCTGATCGCGTTCCGCGTCGTCCAGGGGCTCGGCGGCGGGGCGCTGCAGGGCACGGTGCAGACGATCGCGGCGGACCTCTATCCGCTGAGCGAGCGCCCGAGGATCCAGGCGCGGCTGTCGTCGGTGTGGGCGGCGTCGGCGGTGGCCGGCCCGGCGGTGGGCGGGCTCATCGCGGCGTACGCGGACTGGCGGTGGATCTTCCTGGTCAACCTGCCGCTCGGCGGCCTGGCGCTGTGGCTGACGGCCCGCTACCTGCGGGAGCCGGAGCGTGACCGCGCGGCTGGGCGTCCCCGGGTGGACTGGCGGGGCGCGCTCCTGGTCTTCGCGTCCGGGGCGGTGCTGCTGACGGCGCTGGTGCAGGGCGGTGTGGCGTGGCCGTGGCTGTCGGCGCCGTCGCTGGGGCTGGTGGCGTGCGGTGTGGCGCTGGTCGCGGTGACGGTGGTGGTGGAGCGGCGGGCGGAGGCGCCGATCGTGCCGGGCTGGGTGTGGCGGCGGCGCACGATCGCGGCGGTCAACCTGGCGCTGGGCGCGCTGGGCCTGCTGATGGTGGCACCGGCGGTGTTCCTGCCGATGTACGCGCAGGCGGTGCTGGGCCTGGGCCCGGTGGCGGCGGGTTTCGTCCTGTCGGTGATGACCCTGAGCTGGCCGCTGAGCGCGTCGCTGTCGCACCACGTGTACCGCAGGGTGGGGTTCCGCCAGTCGGCGCTGATCGGCATGACGGGCGCGACGCTGGTCCTGCTGTCCTTCCCGTTCCTCCCGTACCCGGGCGAGCCGTGGCAGCCGGCGCTGCTCATGCTGCTGCTGGGCGCGGCGCTCGGGCTGTTCCAGCTCCCGCTGATCGTGGGCGTCCAGTCGACGGTCGGCTGGTCGGAGCGCGGCACGGCGACGGGCTCGGTCCTCTTCTGCCGCCAGATCGGCCAGAGCCTGGGCGCGGCCCTGTTCGGCGCCGTCGCGAACGCCACGCTCACCTCCCGCCTCGGCCCGTCGAGCGGCGACCTGGACACGGTGTCCCGCGCCCTGGAAACCCCCGGCGCGGCGACGGACCAACTCCGCCGAGCGGTGGCCGCGGCAGTAGACCACGTCTACCTGGGCGCGGCGGCGGCGGGCGCGCTGGCGGTGGTGGCGCTGCTGGTGGTGGCGCCGCGGCGGTTTCCGGTCCTCAAGGACGAGGACGGCACTGCGTGAAGGCCGCGGCAGCGGCCGCTTCGGATTGCCAGGTAACGGCCCAGTTGCGACGTCACTCCGCGCAGGGGCACCTAAGGCTCCGTCTTGAGAGACCTACCCGTCTTCGTCCTCGACCTCCAACGCTTGCCTCGCCAGGCCTATGAACGAGACGTAGGCATCCCGGAAATCCCGGTACGCAGCATCATAGTCGCGCCTCCGCTCGGGACTGTCGTCACCGATGAGCGCCTTGAGCAGCGACTACACGCGTCGCGCCATCTGCCGCACCTGCTCCGCCGCGGCGGAGACCTCGGCAGGACCGTCGAGCCGGACCTCATGGGTTGCCCTGTTCATCGCCCCGATGGCCGGACCGATGCGCTCATACATCTGCGTCAAGAGCCGATCCTTGCTCTCACGGTCACGCGCCGCGTCAACGTCGTCGATCTGCCATGTGACCTCATTGAACGCGTGTGCGCAGTCCATCATCTCCCGATAGGTGGATCGACGCCGGTCGCGCTGCTCACGAAGGGCCTCTGCCGTCGTGGTCGTTCGGGCTTGCACCAGCGCCGCGCGCGAGGTCGCCCGCGCGGTGATGTAGCTGGCTCCCAGCGCGGTCAACGCAGTGAGGATGCCGACCCACAGTCCGCTATCCGCCATGATCGAGGAGTCTGCCAGCCGGGAGGACCGTCGGGACAGCCCCCGCATCGACCACTGACCGTGATCTGCGACGTCCGGACAACTCCCCGTTGACCGGCTGTCGGTGGCCCCGCGCCGCCTCCCTGCCCACAAGGCGGAACGCCTCCGACCTGACAGGACGACAGAATCACGACTCCACAACACATAGGCAGATTGATCTACAGGGTCCGTTATGCCCCATGCGGGGGATGTAGCGTGCGCGTTCGATCATGTACACGCAGCCGAAGGAACAACCCTCATGACGACCCCGCAGCCGCCCCTCCCCGAGCAGCCCGCCGCGCCCGCCGAGCCCGCCAAGAAGAAGAGCATCGGCAAGAAGATCCTGGGCGTGCTCGCGCTGATCGTCGTCGCCGTCGTGGTGAAGGTCGTCCTCCCGTACGTCTTCACCGGGCCGACGCACGCCGAGGCGGGCGACTGCGTCCAGGTGACCGGCCCCGACAACGCTCCGGAGGTCGAGACCAAGGAGTGCTCCGAGGGAGGACCCGACCTCTACAAGGTCGTCAAGGTCGTCGACGACACCTTCGACGTCGACCGGTGCGGCGCCGCCGGCGAGTCCGCGCTCGCCCAGCAGTGGAACTCGGAGAAGTTCGTACTCTGCCTTGACCCTGTGAAGGGCTGACCGCACTCACAGACGAGAAGCGACATGAAGGGGCCGCCCAGGGGCGGCCCCTTCAATGTCTTGTGCGCGGATCAGGGCAGGCGGTGTTCCCACCGCAGGACGGACGCCAGTACACGGCCCGCACTCGTCCGAGCCGGGTCACCGGGTCGATCTCCACGGTGGTGAACGGCTGCCTGACCGTCCTCGGGTACGGCCCGAGTCGGCCAATGCCCCACGGGCGTGGAGCCCCGGTCAGGCCGTCGGGCTCTTGCCCTCGTCCCGCAGCGGCGGCAACGGGACCAAGGTCCAGCCCCGGGCCTGCCACGACGCCTCGACGTACGCGCCCGTCAGCGTGTACCAGCCGCCCTTGTCGGCGGGCGCGGTGACGACGGCGACTTTCATGCGGGAGGAGTCGATGACGCGGGCGCCGGCCGTGAGCTGGAGGTGGGCGCTCCTGGGATTGCTCACGACCGGGCCCCCTGGTGCGCGGCGGCGTAACGGGCGAGCATCTCGGCGCCCTTGGCCAGGAGCCGGAGGTTCGCGGCGGGGTCGTGTACGGGGTCGGAGGCGACGGCGCGCGCGTGGGCCACGGTGTGGCAGGCGATGTCCCGGGCACGGCCGTCGGCGAGGCCGCGGGCGTAGGCCTCGGCCGCGTCCGCGTACGTGAGGATGTGGTCCCGCAACCGGCCCCGAAGCGCGTCCGCTTCGCCGGTCGGCCGCAGGACCGCCAGGCGCAACGCCAGTTCCACGTCCCCGACCACCTGGCAGGCCCCTGGAGGCGGCGGCACCGTGGACTCCTGGAAGGCATGAACCGTTGTCATCATCGTTCACCTCGTCAGGCCGTGAAAGGGCGGGCAGCGGATGACGGAGTCCCACTCGGCGGGTTCCGTTCGGCTGACACTCATCCAACGCGGGTACGGCCCGTGGGAGAACCGGGCACTCTGGAGGTCCGGTTGAACGGGTTGAATGCTCGGGGGTTCCGCGATGGCACCACGCACACGCACACCCAATGCGGCACTGGTACGGCTCATGGCCGAGGCCGGTGTCGGCAACGCTCAGCTCGCACGCAAGGTGAACCTTGCCGGTACGGAGCTCGGGCTACGCCTCCACTACGACAAGTCCACCGTTTCACACTGGTTGAAGGGCAGCGTGCCGAAGAAGGAGGCGCGCCCTGCGGTGATCGAGGCGCTGTCGCGCCTCCTCGGCCGTCCGGTGACGTACACCGAGATCGGCTGGGGAACCTCCCCCGGCGAAAGGCACGACATCGCGGCGGGAGTGATGGAGCTGAGCCGGACGGACATGGACCCGTCCCGGCGCAGTGTCCTGGGCGCCGGGCTGTACAGCGCCACGCTGCTGGTGCCGTCCTTCCAGGAGGTCCTCGTCGGCCGCGCGGAGGCGGCGCAGGCCGGGAGGACCGTACACATCGGTGACAGCGACGTGGAGACCGTCCGCCGCATGACGGACAAGGTCGCGGAGATCCTCGACGAGATCGGCGCCGGGCACGCCCGCCCGATGGCCGCCGCGTTCCTGGCGAACACGGTCGGCGCGTACCTGAAAGCGTCCGGGCCGGAGCGCGTGCGGCGGGACATGCGGGCGGCTGCCGCCGACCTCGTGTACCTGACCGGGTGGATGGCCATGTACGAGGAGCAGCAGGGCCTCGGCCAGCGGTACTACCTGAAGGCGCTGAAGCTGGCCGGCGAAGCCGAGGACCATGTCACCTACTGCCGCGCCCTCCGGGGCATGAGCCTCCAGGCAGCGCACCTGGGGTACGGGCCGAAGGCCCTGGAGCTGGCGGACGCGGCGGCGGAGGCCGCGCCGGCTGCCGGCCCGCGCCTGGTGGCCTTCCTACGGGGGCAGCAGGCCCATGCCTCCGCGATGGTCGGTGACCGGCACGGCGCGCTGGCCCGCCTGCGGGAGACGGAGGTCGCGCTGGCGAGGGCCGACAACCGGCGGGACGCGGTGGGCGGCTACGACGAAGCGGCGTACTTCTTCCACGAGGCCCACGTCCGCTGGCGCCTGGGTGACGGCGACGGCTCCATCAAGAGCCTGCGCCGTTCCAACGCGGCCCGGTCTCCCGAGGAGCGGCAAGGGCGCCTGCACTGCCTCGGCGTGATCGCCGAGCGGCAGTTCCGGATGAGGCATGTGGAGGCCGCGTGCGCCACATGGAACGCCTTCCTGGACGAGCATGCGGCGCTTTCCTCGGCGCGCGGCGACCAGCACCTCAAGACCATGCGCCGCTCCCTGCCCGCCTACCGCAGCATCGGCGCAGTCCGGGAGCTGGAGGAACGGGCTCGACACGTCGCCGCGCTCAAGGCAGCCTGAGCCCCGTTCAGCGTATGCACTTCCCCGAGCCGACCGCCACACCTGGGCCGCAATCGAGCAGGCCCAGGTCGCCCCGCGACAACCACGGAGCCCGACCCGCCATGACGCGACCGAGCGAGCACGGCCGCATCGTCTTCCTCAACGGCACGTCCAGCTCAGGAAAGTCCAGCATCGCCGCCGAACTCCTCCGGATCCTCGACGGCGCCTGGTTCCACATGCCCGTGGACGCCTTCCACGCCATGCGGTCCCGCCGCGAACTCAGCGCGGACGCCGTGCCGGACGTCCTGCACCGCACCTGGCGCGGCTACCACCGTGCCGTCGCCGGTATGGCCGCCGCCGGCAACAACGTCATCGTCGACCACGTCCTGAGCGAACCCTGGCGCCTCGTCGACTGCCTCGACCTGTTTCCGGCCCCGAACGTCACCCTCGTCGGCGTACGCTGCTCGGCCCCCGAAGTCGAACGCCGCGAGCGTGCCCGCGGCGACCGCCCCGCCGGACTGGCCGCCCGCCAACTCCCGCTCGTCCACGCCCATGGCCTCTACGACATCGAGTGCGACACCACCACCGCGAGCCCCCTCGCCTGCGCCACGCGGATCAAGGAATTCCTCGCCCGCCGGCCCGCCCCCACCGCCTTCGAGCAGCTCGCGGCCAAGCGCCCTTGAAGACGACGACGCCCCTGCCCGTACCGGCCGTACAGGCAGGGGCGCGGCGTCACACGGCTACAGCAGGCCGTCCCACATCTGCTCCAGCAGCACCGACCACCAGCTCTCCGGCGACGACAACGCCGCCGGGTCCAGCATCGCGAGCTGGGTCTGGAAGTCGACCGTCCAGCGGCCCGCCTGATCCGGGGTCAGGCCGAAGCGGAGGCGCCACATGCGACCCAGCAGGGCCAGGCAGCGCGTGAACTCCGGCAGGCCCGTGTTCACGAACTGCGGCGCCACCGGCTGCCCGCCAGGACCCGCCTCCACCGGTACGGCGACGATGTGCGCCGTACCGTACTGGACGCAGATCGCCCGGCCGAAGTCGGAGCCGAGCACCAGGTACGAGCCCGCGTCCGACGCCGGCTGGACCTGCCGCTGAGCGGCGAGTTCCGCCAGCGTCGGGACGACCGGGTGCGCCGGCTGCGCCCAGAAGAACGGCCCGAAGTCCGCCGGAAGGCCCGCCCACACCAGGGTGAGCGCCACCAGCTCCGGCACGCCCTGGCGCGACACCGCCCGCTGGTCGAAGCGGCAGATGCCGTGCGGACCGAAGGCGCCCGCCAGCTCCTGCGCCACACCCTCCGGCGGGAGAGGCGGCGCCGGCTGTACGGGGTGCAGCGGGGCGCGCACCGGCGCCGGGCGCGCCGGGCCGTCCGCCACCTGGTGCAACTCGCCCTGGTGCGCGATCAGTTGCCGCATACCCTGCTGCCGGCTCGCGTGATCACGACCGTACGGCGCTATCGACGTGATCCGAGCCTGCGGCCACGTCTCGCGGATCATCCGCGCGCAGTAGCCGCCGGGCAGCTCGCACGAACCCAGTTCCGTGTGCAGCTCCAGCACCTGCTGCGGCGGCACGTTCATGGCGCGCAGCTCGTGCAGGATCTGCCACTCCGGGTGCGGCGTGCCGGGCGCCGACCTGCGGATGATCTGCGCCTCCGAACCGTCGGGCGCGCGATAGCGGACCACCACCTGGTAGCCCGGCCCCACCGTGGGCAGGCCCGTGGGCTGCTGCGGATAGCCGTACGCGGGCGCCCCTGGAGGCGGTACGGCTCCGGGCGCGGCCGGCGGCGGTACGGCTCCGGGCGCGGCCGGCGGCGGTACG
>NZ_JABWDV010000275.1 GCF_013362995.1 Streptomyces sp. TRM64462 | reverse complement strand
GTCACGCCCAGCCAAAGCGTCACGCCCGGCCAAGGCGTCGCGCCCGGCCAAAGCGTCACGCCCGGCCAAGGCGTCGCGCCCGGCCAAGGCGTCGGCAGCGGCGGGGCGGACGCGCTCCGGGTGCTCCATGTGCCCGGGGAGCACGTCGCGGTGACGGCGGCCGGGGTCGAGGTGCTGCGGTACGTGTACCGGGGCGAGGCCGCGTGGGAGGCGCCCAAGCCGTACGCGCATCCGCTGCGCACCCTGGCGGGTCACACGGTCACGGACTACCGCCCGAACGACCACCGCTGGCACAAGGGCCTGCAGATGACGGCGTCGTACCTGTCGGGGCACAACCTCTGGGGCGGCAACACGTACGTGCGGGGCGAGGGGTACGTGGCGCTGCCCGAGCGGGTGGGGTCGATGGCGCACCGCTCGTTCGACGAGGTCGGGGTACGGGACGGCCGGGCGGTGGTGGCCGAGCGGCTGACCTGGCATCCGTACGGCGGTGAGCTGTGGGCCGACGAGCTGCGCCGCGTCGAGGTGCACGACGTGGACCCGGAGGCCGGGTGCTGGGCGCTGACGTGGTCGTCGGCGGTGACCAACCGCCGGGACGTGCCGCTGCGTTTCGGCAGCCCGACGACGCAGGGCCGGGAGATGGCGGGTTACACGGGCCTGTTCTGGCGCGGCCCGCGGGCGTTCCGGGACGGGACGGCCCTGGCGGCGCACGGCGGCGGGGACACGCCGGAGGACCTGATGGGCTGCCAGGCGGAGTGGCTTGCGTACACCGGCGAGCACGACGGCGCTGACGGCCACGCGACCGTGGTCTTCGCGCACGCGCCGGAGAACGACCACACGGGCGCGGCGGGCGCGCATCCCGCGCACTGGTTCGTCCGCACCGAGCCGTTCGCGGCGGTGGCGCCGTCGCTCGCGTTCTTCGACGAGCTGGTGCTGCCGCCCGGCGAGACGCTGGCACGCCGCTACCGGGTGCTGATCGCGGACGGCGCGTGGGACCGGCCGAGGATCGCGGCGCACCTGCGGGCCCTGCCCTGGTGACCGTCACCGGGGCAGGGCGGCTGCCTGGCGTCAGATGTACTCGCAGTCGATGGTCGGGTCGTTCGGCGAGTCGATGGGGGCGCCCGGCACCGGGCCGTTGTTGCTGCCGCCGCTCACGTACACCGCCGAGATCCAGCCGAGCCGCCGGCCGGGCGTGATGATCTGCACCCAGTAGGTGTTGGTGTACGGCCCGTCGGTGACGCGGCCCCTCTCGCCTGCGTCGATCTGGCAGTAGGCCTTGACCCGTACGTTGGTCAGCCGCTCCGTCGTGGCCAGCTCGCACGAGGTGCTCTGGCAGTTGCGCACCCGCACGTCGCTGGCCCACACGTGCACCGACCCGGACGGCGGGTGGGCGGCGGCGGGCTGAGCCCCCGCCAGCAGCGCCGCCGGCACCACCGCCGCCAGCCCGACGACGCTCCGCAGCGCCCGCCGGGCGGCCGTACGGCCTCCGTGCGTGCCGGTGCTCTTCCGTGTCCCTGTCCCCAGCATGGTGAAACCCTCCGTCGACACCGCTGCGCGGCCTGTGGTCCGCACACCGGGGACGGACGCGCGCCACCGCCCGTATGAGCGACCCCCGCGATGCGCGTACTCCGCTACGTGTGCCCGGAGCGGGGTACCCGGGGGCTGCCGGGCCCGTACGGGCGGTCATCCGGTGGGAAGGACGTGTGTCATGGCCAGCGCACACCGTTACGCTCCCGTGCAGTACGCCGCGCTGTGGGTGGGAGCCGTCTTCCTGCTCATCGGGGTCCTTGGCTTCATCCCAGGGGTCACCACCGACTACGGGGCGATGGAGTTCGCGTCGCACGAGTCGGGCGCCGAGCTGCTCGGCCTGTTCCAGGTGTCGGTGCTGCACAACATCGTGCACCTGCTGTTCGGTGTCGCGGGCGTCGCGACGGCCCGCCGGGAGCGCAGCGCCCGGCCGTACCTGCTCGTCGGCGGTGTGGTCTATCTGGCGCTGTCCGTGTACGGCGTGTTCATCGACCTGGAGAGCGCCGCGAACTTCGTCCCCGTGAACACCGCCGACAACTGGCTCCACTTCGTGCTGGGGCTCGGGATGGTCGCCCTCGGCCTCGTCCTCCCCCGCCGCACGGGAGCCGTGTGACGACGAACGGACAGGAGAACGAACAGGAGGGCGCGTCATGGC
>NZ_JABWDV010000274.1 GCF_013362995.1 Streptomyces sp. TRM64462 | reverse complement strand
GCGCAGGCGGTGCTCGACCACGCACGGCCGGGTGCGCGCCTGGTCTTCTCCTGCGGCTGGCACATCACCCGCGACGGCAAAGACACGTACTCGCGGACGTTCCGGGCGGCCGTCCGGGTCGCCGCCGTGCTGGGCAAGCTCGTCCGCGCCGTCGAGATCGACGACCAGGTGGAGGCTTGCCGCCGTGTGTTCGCCAGCGACACCCGGTGGACCGTGGTGCGTGGCAGCACCCTGGAGGAGGGCGAGAGCCAGGGCCTGCCCGTGTGGAGCCGGCACGTGGGCGACCCGGTGCTGGCCAGCGATCTGACGCGCCGCGTGGACTTCGCTCTGTTCATGGTGGAGGCGCTCACCGACGACGCGCTCGTCCAGGAGGCGCCTGCGATCGTCGGCTGTCGTACGCCCAGCGCGCTCGCCCACACCGGCGGGCACGGCGGCTAGGCGCGGCTAAGGGCGGCCCGCTGGGGCCGGAGGGGGCGTGGGGGTGGTGGGCTCCGGTTCGTGGTGGGCGAAGCGGTGCAGGTAGCGGACCTTGATGCACAGCGCCCAGGGGTCGATGGGTTTGACCAGGAGGTCGGCCGCGCCGAGGCTCAGCGCCGTACGGGACAGCTCGGCGTCGACGCCCATGCCGGTCACCAGGATGACGGGGATCCGGCGGGTCTGCTCCAGGTGCTGCATGTAGCGCAGGACGTCGAGGCCGCTCACGCCGGGCATGACCACGTCCAGGACGGTCACGGCGACGCCGCCGCGCAGGACGGCCTTGAGGGCGGCGTCCCCGCTGGTGGCCGACTCAAGGGGGTAGCCGAGCGGGGAGAGGGCGCTGCGCAGGGCGAACAGGTTGTCCTCGTGGTCGTCGACCAGCAGGACCTTGTCTCCGGCGGACATGGTGCCTCACCTCCGCTCCGCGGAGCCGGCCGAGCCGTGCGCGGCTCCACGTATCCAGGATGCCCCCGGCACGGCGCCCGCGGCAGATGCCGGAGGGGGCGGAGCGGAGGCCCCCGCGGGGCCTGGGCCGTCTTCCGGCCCAGGCCCCTGGTGATGCGATGCGGATGCCGCCGCGGTGGCGGTCGCGGGCGCGGTGGCGGTGCCTGGTGCTCAGCCGAGCAGGCGGTCGAGCTCGGCCACCTCGGCCGCGTCGAACGGGGCGGCGTCCAGGAGGCCCAGGTTCTGGTCGAGCTGGGCGACGCTGCTCGCGCCGACGAGCATGGAGGTGACGCGCGGGTCGCGCAGGACCCAGGCGAGCGCGAGCTGCGCGAGGGTCTGCCCGCGGTCGCCGGCGAACTTGTTCAGCGCGCGCAGCAGCGTGAGCTTGTCGTCGGTGAGCGCGTCGCGCTTGAGGAAGTGGCCGATGGCCATGCGGGAATCGGCGGGCACTCCGTCGAGGTAACGGTCCGTCAGCTGACCCTGGGCGAGCGGCGAGTAGGCGATGACGCCCGCGCCCACCTCGGCGGACGCGGCGATGAGGCCGTTGTCCTCGATGGTGCGGTCGAGCATGTTGTAGGCGTGCTGGTTGATGAGCAGGGGCGTACCCAGTTCCTTCAGCACGGCGGCCGCGCGCCGCATCTGCTCGGGGCTGTAGTTGGAGAGACCCACGTAGAGGGCCTTGCCCTGCCGTACGGCCGTGTCGAGCGCCCCGACCGTCTCCTCGATGGGGGTCTCGGGGTCGGGGCGGTGCGAGTAGAACACGTCGACGTGGTCGAGGCCCATGCGGGACAGGGACTGGTCGAGGCTCGCCAGCAGATGCTTGCGGGAGCCCCACTCGCCGTACGGGCCCGGCCACATGTCGAATCCCGCCTTGGTGGCGATGAACATCTCGTCGCGGTAGGGGCGGAAGTCCTGGGCGAAGAGCGTGCCGAAGTTCGCCTCGGCGCTGCCGTACGGCGGGCCGTAGTTGTTGGCGAGGTCGAAGTGGGTGATGCCCCGGTCGAAGGCGCGGCGGAGTAGGGCCCGCTGGGTCGCCAGCGGGGTGGTGTCGCCGAAGTTGTGCCACAGGCCGAGGGACACCTTGGGCAGCAGCACACCGCTGCGGCCGCAGCGCTGGTACTCCATGGTGGCGTAGCGGTCGTCGGCGGCGGGGTACGGGGCCGGCTTCACGGATGTCTCCTGCCTGTGCGGGGATCGGCGACTGGAGCGTACCTCCTGGGGCCAGTGGTTCACGGCCGGTAGACGGTGCCCGGCTGCGGCTCGGCGGGGGCGAGGAGCTGCGGCACGGTGACGAAGGTGAAGCCGCGCTTCTTCAGCTCGTCGATGATGCCGGGGACGGCGGGAACGGTGCCGTCGTAGATGTCGTGGAGCAGGATGATGCCGTCCTTGTCGGCGCCGTCGAGGGTGCGCTTCCGTATGAGTGCCGAGTCGGTGGTCGAGTAGTCCTTGGCGGTGACGCTCCACAGGACCTGGGAGAGGCCGAGTTCACGGCTGATCTCGGAGACGGTGTCGTCGGTGCGGCCCTGCGGAGGGCGCATCAGGGTGGGCTTGCGGCCGGTGAGCCGTTCGATGGCGTCCTGGGTGCGGCTGAGCTCCCGGCGTATCTCGTCGGGCTCGATGTCGGTCAGGATGCGGTGGGTCCAGGTGTGGTTGGCGACCTCGTGGCCTTCGGCGGCGATGCGGCGTACGACGTCGGGATAGCGGTCGACGTGCTTGTGGCCGAGGAGGAAGAAGGTCGCCGGGACCTGTTTCTCCTTGAGGATGTCGAGGAGCTTCGGGGTGTCCTTGCCAGGGCCCGCGTCGAAGGTCAGGGCTATGCACTTGGCCTCGCGGCAGTCGACCGGGCGCCGCTGCTCACCCTTGGCGCCGCTTTTCGCGTCGTTGTTGATGTCGCCTTCGGCCGCCTTGGTGTCGCTCGCGGCCGCGCTCCTGGCGTCGGCGGGGGCGACGGTGTCGACGGAGCAGCCGGTGAGCGTCAGGGCGAGGGTGGCGCACAGGGCGGTGGCGGTGGCGGCCGCGAGGGCGGTGCGGCCGCGGGGCTCACGGCGGCGCTTGCTCGTGCCGGTCTCGGGCGTGCGGAGGCGCGCGGGCATGGTGCAGCTCCCTTTCGGGGTGGTCGGAAGGGCCCTTGCCGAAGGGCCGGGAGCTGCACTCTACATAGAGTGTATACATGGGGTGTATAGCGGGGTGGAGGGGGGAGGGAGGGTTCAGTGGGCGGTGGGGTGCGGAGCGGCGGCGTCCGCTTGAGTCAGCGGGGGGCGAGAAGGAGGCGGGCCTCCTTCTCGTGTTCGCCGGGCACCGACTGGGTCGAGCGGACCTCGAAGAGCTGGGCGAGGGCCTTCTCCACCTCGGCGACGGCGTGGTGGTCGCCGGTCAGCGTGGCTTCGAGAGGCGCGCTGATGCGCGGAGGCCCGACCGGTTCTCCCGAGTGGGCCGAGCTGTCGAAGGTGGCCGTCCACACGGTGGGTTCGGGTCCCGCGGCGGGCAGCGGCGCCGGGGCGACGTCCTCGCAGCCCTCGAAGACGTGGTCGAGCGCGTCGAAGACCGCCTCGGCGTCGGTGCGGCCGCATTCGCTGAGCTGGACGGTGACATCGCAGTCGGCGGGGTGGTTCTTCGTACGGTCGCTCGCCATGGCGCTCTCCAGGTCGGTCCGGTCTTCGTCTCTCCCCGTACCCCCATAGCGCCATGAACGGCACCGTCCTGCCACTCCGGGCCGCCGCGATCCGACGGATGGCGGGTGCGTTTGGAGCAGTGGGTGCCTGGTACGGGGTGAGAAGGACCGGACACAAGGAGGAAGCGCCATGCCGGCAGGATCGAGCTCCAAGCGTGAACGGCAGTACGAACACATCAAGGAGAGCGCGAGGGAACGCGGTGAGAGCGAGCGGCGCGCCAAGGAGATCGCCGCGCGGACGGTGAACAAGGAACGTGCCCGCAGCGGCGAGTCCAAGAAGGCCAGCAAGACGTCCACACAGGACACGTCGTCGTCCAAGCGCGGCGGGCAGCGCTCGCACAGCGGCTCCCAGGGCCTGACGTACGACCAGCTGTACGAGGAGGCGAAGCGGCGGAACGTCCACGGCCGCTCGTCCATGAACAAGGCGGAACTCGAGCGGGAACTCGGGAAGTGACGCCGCGGGTCCATCAGGACGGTGCCCGTGGCGAGGACGACGCCCGGGACGAGGATCACGCCCGGGACGAGGATCACGCCGGGGGCGAGGTGGCGCCGAAGGGGCTGCTGTCGAGGCGGGCCAGCAGGTCGGCGGGGTCGGCGTAGAGCGCGGCCGCTCCGGCGGCGGTGAGGTCCGCGCGGGGGACGCCCCCGCACAGCAGGCCGACGCAGGTCACGCCGGCCCGGGTGCCCGCCTTCATGTCCCACACCGTGTCGCCGACGAAGACGGAGCGGTCGGCGGAGGTGCCGGCCCGTTCCAGCGCCAGGCGGACCGGGTCGGGGGCGGGCTTGCCCTCCTCGACGTCGGCCGCGCCGGCGGTGGCGCTGATGGCGTCGTCCGCGTCGATGGCGCGGCGCAGCGCCGAGAGCTCCGCCTCCGCGGCGGACGTGGCGAGGACGACGGTCCAGCCGCGGGCGGCCAGCGTCCGCAGGAGCTTCCCCGCGTCGCGGAAGGCGGGCAGCCGGTCGGAGTACGTCCCGTAGAGGGTGGTGTGCGCGGCGCTGAGGGCGGCGTCGCGGCTCCGGTCGCGGTCGGGGCCGAGGACGTGCTCGATCAGGTCCTCGGAGCCGAGGCCGATCGCCCGGTGCACGGCGTGCATCGGTACGTGGTGGCCGGCCTGCCGGAAGGCCTCCCACCAGGTGGTCACATGGAGGTGGTTGGTGTCGGCGAGGGTGCCGTCGACGTCGAAGACCGCGGCGCGGGTCATGTCGCTCCTCCGTTCCGTTCCCAGGAGACGCCGCCCGTTCGGCGCAGGGTGTGGAGTGTGGGGCTTGGCGTGCGGGGCTTGGTGTGCGGGGGGCTGTGGTGCGGGTGTTCGGTGCGGGGTGTGCGTACGAGCATGGGCGCGTGGGCGCGGCGGGGCGCGTTGCCAGGGCGCGACACCCGGGGGCTTCCTTCGGGTGCCGTATCGGGGTGGGCGTATCAGTGCGGGCGTATCAGCGTGGGCGTATCGGCGGGCCGGTGGTGGCCGGTGGCTGAGGTGCGGGGGCGCGCGGGTCGGGTGGCTGGGTGAGGCGGGGCGGGTTACGAAGGTGAGTGGGACGGACTGCGGGAGGCCGGTATGCCGAGACGGAAGCACGGCGGCGGACCGGGCGCGGGGGCCGGGGGCTCCGGTGCGGGGGCGTCTGGTTCCGGGGGTGGTGCGGGCTCCGGGGCGAGAGGATCCGGTTCCGGTCCGGGGGCGGCCGAAGAGGTGGGCTTGTGGCGGGGGCGGCACGAGACACCTGAGGAACGGGCCGACCGTCAGTGGGGCGAGCTCGTCCAGGAGATCCGTGTCGCGCAGACGGGTGTGCAGATCCTTTTCGGCTTTCTGCTGACGGTGGTCTTCACGCCGCGCTTCGTGGAACTGTCCCGGGCGGACAGGTCCGTGTACATCACGACGATCGTGCTCGCCGCGGCGGCTACCGGGGCACTGATCGGGCCGGTGTCGTTCCACCGGATCGTCTCGGGGCGGCGCATCAAGCCGCAGACCGTGTCGTGGGCGTCGCGGCTGACGTTCCTGGGGCTCCTCCTGCTGCTGGCGACGATGATCTCGGCGCTGTTCCTGGTGCTGCGGGTCGCGACGGACGACCCGTTCGTGCCGTGGCTCGTGGGCGGGGTCACGGCCTGGTATCTGGTGGCGTGGTTCGTGCTGCCGCTGTGGGCGCGGCACCGCTACACGATGCGGGAGTGAGGGGTGCCGGCCAGGATCTGTTCGACGGTGTCGGCCTGGTCCGCGGGTTTGTCGGGGCGGTGGCGTACGACACGGGCGAAGCGCAGGGTGATCCCGGCCGGGTAGCGCGTGGAGCGCTGGAGGCCGTCGTATGCGATCTCGACGACGAGTTCGGGGCGTACGTGGACGGTGAAGCCGTCGTCGCCGACGGCCAGTTCGCGAAGGCGGTCGGTCTGCCAGGCGAGCATGGTGTCGGTCAGGCCCTTGAAGGTCTTGCCGAGCATGACGAAGCCGCCGTCGGCCGTGCGGGCGCCCAGGTGGAGGTTGGACAGCAGGCCGGTGCGGCGGCCGTGGCCCCATTCGGCGGCGAGCACGACGAGGTCGAGGGTGTGGACGGGCTTGACCTTGAGCCAGGAGCGGCCGCGACGGCCCGCGCTGTAGGCGGCGTCGAGGGCCTTGACGAGGACGCCTTCGTGGCCGCGGCGCAGCGTGTCGGCGAAGAACGTCTCGGCTCGCTCGCGCTGCGCGGGGTCGGCGGGATCGGTGACGACGGTACGGCGTACGCGCAACGGTTCGGGGACGAGGCGGGCGAGGGCCCTGTGCCGTTCATGTCCGGGCAGGTCGAGGAGTACGGCGCCGTCGGCGGCGAGTACGTCGAAGAACACCGGCGACACCGGGCGAGCTGCCGCCGCCGCGGCCACGTCGACGCGTGAGCCGACACGCGACGCGGTGTCCTGGAACGCCACCGGGCGGCCCTCCGCGTCGAGTGCGATGACCTCGCCGTCCAGGATGAACGCGTCGCCCTCCAGCCGGCGGGCCGCCTCGCCGACCTCGGGGAGGCGGTCGGTGATGTCGTCGAGGGACCGGGTGTAGATCCGGATGTCGTCACCCGAGCGATGGACCTGGACGCGGATGCCGTCGAGCTTCTCCTCGACGGCGCACGGCCCGAGGGTGGCGAGCGCGTCGGCGACGCTCTTCGCTGTGTGGGCGAGCATCGGCTGGACGGGCGTGCCGACGCGCAGTCTGAACCGCTGGAGAGCGGCCGGTCCCTCCGCGAGCACGGCCTGGGCGACACGCGGCAGTGAGCCGTCGAGCATGACCGCCCTGCGGACGTCGGCGGCGGGCGCGCCGGCGGCCGCCGCGACGCCTTCGAGTGCGATGGCGTCGAGGGCGCCCTGCCGGACCTCGCCCGTGAGGAGGCGGAGCAGGAACCGCTGCTCGGGCGCGGTGGCGGCGGCCATCAGGTCCCGCACCTGGCGCTGCCGCGCGGCCTGGGAACCCGGCCCGGCGAGCCGCGCGAGCGCGGTGAGGGCGTCATCGGTGCCCGTGACGGTGAGCGTGGCGCGGTCGGCAGGCGGAACCTGATGTCTGAGCGTGCTCCAGCCGATGCCGATGCGCCCCTGCGGGAGGCGCCCGGCCAGATAGGCGATGACCAGCGGCACCTCTTCGGGCGGCGTCCCGCCGAACAGATCGGCCAGCACACCGATCTTGCGCGACCGGGCCGCCGTCGCGGCAACCTGCTCGGACACATCGGCAAGTCGAGCCAGCAACATACGCCCATGCTGCCCGCCCCGCCCACCACCCGCACCCCGCGCACCACACGGGGGGGCCGTACGCGCGGCGCAACTACCTGGTCGTCATGACGGACGCGCACCGGGTGGCCCCGGCCGTCGACGGTCGTTCCGCGCGCCGGTTCCTGAGCACTGCCGTCAGCCCGCGCGTGTCCGCCGCAGGCCGAGCCGTGCCAGAAGTCCCGTGCGGCGCCGGGGCGCGACTCGGCGCCCGGTGCACGGGGTGCCGGTCTCCGCAGAAGACGCCGCGACCGGGATGTCCGTGGCCGGTGGTCGTGCGGCCGGCTCGGGGCGGGGCGCCGGGGCGGCCGCTCTGGCCTGGCGCAGGGCCTCGGTGAGGCGGGTCCGGAAGCTGAGGATCTCGTCCGGGTCGGCGGCGCGGAGCAGCCGGTCGGCGATGTCGCGGGCGGCGGCCGACTGTGGATGGCCGGGTGGTGGTGCGGGGCGCAGCAGCTCCAGGTGCGTCCGCTCGTACGGGTCGGCCACTACTTCGGCCAGTTGGCCCGGGTCGAGGAACGAGGCGATAGCGGCCGCGCGCGCCCACGGGCCGTCCGCCTGCCGGACGAGGAGCTGGAGGCGCCGGTCGCGCCAGGCGCGCGGGCGGGCGTCGTGGCCGGTGCGCAGCAGGTCCCGCAGGGCGTCCGGCATCCGGCCGGTGAGCAGCTCCCGGTGGCGGGCCGCCGCGTCCCGCACCTCGCAGGCGAGGTAGAGCCAGACGACGGCGCGATACCGGTTGAGGTAGTAGGAGACCGGAGTGAAGTGCCCGGTTCTGGCGAGCCGGGTGAACCGGTCGCCGCTGATCCGGGCGAGTTCGGCGGCCTGGGCGGTGCCGACCGTGCGGACGCGGTCGTGCAGTCCGCCCGGGAAGTCCGGCTCCGCGCGCAGGCGGTCGATCTCCTCCTGCGGGACCCGTCGGCGGCCGCCGGTGGTGGCGGGCACGGTGCGGACGTGGCCGAGCTGGACCGCGAGTTCGAACTCGGTCCTTCGCAGGGCGAGTTCCTGTGCGGCCCGTCCCTGGGCCAGGGTGCGCGTGGTGTGTTCGACCGTCATGGCGGCCTCCCCCGTTCCGTACGACTACTTTCTGTGACGAAGGTAGCGCCGGGGGTGCCGTGTCCGCTCGGCCTGTGGAAAACCGGCGGGGCGGTCGATGCGCGGCCTACGGCGTGTGCCGGGCGGAAGGCCGGCGTGCGGCGACCGCGAGGTGTTCGCCGACCCGGTTGACGAGCAGTGTCATCTCGTAGGCGACATGGCCGACGTCCGCGTCGGCGGACGCCAGCACGCACAGGCAGCTGCCTTCGCCGGCGGCGGTCACGAAGAGCAACGCGTCGTCGAACTCGACCATCGTCTGGCGGGCCTGCCCGACCTTGAAGTGACGGCCGGCGCCCCGGGCGAGGCTGTGCAGGCCCGAGGAGACGGCGGCGAGATGGTCGGCGTCCTCCCTGGCGAGTCCGCTGCTGGCGGCCGTCACCAGTCCGTCGTTCGACAGCACGAGGGCGTGCCGTATGTGTGCCACACGCTTGGTCAGGTCGTCCAGGAGCCAGTCGAGTTCCTTGTCGAGCGCCATGCTCGGTCCTCCCCGTTTTCGTATGTCCCCGTTTCCCCGTATCGGCGTAAGCCTTACCCACGGATGTGGGCGGGGCAAGCACGCCCCCGGACAGGGCTCAGGAGGAGACCGAGTCGAGGAGGCGGGCCGTGTGGACCCGGCCGGCGTGTTCGACGAGGCGGATCAGCACCTCCTTGCCGGAGTCGCGGTCGCGGGCGTCGCACAGGACGACGGGGGTGCCACGGTCGAGGTCGAGGGCGGCGGCGACGTCGTGCGCGCCGTACGCGCGCTCTCCGGGGAAGCAGTTGACGGCGACGACGAACGGGATGCGGCGGTGCTCGAAGTAGTCGACGGCGGGGAAGCTGTCCTGGAGGCGCCGCGTGTCGGCGAGGACGACCGCTCCCAGGGCGCCTTGGGCCAGCTCGTCCCAGAGGAACCAGAAGCGGTCCTGGCCGGGTGTGCCGAACAGGTAGAGCGACAGGCCCGAGCGGATGGTGATGCGGCCGAAGTCCATGGCCACGGTCGTGGTCGTCTTGCGGTCCACTCCCCCGGTGTCGTCGACCGTCCGGCCGGCCTCGGTGAGCTGTTCCTCGGTGCGCAGCGGCCGGATCTCGCTGACGGCTCCGACGAGCGTCGTCTTGCCGACGCCGAAGCCGCCGGCCACGAGGATCTTCAGGGCCAGGGTGTCGGTGTCAGAGGGCACGGAGGCCATTGATCACTTCTCTCAGGAGCTGTTCGTCGGGCAGCTGTGCGGCCGGTACGGGCCGCGTGACGAGGACGTGGCCGGCTTCGATGAGGTCGCCCAGGAGGACGCGGATGACGCCGACCGGCAGATCGGCTTCGGCCGCGAGGTCCGCGACCGACTGGGTGTCGGCTCGGCAGAGCGCGAGAAGGGTGCGGTGTTCGGGGCCGAGGAGGGTTTCGTCGGACGTGTCCGGTGGGTCGTGCGGGCCGGGCTCGTCGACCGCGGTGACAAGGGCGATGAGGTCGAACCGGACGGCGTGGGGCCCTGGCCGGGTGCGGCCGCCCGTCATGGCGTAGGGCCGTACGAGGGGGCCGGCTTCGGCGTCGTACCAGCGGCTGCTTCCTGCGCGCCGGGCACCCGGTGGGTCGGTGTCGCTGTTCCGCGGGATCATGGTGCCGTGCCGCCTTCCGTCAGCCGGCCGCGTGTGGTGTGGCGGCGTGGAGCTCGGGCGAGCGGGGCGGGGTGTGGAGGTGCTCGCCGACGCGTTTGACGAGGCGGGCCATCTCGTATGCGATGAGTCCGATGTCGGCGGACGCCGCGCTCAGGACGGCGAGGCAGGACCCGTCGCCGGCGGAGACGACGAAGAGAAACGCTTCGTCCATCTCGACCATCGTCTGGCGGACGCCGCCGGCGCCGAAGTGGCGGCCGGTTCCCTTGGCGAGGCTGTGGAAGCCGGAGGCCACGGCGGCCAGGTGCTCGGCGTCGGCGCGGCCGAGTTCGCTGGAGGCGCCCACGGGCAGGCCGTCGTTGGAGAGGACGACGGCGTGGCGCACGTCGTGCACGCGTGAGGCGAGGTCGTCCAGCAGCCAGTCGAGGCCGCCGGAGGCGTGGCGCCGCCGTGCGGCCGGCCTCTCGTGCTCGATCATCCTTCGTCTCCTTCGGTGGCGTGCGGTGTGTCGGGGCGGTGTGCGGGTCCGGGCGTCCGGCCGCCGCCGCGGGCCCAGCCGTCGCGGTAGGCGGTCATACGGGCCCGGACCTGTTCGGGGGTGCGTTCGCGGGGGCTGTTGTCGTCGGCGGTGTGTCGGGCCGGGTCTGGTGC
>NZ_JABWDV010000273.1 GCF_013362995.1 Streptomyces sp. TRM64462 | reverse complement strand
GGGCGTCCGGGTCGCTCCACGCGTCGGGGTGCTCGGCGTGGTGGTCGCTCACGGCTGGGGCTCCTTGGTGCGGATGAGGTTACGGAGGGCGGTGGGGCTCATGCCGTGTCCGTGCGGGCGGCGGCCATGCCGGCCGCGTCGAGGAGGGCCGTACCGACGATGAGGTCGGCGCCGCCGAACTCGGGGTCGTCGAGCTCGGTGCCGTCGTCGACGGCGAACAGCAGGCGTTCCTCGCCCTGCCGGTAGGCGGTGCCGACCGGGGGGCTGGCCGCGTGGACGGCGAGGAGGGCGACCAGGTAGGCGAGGTCGGAGCCGCCGCGGCGGCGGGCCTCGGCGAGGAGTCCGGAGAGGCGGCGCGGTGCGTCGTGCTCCAGGTCGAGCAGCTCCATGGCCGTCGCCAGCTGCTCCTCGCTGAAGCGGCTGTCGTCGGGTGTGGCGATCAGGTCGGGTTCGGGCATCTCGGCGCCGAGGTGTTCGCGCTCCATGGGCGGGGTGAGGAGCAGGTCGATCAGGTCGCCCATGCGGACGGAGCCGGGGGTGCGCAGGCCCGTACCGCGCGCGAAGTAGGCGTCGGTGACGCGCGTGGCCTGCTCGACGGGGAGGGGCAGCAGGGGGGCGACCAGCTGGCCGTACAGGTCGAGGCCGGTGCGGGTGGCGGGCTGGGCGAAGGCCTGGCGGTCCTGTTCGGCGCGGAAGAGGGGGCCGGCTTCGAGGAGGCGGGACTGGAGCTGGGTGTGGCGGCGGATGCAGTCCTTGACGATGTCGACCAGCTCGGCGGCGCGCCGCTTGTGCTCGGGGTCCTCGGCCTCGTCGCGGGCCTTGCGGATGTTGGTGAGGATCGCGTTCTCGTGGCGGTACCGGTCGGCGACGTGGGCGAGGGCCTCGTCGATCATGTCGGGTACGGCGCTGAGCCAGTCGACCGCGCGGACATTGCGCCGGGTGGCCTCCAGGGTCTTGCGGAGGGTCTCCGCGTACTGCACGGTGCGGTAGCGCGCCTGTTCGGCGGCGAGCTGGGCGTCGGCGAGACGGCCCCTGCTGATCAGGACCTCAAGTTTGACTTCGGCGGCGATCTGGGCGCTGGTGACGTCCGTGTCGAGGGCTCCGACCAGGACGTTGACGGCCTCGTCGGTGGTGCGGAGGTAGACACCGCCGCCGTAGCCGGGGACCTCTTCGAGGAGCTTGAAGTCGTAGTCGCGGCGGACGTACACGCCGTCGGGCCCGAAGGTGCCGTAGACGGCGCGGAAGCCTCGGTCGACGCTGCCGACGTTGATCAGGTTCTCCAGGACCCAGCGGGCGACCCGCTCGTGCTCCGCGGCGGGGCGCCGCGGAGCCTGCGCGGCGACGCGGGGCAGCAGCCGGGCGACGATCTGTTCGTGGTCGGCGCCCGTGTCGAAGTCCATGTGGAGCGTGACGAGGTCGATCGCGGCGAGGGCGACTTCGGCCATGGCGTAGACCGAGTACTCCCCCGCCAGGTTCGCCTTGCGGGCGTCGAGGTCGTGGAGCGGCGCAGTGCAGGCGAGCGCGCGGAGGCGCCGCGCCAGTCCTTCGTCGGCGGCCGGGCCCTGCGCGGGCCGCGGCCCCGCGCTGAGCTGGGGCGGAACGAGTTCCGTCGGTTCCGTCGGGGCAGGCGAAGTCACGCTGCACAGAGTAGGTGCTGACACTGACAGCGGTCGAAACGGCGCGGGTCGTGCGGCGGCGCGTGACCTTCGTACGACGTGGGGACGCGACCTAGCGGCCGCCGTCGGTGACGTGGCGTGCGTACACGTCGACGAGCCGGCTGCGGGAGTCGTCGAGGTAGTCGGCCAGGAGTTGTTCGGCGCGGGTACGCTCCCCCACTCGCAGGGCGTCCAGAATCTCCTGGTTTCGGGCGAGATAAGGCTCGTGGAGTTCGCGGGGTTCGTCCACCGCGTGGAAGGCGAGCCGTAGTTCGGCGAGGACGCGGCGCATGAGTTCGTCGGTGTGTTCGCTGCCGGCGAGCGCGACCAGTTCACGATGGAAGTGGATGTTCGCCGTCGCGACGCCCGTCCAGTCGCCGTGCTCGGCCGCTTGCTGCCCTTCGGCGACCGCGGCACTCAGCGACGCGAGCGCGAACGGCGGTTCGCCCAGGCCCCGGACGACGGCGCATTCGACGAGCCGGCGGGTGCGGTAGAGGTCCTCGACGTCCTCGACGGCGAGGAGCCGTACGAACACCCCGCGGTTGAGCTCGTGGACGAGCAGCCGTTCGTGGGTGAGCAGGCGGAACGCCTCGCGCAGGGTGTTGCGGGAGACGCCGAGCGCACCGCCGATGCTGTCCTCCGACAGCCGGGTGCCCGGGGGGAAGTAGCCCTCGGCGATCCGGGTCCGCAGGATGTCCGCGACCCGCTCGGCCGTGCTCGTGCGCCCCAGGAGCGCGCGGTCGTCCGCCAGTCCGCCGCCCGTCGTTGCCACCGGCGATCCCTTCTCCGCGCCTGCGCCGCGTGTGCTCTCGGTTCCGTCGCCATCGTAGATCCGTCGGTGCCGGGCGGGCGGGGTGCGGGCGGATACGGGACGCAGAGCAGGTTTTCCACAAGCCTTGTCGGATCGTTCAACAATCCTCTACGTTGTCGGGCACTGCACGGATCCACTCAGGCACGCTCCTCTCCGTTCTGCGAGGTGCAGATGAGTACGACCCAGACCGAGAAGACATCCGAATCCCGACTCGACGACGACTCCCGTCCGTTCGGCTGGCTGCGCGCCCTCGGCCCGCGCGGCCGGCGGGCGTTCGGCGGTGCGTTCGGCGGCTACGCGCTGGACTCGTACGACTTCTTCACGCTGCCGCTGAGCATGGTGGCGATCGCCGCGTACTTCAGCCTGGACAGCGGCCAGACGGGGCTGCTGACCACCGTCACGCTGGTCGTGTCGGCGGTCGGCGGGGCGCTCGCGGGGATACTCGCCGACCGGATCGGCCGGGTGAAGGCGCTGATGGTGACAGTGATCACCTACGCCGTGTTCACCGTGGCGTGCGGCTTCGCGACCGACTACGGCACGCTGCTGGTCTTCCGCGCCCTGCAGGGGCTGGGCTTCGGCGGCGAGTGGGCGGTCGGCGCGATCCTGGTGGCCGAGTACGCCTCCACCAAGCACCGGGGCCGCACTCTGGGCGGCGTCCAGAGTGCGTGGGCGGCCGGCTGGGCACTCGCCGTGATCGTCTACACACTGGTGTTCCACTTCCTCGACGCGGACACCGCGTGGCGGGTGATGTTCTGGACGGGCGCGCTGCCCGCGCTGCTGGTGGTCTACATCCGGCGGAACGTGGAGGACGCACCGCAGGCCGCCGAAATACGCAGGACCAGCGCCGAAAGGGGCTCGTTCACCGTGATCTTCCGCCCGCCGCTGGTGCGGACCACGCTGTTCGCGGTCCTCCTGTCGACCGGTGTGCAGGGCGGCTACTACACCCTGGCCACGTGGGTGCCGACGTATCTGAAGACCGAGCGTGGACTGACGGTGGTGGGCACCGGAGGCTATCTGGCGTTCCTGATATCCGGTGCCTTCATCGGCTATCTGACCGGTGGGCATCTCACCGACCGGCTGGGCCGGAAGCGGAACATCGTGCTCTTCGCCGTGCTGTCCGCCGTGTGCATCCTCGCCTACACGAACATCCCGGCCGGCGCCGACGGCCTGGTCCTCGTCCTGGGCTTCCCGCTCGGGTTCTGCATGTCGGCCATCTTCAGCGGGTTCGGTTCCTTCCTGGCGGAGCTGTACCCGACGGCGGTGCGCGGCACGGGGCAGGGGTTCACGTACAACACGGGCCGTGCCGTGGGGGCGTTCTTCCCGACGCTGGTGGGCTTCCTCGCGGACAGCTGGGGCGTGGGCGGGGCCCTGGTGTTCGGTGCGGTGGGTTACGGGATCGCCGTGCTGGCGCTGCTGGGCCTGCCCGAGACGCGGGGCCGGGAACTGGTGTGAACGTACGGATGAGTGTGAGGAGTTGACGGGTGTGACCTGGGCTTCGATCGATCTGAACGCCGACCTCGGGGAAGGCTTCGGGCGCTGGCGGCTGACCGACGACGAGCAGTTGCTGTCCGTCGTCACCAGCGCCAACGTGGCCTGCGGCTTCCATGCCGGGGACGCGGCCACGATGCGGCGTGTGTGCGCGCTGGCGGCCGAGCGGGAGGTCCGGATCGGGGCCCAGGTCTCCTACCGGGACCTGGCCGGGTTCGGGCGGCGCGCCATGGATGTGCCGGCGGAGGAGCTGGCGGCGGAGGTGGCGTACCAGATCGGTGCGTTGGAGGTGTTCGCGCGGGCGGCCGGAGCTCGGGTGTCGTACGTGAAGCCGCACGGCGCGCTCTACAACCGGGTGGTCCACGACGAGGAGCAGGCGCAGGCCGTGGTGGAGGGGGTGCTGCTGACCGGTGAGCGGCTGCCGTTGCTGGGGCTGCCCGGCTCACGGGTGCACCGGGCGGCCGAGAAGGCGGGGCTGCCGGTCGTCACCGAGGCGTTCGCGGACCGGGCGTACACGGCCGAGGGCACCCTGGTGCCGCGCGGCCGGGAGGGCGCGGTGCTGCACGACCCGGGGGCGGTGGTGGAGCGGTCGGTGTCGATGGCGCGGTTCGGGGTGGTCACCTCGCACTGCGGGCGGTCGGTGCCGGTGCGGGCGCGGTCGCTGTGTCTGCACGGCGACACACCGGGGTCGGTGGAGCTTGCCCGGCGGGTGCGGGCGCGGCTTGAGGAGTCGGGTGTGCGCGTGGAGGCATTCGTATGAGGGTGCGGGAGGTGGGTGAGAGGGCGCTGCTGGTGGAGTTCGGCGGCGGGGAGGAGGCGCGGGCCTTCCATGCCGAGGTGCTGAGGCGGCGGGCTGCGGGGGCGCTGCCGGCGGTACGGGAGGTGGTGCCCGCGGCGCGCACGGTGCTGCTGGACGGGGTGGACGAGCCGCGGGCGCTGGCCGCGCGGATAGCCGGGTGGCGGCCGGAGCCGCTGCACGCGCGCGTGGAGCCGGTGGTGGAGGTGCCGGTCCGGTACGACGGTCCTGATGTGGCCGAGGTGGCCGCGGTGTGGGGGGTGGCGCCCGGGGAGGTGGGGCGGGTCCATGCGGCGGGCGAGTACCGGGTGGCGTTCTGCGGGTTCGCGCCGGGGTTCGGCTATCTGACCGGGCTGCCCGAGCGGTACGAGGTACCGAGGCGGGCCACGCCGCGGACCGCTGTGCCCGCCGGGTCGGTGGCGCTGGCCGGGCCGTACACGGGCGTGTATCCGCGGTCGTCGCCCGGTGGGTGGCAGATCGTCGGTACGACGGACGCGGTGCTGTGGGACCCCGGGCGGGAGCCGGCCGCGCTGCTGACGCCGGGGGCCCGGGTGCGGTTCGTACGGGAGGGGGTGTGACGGACCGGGCCTTCGCGGTCGTACGGGCCGGGGCGCTGACCACGGTGCAGGACCGGGGGCGGTTCGGCCACGCCCATCTGGGGGTGCCGCGTTCGGGTGCGCTGGACCCGGGGGCCGCAGGGCTGGCCAACCGGCTGGTGGGCAATTCGGTCGGCGCGGCCGTGCTGGAGACGACCCTCACCGGGTGCGCGGTGCGTCCGCGGTGCGCGGTGACCGTGGCGGTGGGCGGTGCGCCGTGCCCGGTCACGGTGGACGGGCGGCCCGCGGCGTGGGGGGCGGCCGTGCGGGTGCCGGCGGGTGCGGTGCTGGAGGTGGGCGCGGCGGTGCGGGGCGTGCGGTCGTACGTGGCGTTCGCGGGGGGTGTCGCCGTCGAGCCGGTGCTCGGCAGCCGGTCGACGGATCTCCTGTCGGGGCTGGGGCCTGAGCCGCTCGCCGACGGGGCGGTGCTGCCGCTCGGGCGGCCGGGGGCGGGGGTGCCGGTGTGCGACGGGGTGCCGTGGGCGGGTGTGGCCGGGGAGGTGGTGCTGCGGGTGCGGCTCGGCCCCCGGGACGACTGGTTCACGGGGCGGGCACTGCGGACGCTCACCACCGGCGCGTACCGGGTGTCGGCCGCGTCCAATCGGATCGGGCTGCGTACGGAGGGGCCCGCTCTGGAGCGTGCCGTCGCGGGCGAGCTGCCGAGTGAGGGCATGGTGCTGGGGGCGGTGCAGGTGCCGCCGGACGGGCGGCCGGTGGTGTTCCTGGCGGACCATCCGACGACCGGGGGGTATCCGGTCGTCGCCGTCGTGCGCGAGAGGGATCTGGCGAGGGCGGCCCAGGCGGTGCCGGGGACGCGGGTGCGGTTCGTGGTGGCGGGGTGAAAGGTGCCGCGCAGTGGCCGGTTCCGGTTCTCACACGGCGGTCGGTGGGGTGCCGTAACCGCCGCCTCCCGGGGTGGTGACGATCAGGACGTCGCCCGGGTGAACGTCCACTGTGGCGACACCGTCCAGGGGTTCCAGGGTGCCGTCGGCGCGTTCGACGGCGTTGGCGCCGAGGGCGCCCGGGTGGCCGCCTGCCATGCCGTACGGGGGGACGCGGCGGTGGCCGGTGAGGAGGGTGACCGTCATCGGCTCCAGGAACCGGATGCGGCGGACGGCGCCGTTGCCGCCGTGCCAGCGGCCCCGGCCGCCGCTGGCCTCCCGTACCGCGAAGGACTCGACCCGCACCGGGTAGCGCCACTCCAGCACCTCGGGGTCGGTCAGGCGGGAGTTGGTCATGTGGGTCTGGACGGCGTCGGCGCCGTCGAAGCCGTCGCCCGCGCCGGAGCCGCTCGCGACCGTCTCGTAGTACTGGACGCGGTCGTTGCCGAAGGAGACGTTGTTCATGGTGCCGGAGCCCTCCGCCTGGACACCGAGGGCCGCGTACAGGGCGCCGGTCACCGCCTGGGACGTCTCGACGTTGCCCGCGACGGTCGCCGCCGGGTAGGCCGGGGCGAGCATCGAGCCGTCCGGAACGCGGACCTCCAGGGGCTCCAGGCAGCCGCTGTTGAGCGGGATGTCGTCGGCGACGAGCGTGCGGAAGACGTACAGGACCGCCGCCATCACGACCGATGTGGGGGCGTTGGTGTTGCCCGGCTGCTGCGGTGACGTGCCGGTGAAGTCGAGGACGGCGCTGCGGCGTTCGCGGTCGACGCGCAGGGTGAGGTTGATGACGGCACCGGCGTCGGTCTCGTAGCGGTACGCGGCGTCGTGGAGGGTGGCGATGATGCGCCGCACGGACTCCTCGGCGTTGTCGCGTACGTGCCTCATGTAGGCGTGGACGACGTCGAGGCCGAACTCGTCGACCATGCGGTGGAGTTCCTCGATGCCCTTCTCGTTGGCGGCGATCTGGGCGCGCAGGTCGGCGAGGTTGGTGTCGGGGTCGCGCGAGGGGTACGGCGCGGTGGTGAGGAGTTCGCGGGTCTCCTCCTCGCGGAGCCGGCCGTCCCGCACCAGCAGCCAGTTGTCGAAGAGGACGCCCTCCTCGTGGATCGTGCGGCTGAAGGCGGGCATGGAGCCGGGTGTGATGCCGCCGATCTCGGCGTGATGGCCGCGGGAGGCGACGAGGAAGCGCAGCGGCCCGCCGTGCGGACCGTGGACCGGGGTGACGACGGTGATGTCCGGCAGGTGCGTGCCGCCGTGGTACGGGTCGTTGATGGCGTAGACGTCGCCGGGCCGCATGGTGTCCCCGTTGCGGCGCAGCACCTCTTTGATGGACTCGCCCATGGAGCCGAGGTGGACGGGGATGTGGGGCGCGTTGGCGATGAGGTTGCCTGCGGGGTCGAACAGGGCGCAGGAGAAGTCGAGGCGTTCCTTGATGTTGACGGAGTGGGCGGTGTTCTCCAGGCGTACGCCCATCTGCTCGGCGATGGACATGAAGAGGTTGTTGAAGACCTCCAGGAGGACGGGGTCGACGTCCGTGCCGACGGCGGTGCGGCCGGGCCTGGGGGTGACGCGGAGCAGCGAGAGGTGGCCGGTGTCGGCGGCCGTGGCCTGCCAGCCGGGGTCGACGACCGTTGTGGCGTCGGCCTCGGCGATCACGGCGGGGCCGGGGACGGTGTCGCCGGGGCGCAGGTCCTCGCGGTGGTACAGGGGCGTGTCGGTGCGCCGGCCGTCCAGGTGCACGGGGACGGTCGCGCGGGGACGCAGCGGGCCTTCGCGGGGCGGCTGCTCGGTGGCCACCGGTCCGTGCGGGCCCGCGCTCCCCACGGCCTCGACGGAGACGGCCTCGACGACCAGGGGCTTGTCCATGGTGAAGGCATAGCGGGCGCGGTGCGCCGCCGTGAAGGCCTCGCCCATGGCGGTCGCGGTGTCCAGCGGTACGGGGAGGGTCGCGTCCGTCCCCGCGTAGCGCACGAGCACGCGCGCGTGGGTGGTGATCGCGCTGTCGGGGACGCCGTCGGCGCGGAGTTCGGCCCTCGTGCGGTCGGCCAGTTCGGTGCACAGGGTTTCCACGCGCGCGTGGAAACTGTCGTTGAGCTCCGCCTCGACGGACTGTTCGCGCATGGCGGTGGCGTCGGCGAGGCCGATGCCGTACGCGGAGAGGACGCCGGCGAGGGGCGGTACGAGCACGGAGTCGATGCCGAGTGCGTCCGCGACGGCGCAGGCGTGCTGGCCGCCCGCGCCGCCGAAGCTCGTCAGGGCGTAGCGGGTGACGTCGTGGCCGCGCTGGACGGAGATCTTCTTGACGGCGTTGGCCATGTTGAGGACGGCGATGTCCAGGAACCCGGCGGCGACCTCCTCGGGGCTGCGGCGGATGCCGGTGCGGCGCCTCACCTCGTCGGCCAGGCTCGTGAAGCGTTCCCGTACGACGTCGGCGTCGAGGGGCTGGTCGCCGTCGGGGCCGAACACCGCGGGGAAGTGGGCGGGCTGGATGCGGCCGAGCATCACGTTGGCGTCGGTGACGGTGAGCGGCCCGCCGCGGCGGTAGCACGCGGGACCGGGGACGGCTCCGGCGGAGTCGGGGCCGACGCGGTAGCGCTGGCCGTCGAAGTGCAGGACGGAGCCGCCGCCGGCGGCCACGGTGTGGATGTTCATCATGGGGGCGCGCATCCGTACCCCGGCCACCTGCGTGCCGAGTTCCCGTTCGAACTCGCCCGCGTAGTGCGACACGTCGGTGGAGGTGCCGCCCATGTCGAAGCCGATGACCCGGTCGAAGCCGGCCTGGCCGGACGTACGGGCCATGCCGACGACGCCGCCTGCGGGCCCTGACAGCACCGCGTCCTTGCCGCGGAAGTGGGCGGCTTCGCGCAGGCCGCCGTTGGACTGCATGAACATCAGCCGGACACCGGGGAGTTCGGCGGCGACCTCGTCGACGTAGCGGCGGAGGATCGGGGACAGGTAGGCGTCGACGACCGTGGTGTCCCCGCGTGGGACGAGCTTGATGAGCGGGCTGACCTCGTGGGAGCAGGAGACCTGGGTGTAGCCGAGGGCGCGCGCTGCTTCGGCGATGCGCTGCTCGTGGGCGGGATGGCGGTACCCGTGCAGGAGGACGACGGCGGCGGAGGTGAAGCCGTCGCCGCGGGCGGACTTGAGGTGCGCGGCGACCGTGTCCAGGTCGAGGGGGCGTACGACGGTGCCGTGCGCGTCGATGCGCTCCGGCACTTCGACGACCCGGTCGTAGACGGCTTCGGGGAGGAGGATGCGGCGGTCGAAGATGCGGGGCCGGTTCTGGTAGGCGATGCGCAGGGCGTCCCGGAAGCCTTCGGTGGTGACGAGGACGGTCGGCTCGCCGCGGCGCTCCAGGAGGGCGTTCGTGGCGACCGTGGTGCCCATCTTGACGCCGGCGACGCGGTCGGCGGGTACGGGCTCGTCCGGGCCGAGTCCGAGGAGGCGGCGGATGCCGGCGACGGCCGCGTCACGGTACCGCTCGGGGTTGTGCGAGAGCAGTTTGCGGGTGGCCAGGGTGCCGTCGGGGCGCCTGGCCACGATATCGGTGAACGTGCCGCCCCGGTCGATCCAGAACTCCCAGCGTCCGGTCATTCCCCCATTGTTCCCCGCAAGGCGGTCAGCGGCTCCGCCTGTGGACAAGGGGCCGGTCCGGGCTTCCGGCCGGCTGCCTGCCGGGGAGCCGGGAGCGCCGCGAGGGCGGCCTGCAGGGACCGGTCGGCGCGGACGTCGAGGCGTGTGCTGGTGCCGCGCGCCCAGTGCGCGGCTTCCGTCCCGGCCAGGCGCAGGAGCTGCGGCAGCAGGTCGTGGCACCGCCGTGCCACCCAGGCCGTTCCTGCGGTGGCGAGCCAGCGGGCGGTGTCCGCGCGCGTGGGCGGCGGCTGGTCGGGGTCGGGGGCGGGTGCGGGGCCGTGTGCCAGGCCGTGGGCGGCCAGCAGGGCGTGGAAGCGCGCGGCGATCAGGCGGTGGCCGCGCTCGCCGGGGTGCAGCCGGTCGGCGCTCCACAGGCCCCGGTCGTCGACCCAGGCGGCGTCGGCCAGGTGCAGGTGAACGGCGCCGTGCCGGGCGGACAGAGCGTGCACGACGGCGTTGACGGACCGCTGGCGGCGGGCGAGGGGCCGGGCGAGCGGGGCGGGCAGTCGCAGCATGCGGCCCGGGTCGGGCAGGCAGGCCGTCAGGAGCACGGCGTCCCCGCGCGCGAGGCGCCCCAGCACGTGGTCCAGGTCGGCGGCGACCTGGGAGATGTCGAAGGTGCTGCGGAGGGTGTCGTTGAGGCCCACGACCACGGACGCGAGGTGGGGGCGGTGCTCAAGGGCGCGCGGCAACTGGTCGAGGGCGACGTCCCGCGTACGGGCTCCGCTGACGGCGAGGTTCCGGAAGTCCCCCGCGCGCGGCGGCTCGGCGGCGAGCCCGGCGGCCAACAACGCCGCCCAGCCCCGCAGCGCGCCGCCGACGGGGTCACCGACGCCCTCGGTGAGGGAGTCCCCGAGCGCGGCGAACCGCACGGCCCGGACGGCATCGGACGGAACCGGCCGGGACACGGCCGCCGCGGGTCGGACGGCTGCGGGGTGAACCGTCACCGGTCTGCCGGACGACGGCGCTTCGCGCGCGTGCAGGGCGTCGCGGGCGGCGGTCACACCGCACCCCCCTTCGTCGCGTCCTCGCGGGAGCCGACGGACGACCGGGTGGTGGACGCGGCCGATGCGGCAGGCACAGAGGCCACGGGCGTCCGCCCGGGGACCGAACGGCCCTCGGTAGGGCCGTTCACGCCACCGTCAGCCGGAGCATCGTGCGGCCGAGGCCCGGCCTGCGGCCTCGACGCGGCCGACTCCGCCGTGGGGCGCCGGGCCACCAGCCCGGCGGCCACCAACCCGGCGGCCACCAGCCCGGCCACCGGTGCGGCCGCCGCCCCGTCGGCCGTGCTGTCGGGGCGGGCCTGCTCCCGGGCGCCCGCCGGGCGCGGCTGCCGGGACGAGGCGGCCAATATCGCGGCCGACGTCAGGCGGCGCCCGGCCACCACGGCGCTCTCAGGCCACCCGCTCGCGCCGTCCGGATCCGGGACCGTCCCGTCGCACGGGGCCGCTGCCGTCCGACGTGCCGTGGAGGCGGCGGGCGGTGGGGCGTCGTGGGCGGCCAGAAAGGCGGCGACCGCGCGGTCCCAGCCGAACAGCTCCGCCCGCGCCCGGGCGGCGGCCCGCCGTACGGTCTCGGGACGGGCCAGCAGCACCGACACGGCAGCCGCGAAGGCGGCCGGTGTGTCGCACGCCGCCGCCCCGGCATCGCCCAGCACCTCGGGCAGGGCGGAGGAGGCGCTGGCGACGACGGGCGTGCCGCAGGCGAGGGCCTCCAGTGCGGACAGCCCGAAGGTCTCGGCCGGCCCGGGGGCGAGGCACACGTCCGCCGCCGCCTGGAGGTCGGCGACCGCGTCACGCCCGCGTACGTGCCCGACGAACCGCACCGGCAGCCGCAGCGCCCGCGCCCTGCGCTCCAGCGCGCCGCGCAGCGGGCCGTCCCCGGCGACCACCAGGGCGGCACGCACCCCGCCGGCCCGTAGCGCGGCCAGCGTGTCCAGGGCCGTGCCGGGCCGCTTCTCGACCGACAGGCGGGAGCAGAGCAGCAGCAGGACGTCCGCACCGCGCGCGTAGTGGGCCCGCAGTGCGGCGTCCCGGCGGTCCGGGCGGCAGCGGCGCAGGTCCACTCCGAGGGGCGCCCGGACGACGTTCCGCGCCCCGATCCGTACGAACTCCTGCTCGGCCCAGCGCGTCGTGCAGACGATCCGTGCGTAGGACCAGGCGCTGCGCCGGTTGAGGCGGTCCGCCGCCCGTACGGCTGCCGAGGGCGGTACGCCCCAGGTGCGCAGGACACCGTCGGTGGCCTCGTGGGAGACCATGACGGCGGGTACGCGGGCGCGGCGGGCCCATTCGCCGGTCCAGCGCAGCGTGGTGCGGTCCGACACTTCGAGGCGGTCAGGGGCCAGCTCCTCAAGGAGCCGCCGCAGCGTGCGACGGCCGGTCAGTACCCGGTATCCGCCGGTGCCGGGGACGGTCGCCCCGGGCAGCGTGATGACACGGCCCTGCGGGGTGAGTTCGTCGCTCGCCGCAGGGCCGGGAACGATCAGGACGGGTTCGTGCCCGGCGGCGAGGTAGCCGCGGCCCAGCTCGTCGAGGGCGGTGCGCAGCCCTCCGGACGAGGGCGTGACGAAGTTGGCGAGCCGCACGATCCGCAGGCCGTCCGCCGCTCGCCGGGCCCGTGCGGGGCGCGGCGGGCCTCCGGAGGCGCTCATGCGGCCACCGCCTGCCCGGCCCGCGCGTGCAGCACCTCGGCGTAGTGGCCGAGGAGCTGGTCGCCCACCGCTGACCAGGTCCGCCCCTCCACGGCAGCGCGCCCAGCCCTTCCGTACGCCCCGCGCAGCGCCGGGTCGGCAGCGAGGGCGGCGACGGCCGTACGCAGCGCGCCGGCGTCGTGCGGCGTTACGAGGAGCCCGGTCCGGCCGTGGTCGACCAGGTCCAGGGGGCCGCCCGCGGCGGGCGCGACCACGGGGAGCCCGGCGGCCATGGCCTCCTGGACGGTCTGGCAGAACGTCTCGTACGGCCCGGTGTGCGCGAAGACGTCCAGCGACGCGAAGATCCGGGCCAGGTCGTCGCCCGTGCGCCGGCCCAGGAACACGGCACCGGGCAGCGCGGTCCGCAGCGTGGGCTCGCTGGGCCCGTCGCCGACGACCACGACCCGTACGCCCGGCAGGCCGCACACGCCCGCCAGCAGCTCGACGTGCTTCTCGGGCGCGAGGCGCCCCACGTACCCGACGATCGTCTCGCCGTCGGGCGCCAGTTCGCGGCGCAGCGTCCCGTCGCGGAGGTCCGGCCGGAAGCGGGCCGTGTCGACGCCCCTGGGCCAGAGCCGGACGCGGGGAACGCCGTGGCCGGCGAGGTCCCGTGCGGCCGCGGTCGACGGGGCGAGGGTCCGGTCGGCTGCGCTGTGGACGGCTCGCATACGGCGCCAGGCGGCGCCCTCGCCGGTGCCGAGGTACGTACGGGCGTAGCCGCCGAGGTCGGTCTGGTAGACGGCGACCGCGGGCAGGCCGAGCCGTGCGGCGGCGGCCATGCCCCGCACGCCGAGGACGAAGGGGCTCGCCAGGTGGACGAGGTCGGCCCGGTGGGCGGCGATGGCGGCGCCGACCCGTCGGCTGGGCAGCGCGACCCGTACCTGCGGATAGCCGGGCAGCGGCATGGACGGCACCCGGACGACCGGGCAGGGCGGTTCCGTGCCGGCGGGGCCGTTGTCAGTGGCGGCTGCGATGGTGGGAGCTATGACCAGGGGGTGGTGGCCGCGGGCGGCGAGGTGCCGGGCGGTCTGGAGGGCGCAGTGCGCCACGCCGTTGACGTCGGGTGGGAAGGACTCGGTGACGATGACGACACGCAGACGGGTGCCTGCTCGCATACGCATGCTGGCTCGCATACGGGTGTTGTCGTCGCGCCCGGCGTGCCCCGGCCGACTTGGATCTTTCCCTGCGGGGAACGTCCCATGAGCGTTTGGGCCCCGCGTCCCAGGCGTGCTGGGGCGTTCGGGCTCCGCGTCCCCCGCGCGCCAAGGCGTTCGGGCTCCGCGCGCGCCGGTCGGTCATCGCGTGGGCATGTCTCGGGGGTCGCGCTTCCTCGCACGGCGGCGTCACTGGGCGAGCAGAACAGGGCGGTCACACGGCGGAGGCGTCCGGGCCGATCCTGCTCCGTACGGCCGTCTGCACCTCGTCCTCCTCGGCGGGGTCGGCGGCGAGCCTGCGCAGGCGCTCGGCGACGCGTATGTCCCCGGTCTCGGCGTGCAGGGCGGCGACCTCGCGGGTGGTCTCCTCGCAGTCCCAGAGACATTCGACGGCGAAGCCGGTGGCGAAGGAGGGGTCGGTGGCGGCCAGGGCGCGGGCTGTGCGGCCGCGCAGTTCGGAGGAGGCGGTCTCGCGGTAGATGTGGCGCAGTACGGGGGCGGCGCAGCCGATGCCCAGGCGGCCGGCTCCGTCGACGAGCGGGTACAGCGACGTGGCGTCGGGGCCGTCGGTGCGGACGGCCTGGCGGAGGGCGCCGAGGACGAGCGGGGCGTCCTGGGCGCCGCCGCGGGCGGCCAGCACTCCGCCGGCGGAGGTGCCGAGGGCGTCGGGCCGGTGGACCCAGCCGCGGGCCCGGTCGACGGCGGCCTCGCCGCACATGCGCTCGAAGGCGCTGACGGCGGCTTCGGCGACGGTGTACGAGGGGCTGCTCGCGGCTGCCTCGATCAGGTCGAGCACGGCAGGGTCGCGGGCCTCGGCCAGGTAGTGGAGGGCGGCGCAGCGGGCGCCGTCTGGGCCGCTGCGGGCGGCCTCCAGAATGAGCGGCCGGTCGTCCGGGCCCGCGACGGCGGTGAGGCACCGGGCGGCGGGTCCGTGCAGCGTGCTGCCGCGCTCCAGGCCCTGCTGGGCCCAGTCGAAGACGGCCTGGACGCTCCAGCCGGGGCGGGGGCCGCTGGGCCGCAGCTGCCGCTGCCAGCGGTCGAAGGAGCCCTGCTCGCGGGCGGCCCGCACGCGGGCGCCGACGGTCTCGCGCGGGTCCTCGGCCCACAGCCGCCACGGCCGGGGCTCGAAGGCGTCCCGGACGGCGGCGGCGAGTTCCGCCTCGCCCTCGGGCGTGCCGGGGAAGCGCGCCAGGACGGGATCGGCGAGGCCGCGCAGCGCGGTGTCGTCGTCGCGCAGGGCCAGCTCGTCGAGGGCCCACGCCCAGTTGGCTCCGGTCGCGGCGTAGCGGCGCAGCAGCAGCAGCGCGTCCCTGCGGCCGTACGAGGCGAGGTGGCCGAGCACGGCGAGTGCCAGGCCGGTGCGTGACTCGTCCGGGTCCAGGTGGTCGTCGGCGCTGAAGAGATGGGCCTCGACCGCCCCGAGTCCGCCGCGGAGGTCGAGGTAGAGGCGCGCGTAGTAGAGGGAGCGGTTCTCGACCTGCCAGTCGCGGCGCGGGTCGTGGAGGACGCAGTGGTCGAGGGCGGCGAGGGCTTCGTCGCGTGGCGCGGCGAGCGCGTGCAGCGTGCCGTCGCCGCGACCCCTCTGCAACAGGCCGAGCAGGGTGCCGCTCGGCGCTATGACTGGTTCGAACATGGAAAATGCCTCACATCAAGCTGTCGACGTGGCCGGGTGGCCGGAGACCGGCGGCCGGTGACCCTCATGGCCGGACAATCCGGTACGACCGGACGATCCGGTACGACCGGACGATCCGGTACGACCGGACGATCCGGTACGGCCGGAGGGTCCGGATGACCAGGGAGTCCGGGCTGACCGGCCGGTCCCGAGCGACCGTGCGGGCCGGGGAACCGAAAGGGCCGGAGGGGCCGGAGGGGCCGGGAAAACCGGTGGTTCCGGGAGTACCGGTCGGTCCAGGACAACCGGTCGGTCCGGGCAGCCCACGGAATCCGGGAGGACCGAAGGGTCCAGGGAGACCGCGGAGTCCGGAGAGACCGGACGACCCGGACGACCCAGCGGGACCGGACGGCCCGGAAGACCCAGCGGGACCGGACGGTCCGCAAGGCCCGGGGAGACCGGAGGAACCCGGGAGGGGTGTCCGGCTAGGCCGCGCAGCAACATGTCGAGCCGCTCGTCGTCTTCTGCTCGGTGTCGACCATCTTCCTCGTCCTCTGCCTTCTCTCGGGGTGGCCCCCAGCGGGCCCGTCGTCATGATGACCCAGCGGTTTCGCCGCCGCGACCACATTTACGGAGCCGTGTGCACCCGGCGTTCCCTGCCCGTTCCCGGGCCGTTCACCGGTTCTGGAACAACTCCAAGAGGTCTGTCTTCCCAAACATCCGCGCGGTATCCACAGCGGACGGAGCGCCGGCTTCCGGATCGGCGCCGCCGGCGAGGAGGGCGCGGATCACGGCTTCCTCGCCCTTGAACACGGCGCCGGCGAGGGGCGTCTGGCCGCGGTCGTTGGGTCGGTCGGCGTCGGCACCGCGCGCGAGGAGGGCCGTCACGGCGTCGGTGTGGCCGTGGTAGGCGGCGAGCATGACGAGGGTGTGGCCCTGCTCGTTGGCGAGGTCGACGGGGGCGCCGGCGTCGACGTACGCGGCGAGCGTGCCGGCGTCCCCCTGGCGTGCCAGGTCGAAGAGCTTGGACGCGAGGGCGACGACCTCGGGGTCCATGCCTTCCGGGGTCTCACTCATCGGTGGGGCCACCTTTCTTCCGTTCCCGAGCCGGTACGCGCTGTGCCCGTACGGCTGCTCCTCCGCCCGTACGGCCAGGTCAGCCGTACGAGTGAACCGACAGGGTACTGCCCCGCAGCGCGAGGGTCCGACGTGCTCCAGTCAAGTGAAAACACAGATTTTTCACCCATTTGCACCTTTTATCGCATAGATGCTTACTGTGAGCCTGGAATGACTCATGGTGACTGTCCCTACAACCAGGAGAACCCCTCATGATCCTGTCCATCTCAGGCGTGGTCCTGCTCGGCATCATCGTCTTCCTCTTCTTCAAGAAGGACGGGCTCAAGGCGTCCCACGCCCTGGTCTGCGCCCTCTTCGGCTTCTATCTCGCGGGCACGGCGATCGCCCCGAGCATCACGGCGGGCGGGCAGAGCCTCGCCAGCCTGCTGGGCGGCATCAACTTCTGACGCCCCCGGCACGACCCCGAAACCACCCCCGCACTCCCCTTCCACGACCAGGAACCGAGATCAGGACCAGGAGACGACGTGGCCCGGCGACCACTCCCCCGCATCCTCACCAGCGGCGGCGCATCGATCACCCGCGGACGCGAGGTCGTACGCACGGCCGCCGACAGCGCCACGGACGTCCTGCATCCGTTGATCACCGTCACCCGCGGTCTGCGGAAGCTCGCGGCGGCAGGGCGCGCCAAATGGGCGGCGACCCCCAAGGAACGGCGCGGTCCCACGCTGTTCCTGACCGCCGTGTGCCTCCTGGCCGTCGCGCTCATGCCGTACGGGCCGCTGCTGGCCCTGATCACGGTGATGGCGGCGGCGGCGTGGAAGGGGCGGGAGCGCCCCGTCGAGAAGACCGGGCCGGACGAGGCCGAGGCCGAGCGGCTGCGGGCTCTGTACGAGGCGCTGGTGCCGTTCTTCTCGGTGCCGGAGGACCCTTCTCCGCTCTTCTCCCACGGCGGCGCGTGGAGTGCCGCCTTCAGTGACTTCACGTTCGACGACGACGGGCGCCTGACCCGGCTGCGCATCGCGTACCCGGCCTACTTCCCGGACGGGGAGCCCGCGTCGCGCGCGCGGATCGAGCAGCTGCTGCACGCCAAGTCGGGCCGTGGCCGCGAGTACCTCTTCGAGTGGGACGAGGAGGGCAATCAGCTTCTGATGCGGGTGCTGCCCGCGCTGCCGACGTCGATCGTGGCGCAGCGGTTCGTGACGGTGCCCGGCGAGACCGTGCTCGGCTTCACGGACGCGGAGGCCGTGCAGCGCACGGTGCCGGTGCGGGACGGCGACGGCTCACGGGACGCACCGCCCGTGGTGTGGCGCACGGGACCGCGCTCGACGGAGCCGCATCTGCTGGCCGTGGGCCAGCCCGGCAGCGGTACGAGCACGCTGCTGCGCTCGGTCGCGCTCCAGGCGCTCCAGCACTCCGGTGACGTACTGGTCGTGGAGGGCTGCGGCACCGGCGAGTACGCGTGCCTGGTCGGCCGCGACGGCGTGCTCGGCGTCGAGTGCGGGCCCGACGGGGCGCTGGCCGCCCTGGAGTGGGCGGCACGCGAGACGGAACGGCGGCTCGCGGCGGCCCACCGCGCGCGTACGGCGGGCGAACCGGCTCCCGCCGACGTGCGGCGCCCGCTGTGGATCCTGCTCGACCGGCCGAGCGTGCTGCGGGATCTGGCGGCGGCCGACGGCCGTACGGACCCGCAGGAACTGCTCCAGGTGCCGTTGCGGCACGGGCGGGCGGCGCATGTGACGGTCGTGGTGGCCGAGCAGTTCGACACGGTGGACACGCTGGGCGAACCGGTACGGGCCCACACCAGGGCCCGGGTGACGCTGGGCCCGGCGACACCCGGGCAGCTCGCGGCCGTGCTGGGCACCCCGCCCCACACGACGCCCCCGCCGCACGTCCCGCCGGGCCGCGGCTACGTCCGCCTGGGCACGGGCCCGGTGCTGCGGCTCCAGGTCCCGGCGACGCCCGACCCGTACGACGAGGCGACGGTCGAACCCCACCGCCAGGCAGTCCTGTCCCTCCTCCCGAACCGCCGCCCTCCGTCCCCGTCCATGGCCCCGGCCCCGTCCATGGCCCCGGCCCCGGCCCCGTCCCCGGCGCCGACCACGTCCCCGTCCACGTCCCCGGATCCCTCCCCGGCCCCGCTGCCCCCGGCCGAAGCCCCGCGCGCCGCCGAGGCCGCCGAAGCCCTGCGCGCCGCCGAGAACGTCACCTCCGGCTGACCAGGCCACCCGCCTACGCCACGAACGTGCGCGGCTCCTCCGCCACAGGGCCCGCCGTCGAGCCCGCGCGGACCATGCGGGCGGCGGCGGCCAGGCGGGAGGCGGCCTCGTCGGCCACCGGGCCGCTGACGGTGAACGGCAGGCGGACGTACCCCTCGAAGGCACCGTCCACGCCGAAGCGGGGGCCCGACGGGACGCGGACGCCGACGCGCTCGCCGGCCTCCGCCAGCCGGGAACCGGAGAGCCCGCCCGTCCGGACCCACAGCGTCAGGCCGCCGCGCGGCACCTCGAACTCCCAGCCGGGCAGCTCCCGGCGCACCGCGTCGACCAGGGCGTCCCGGTTCTCACGGGCCTGGGCCCGCCGGAAGGCGACGGCCTCCTCCCAGCCGCCGGTCCCCATCAGCCAGCTCACGCCGAGCTGCTCCAGCACGGGCGTGCCCAGGTCGGCGTACGCGCGGGCGGCGACCAGCGAGCGGATGACGTCCGGCGCTGCCCGCACCCACCCGATGCGCATGCCCGCCCAGAACGCCTTGCTCGCCGAGCCCACCGTCAGCACGGTGCTGCCCGCCGGGTCGAAGGAGCAGACGGGACGCGGCATCTCCAGGTCGTCCTCCAGGTACAGCTCCGACATGGTCTCGTCGACCACCAGCACCGTCCCGGCCGAGCGCGCCGCGTCCACGAGCGCCCGCCGCTGGTCGTCGTCGGCGAGTGCGCCCGTCGGGTTGTGGAAGTCGGCCACGACGTACGCGAGACGCGGCGCGGCGTCACGCAGCACCTGACGCCAGCGCGGCAGGTCCCACCCGGCCAGGCCCGGGGCCATGGCGACGGGCACCAGCCGGGCGCCGGCCTCCCGCATGAGCTGGAGGATGTTGGCGTACGACGGCGACTCGACGGCGATGCGCTCGCCGCGCCCGGCGAACAGATGGCAGATCGCGTCGATGGCGCCCATCGCGCCAGTCGTCACCATGATCTGCTCGGGCATCGTCGGGATGCCGCGCTCGGTGTACCGGTCCGCGAGCATCTGCCGCAGCGCGGGCAGGCCGGCCGGGTAGTCGCCGTGCGTGTGGGCGTACGGCGGCAGCTCCTCCAGGGCGCCCTGGAAGCCGCGGGTGAGCCACGGTTCGGGCGCGGGGAGGGCCGCGCAGCCCAGGTCGATCATGGAGCCGAGCGACTCGGGCGGCAGCGGCTCCAGGCCGCGCGCGGGCAGCGGGTTGCCCGCGGGGACGGTGGTCCAGCTTCCGGCGCCGCGCCGGGACTCCAGGAAGCCCTCGCTCCGCAGCGCCTCGTAGGCCGCGGCCACCGTCGTACGGCTCACGGACAGGGCGAGGGCCAGTTCACGCTCGGCGGGCAGGCGGGCGGCCACCGGGACGCGCCCCTCCAGGACGAGGAGCCGGATGCCGTCGGCGAGGGCGCGGTAGGCGGGCGGCTTGCGCGTGCCGGGCCCCGCCGGGCGCTGCTGCTGCGCGGTGAGCTGGCGGGCCAGCTGGGCGGTGCCCACCGCCGAAGTCCACTGGGCCATGAAATCAGTCCACCTTCCTCGGATTGGCCGTATTCGGCCTCCGATCCCACGCCAGAGAGTGACACAAGTCAGTCCACCACCAACACCCCGGGGGGTACAACTTGTCCGGCACCGGCGCCACCGCCATCACCCCGCAGCGGCACCCGCGACGCCACCCGCATCGACACCTCACCCGCCGGCTCCTCCAGCTCTTCGGTGGACTGGTCCTGTACGGGGTGAGCTCGGCGCTCCTCGTCCGCAGCGGCCTCGGCCTGGAGCCGTGGAACGTCCTGCACCAGGGCCTTTCCGAGCTGACCGGCCTGTCGATGGGGCTGGTCCTCACGATCGTCGGCGCCACGGTCCTGCTCCTGTGGATCCCGCTCCGCCAGCGCCCCGGCCTCGGCACGGTCGCGAACGTCCTGGTCATCGGCGCGGCCATGGACGCCGCGCTCGCCGTCCTGCCGGACGCCCGCGGGCTGCCCGTCCAGGTCGCGGTGATGGCCTCCGGGATCGTGCTCAACGGCGTCGCGACCGGCCTCTACATCGCGGCCCGCTTCGGCCCGGGCCCGCGCGACGGCCTGATGACCGGCCTGCACCGCGTCACAGGACGCTCCGTCCGCCTCGTCCGTACGGTGATCGAGGTCACGGTCGTCGTGACCGGCTTCCTGCTCGGCGGGTCCCTGGGGATCGGAACGGTCCTGTACGCGCTGACGATCGGCCCGCTCGCCCAGTTCTTCCTTCGCTTCTTCGCCGTTCCGGGGCAGAGCGCCGGCAGCACCGTGGTCGCCTCCGGGTCACCGCGGCAGGCCATACTGCCGCGGTGACCCAACTACCGCGCCCCCGTGCGGGCCACCACCCGTATCTCGACCACCCGTCCCCCATACCGTTCGCGCACCGCGGCGGCGCGGCGGACGGTCTGGAGAACACCGCGACCGCGTTCCGCAGGGCCGCCGACGCGGGCTACCGCTACTTCGAGACGGACGTCCACACCACCGCCGACGGCCGGCTGGTGGCGTTCCACGACGCGACACTGGACCGGGTCACCGACGCCCGGGGCCGGATCGCCCGGCTGCCGTGGAGCACGGTGCGGCGGGCCCGGGTCGGCGGCAGGGAGCCTCTGCCGCTGTTCGAGGAGCTCCTGGAGGAGTTCCCGCGGGCGCGCTGGAACGTGGACGTGAAGGCCGAGTCGGCGGTGGCCCCGCTGGTCGGGCTGATCCGGCGTACGAACGCCTGGGACCGGGTGTGCGTGGGCTCGTTCAACGAGGCCCGTGTGGCCAGGGCGCGGCGCACGGCCGGGCCTCGGCTGGCCACCTCGTACGGCGTGCGCGGCGTGCTGGCGCTGCGCCTGCGCTCGTACGGGATCCCGGCGGCGCTGCGTGCGGGAGCGGTCGCGGCCCAGGTCCCGGAGTCGCAGAACGGGGTGCGGGTCGTGGACCGGCGCTTCGTACGGGAGGCGCACGCGCGCGGGCTCCAGGTCCATGTGTGGACGGTCAACGATCCACGGCGTATGGAGTCTCTCCTCGACCTGGGGGTCGATGGCATCATGACCGATCATCTGGAGACGCTGCGTACGGTGCTGACCGGCCGGGGAGCGTGGGTCCGATAGCGAGGGGGCGCGTGTGACCGCCGAGACCACCGACCGCGAACCGGACAGACCGGACGCCCCGGACTCCGCCGCCGCGCGGCGGCACCAGCAACGCGGCTGGTACTTCTACGACTTCGCGTGCTCGGTCTACTCGACGAGCGTGCTGACCGTGTTCCTCGGGCCGTATCTGACGTCGGTCGCGAAGGCGGCGGCGGACGCGGACGGCTTCGTGCACCCGCTGGGCGTGCCGATCCGGGCGGGGTCGGTCTTCGCGTACGCGGTGTCCGTGTCGATCGTCGTGGCGGTCCTGGTGATGCCACTGGTGGGCGCGGCGGCGGACCGTACGGGGCGGAAGAAGCCGCTGCTGGCCGCGGCCGCGTACCTGGGGGCGGGCGCGACGGCCGGGATGTTCTTCCTGGACGGCGACCGCTATCTGCTGGGCGCGCTGCTGCTGATCGTGGCGAACGCCTCGCTGGCGGTGTCGATGGTGCTGTACAACGCCTATCTGCCGCAGATCGCCAAAGCCGACGAGCGCGACGCCGTCTCGTCGCGGGGCTGGGCGTTCGGCTATACCTCGGGGGCGTTCGTCCTCGTCCTGAACCTGGTGCTGTACAGCGGGCACGCGTCGTTCGGTCTGTCGGAGTCCGACGCGGTGCGGATCTGTCTGGCGTCGGCGGGCGTGTGGTGGGGCGCCTTCACGCTCGTACCGCTGCGGCGGCTGCGGGACCGCCGGGTGACGCCGACGAGCGAAACCGGCACGGGCGCGGGTGCGGTCGGGTCGGGCTGGCGGCAACTGCTGTCGACGCTGCGGGACATGCGGCGCCACCCGCTGACGCTCTCGTTCCTCCTCGCGTACCTGGTCTACAACGACGGTGTGCAGACGGTGATCTCGCAGGCGTCGATCTACGGCTCCGAGGAGCTGGGCCTGGAGCAGACCACGCTCATCACGGCGGTGCTGCTGGTGCAGGTCCTGGCGGTGGCGGGCGCGCTGGGCATGGGGCGGCTCGCCCGGTCGTACGGGGCGAAGCGGACGATCCTGGGCTCGCTGGCGGTCTGGACGCTGATCCTGGTGGCCGGGTACTTCCTGCCGGCGGGGGCGCCCGTGTGGTTCTACGCGCTGGCGGCGGCGATCGGGCTGGTGCTGGGAGGCAGTCAGGCGCTGTCGCGGTCGCTGTTCTCGCATCTGGTGCCGCGCGGCAAGGAGGCGGAGTACTTCTCGGCCTACGAGATGAGCGACCGGGGACTGAGCTGGCTCGGGCCGCTGGCGTTCGGGCTGGCGTACCAGATGACCGGAAGTTATCGGGACGCCATCGTGTCTCTGGTGGTGTTCTTCGCGCTGGGGTTCGTACTGCTCGCACGTGTGCCCGCACGGCGGGCGGTGGCGGCCGCAGGTAATCCCGTACCCGATCGGATCTGATCGACTTCGATCGCGGAGCTCCCGAATCCGGACCTGATTTAGACGGCGAAGCGAAAGGCCGGTAGTGTACGCCTTTGGCCTGCCAGGAGGACCGTTACTGCGTGGTCAGATGACGAAAACGCTGGGTGACATCTGCTGTCAGATGTGACAAACCGGGCACTGGTGGGTACAAAAAGGGGCGGCACGACGGGCGACGCATAACCCACATCGGGAATCTTTACCGCCGACCGGACGTTGACCGGATGACGACGACAGCGACACCTGTCCTGTGGGCGACAAGCCCGGGAGGCACGATTCATGAGTGAGCGAGCTCTTCGCGGCACGCGCCTCGTGGTGACCAGCTACGAGACCGACCGCGGCATCGATCTGGCCCCGCGCCAGGCGGTGGAGTACGCATGCGAGAAGGGGCATCGTTTTGAGATGCCCTTCTCGGTCGAGGCGGAGATCCCGCCGGAGTGGGAGTGCAAGGTCTGCGGAAGCCAGGCGCTCCTGGTGGACGGGGACGGCCCCGAGGAGAAGAAGGCGAAGCCTGCGCGTACGCACTGGGACATGCTCATGGAGCGGCGCACCCGCGAGGAGCTCGAGGAAGTGCTGGCCGAGCGGCTGGCGGTCCTGCGCTCCGGCGCCATGAACATCGCGGTGCATCCGCGCGACAGCAGGAAGTCCGCGTGACCGGGTAGCACGGGTCACAGCACAAGCCGCGGGGCGCGGTACGCGACTGATGCGTACCGCGCCCCGCGGCTTTCCCGTGCGGACGCGTCACGTCACGGGGTCACCGGGTCACGGGGTCAGGGGCGGACGCGGGCCCTCGTCCGGGCGCGGCTCCGCCGGGGTGTCCTCGCGGACGACCTCGCCGGGGACGACCTTGCCGTCCGGGCGGTGTATGCGGGCCTGCTGGAACGCGTCGCCGAACGAGCCGGGCGCGGCCGCCCGCATCCTGCGGTCCAGGCTCCGCTCCACGTACCCGCCGAGCGCCGTCCGCAGGGGCGGCACCAGCAGGAGCAGGCCCACAGCGTCCGAGGCCAGGCCCGGCAGCATCAGCAGCAGCCCGCCCAGCATCAGCAGACCGTTGCTCTCGCTGCCCCGGCCGGCCGCCGGGGACCCGGCGGCGCCGGCACCCGCCGCGGCGGCCTGCTGCCGCTGCAGCGTCTCCGTCAGTGTGGTGAACGCACGCCGCCCGGCCCGCTTGATCACGGCGGCGCCGAGCACCCCCGTGCCGAGCAGCAGGGCCACGACGGCGAGGCCGCCGGCCTGGCCGGCCACGAGGGTCAGCAGCCAGATCTCCAGCACCAGCCACGCGGCGATGCCGAGAGGGGCGAGGGTGCGGGCGCGGGAGCGCCTACGGGCGAGAGGAGTGGGTGCACCGGTCGTCATGCCCCCAGTGTGCCTGGGGCGGCGACAGAACGGCGTAAGACCGACGGCGTAAGACCGGTGCCTAGAGCCGCTTGCGGCCCAGCAGGCGGCCCGCCCGGGTGCCGACGCCCCACGCGGTGACCCGCCACAGCGCCTCGACCACGATGTCCCGGCTCATCTTCGAGTCGCCGTGCTCCCGCTCCACGAACGTGATCGGCACCTCGACCACATGGAAGCCGGTCTCGACGGCACGCCGGGCCAGGTCGATCTGGAAGCAGTACCCCTGCGACGCCACGTCCTCCAGGCCCAGGCCCTCCAGGGTCTCCTTGCGGAACGCCCGGAAGCCCCCGGTGACGTCACGGATCGGTACGCCGAGCAGCAGCCGTGAGTAGACGCTGGCGCCCCGGGACAGGAACTCGCGGGACTTCGGCCAGTTGACGATCCGCCCGCCGGGCACCCAGCGGGAGCCGAGCACCAGGTCGGCGCTCTTCAGGGCGGTGAGCAGCCGGGGCAGCTCCTCGGGCCGGTGGGAGCCGTCGGCGTCCATCTCGACGAGGACGCCGTAGCCGTGCTCGATGCCCCAGCGGAAGCCCGCGAGGTAGGCGGCGCCGAGGCCCTCCTTGCCGGTGCGGTGCAGAACGTGCACGTGCGTGTCATCGGCGGCCAGCTCGTCGGCGAGCTTGCCGGTGCCGTCCGGGCTGTTGTCGTCCGCGACGAGAATGTCCGCGTCCGGCACGGACTCCCGTACCCGGGCGACGATCGGCTTGATGTTCTCCGCCTCGTTGTAGGTCGGGATGATCACCAAGGCGTTGCCGAGCGGGCCGTACCGTCGCTGCCCCTGACCGCCGTCGTTCACTTCTGCCCCTTACGTCCTGTGCGCAGGACCCCACCATAGCGAGGCCGCGGGTACGTGACGGGGCCGTCCTGGGGGCCCGGCGTCCTTCGGGCCGACCTTGGGGCCCGCTGGCTGCGGGTCGTCCGAGAGCCGTTGTCTACTGAACGTCCGGGCCCCACCCGGGTCGCACCCTCCCCCGTGCCCTCGTGGGGCGGTCAGGGGGGACTCCCTGCCGGAGCCGCCGTCCCCCGCCGCGCGGCGCGGGCACTGAACCTGGCTCCCAGTGGTGGTGCGCCGGTGCGGCACACCACCCCACGATCCAGCGGCGCTCGGCGGCTGCGGGCAGGCTCTGCCGGTGGGGCGTCCTCGGTGGACCCGGCCGAACCTACCCGCCGCCGACCGCTGTCTGTCAACACCCGCCCCACCTGCGGCGATTGGACGAACGGCCAGGTCAGCGAGGAAGATCCGCAGGTCGCGGCGGAAGCCGCGGCGCAGCGGGCCCGCGACGGGCTCATCCTCCGGGGCGTCCCCATGTCACTCGTTCGGTCGGACGAACACCGTGTGGCCGGCGACCACCGTCCGGAGGCACACCGGCAGCGGGGCGCCCGGGGTCAGGTCGGGCAGGCCCGGCGTCCCGGAGCGGGGGTCGGTCGACCAGCGGGCGACCCGGTCGTCGGGGGCCTGCACGACCAGGTCACCGGTGCGCCAGACCGCGTAGTCGGCGGGAGCGCCCGGTACGAGGACCCCGGCGTCGTCCCGGCCTGCGGCCCGCCAGCCGCCGCGGGTGTGGGCGGTGAAGCCGGCCCGTACGGAGATGCGGTGCTCGGGAGTGCGGTGGAAGGCGGCGGCCCGCACGGTGCCCCACGGGTCGAGCGGGGTGACGGGGCTGTCCGAGCCGAACGCCAGGGGCACGCCGGCCCGCAGGAGGGCCGCGTACGGGTTGAGGGCGCGGGCCCGGTCGGGGCCGAGGCGCTGGGCGTACATGCCGTCGTCGCCGCCCCAGGCCGCGTCGAAGGCGGGCTGGACGGAGGCGGTCAGGCCGAGTTCCGCGAACGCGGCGATGGTCTCGGGCGTGAGCATCTCGGCGTGCTCGACGCGGTGGCGCGCGGCGCGGATCCGGGCCGGGCCGAGCGTCTCCACGGCCGCGCGGACACCGTCGACGACGGTGGTCACGGCGGCGTCGCCGATGGCGTGGAAGCCTGCCTGGATGCCGGCCTCGGTGCAGGCGGTGACGTGGGCGGCGACGGCGGCCGCGTCGAGGTGGGCGGTGCCGGTGTGCGGGGCGTCGGCGTAGGGCTCGTGGAGGCAGGCGGTGTGGGAGCCGAGGGAGCCGTCGGCGAAGAGGTCGCCGGCGGCGCCGATCGCGCCGAGTTCGCGGATGCGGCGGGCGTCCTTCTCCCCGGTGACGTGCTCGGCCCAGTAGCCGACGACGCGCGGCCCGGGCTCCTCGCGGGCCAGGTCGAGGAGGGACGTGAAGTCGTCCTCGTCGGAGATGGCGGGGCCGCCGCACTCGTGGACGGTGCCGATGCCGAGGGACGCCGCGTGGCGCAGGGCGGCGCGCTGGGCCTCGGCGCGCTGGGCCGGGGTGACGGCGGCGTGGGCGGCTGCGCGCACGGCGTGGTGGGCGTCGCCGGTGAGCGGCGCGTCGGGCCGGTAGCCGGCGAGGCCGGTGACGCCGGGGCAGAGGTCGAGGAGGGCGGTGGTCACGATCGCCGAGTGGACGTCGACGCGCGGCAGGTACAGGGGGCGTCCGCCGGTGGCCTCGTCGAGTTCGGTACGGGACGGGGGCCGCTGCTCGGGCCAGCGCGTGGCGTCCCAGCCGTGGCCGAGGAGGACCCGGTCGCCGGGGCGGGCGGCGGCGAAGTCCCGTACGAGGACGAGGGCGTCGCCCAGCGTGCGGGCGGCCGACAGGTCCAGGCCGGTGAGGGCGAGGCCGGTGGCGGTGGTGTGCACATGCGCGTCGGTGAACGCGGGCGTCACCAGGGCACCTTCGAGGTCGATCACCTCGTCCACGCCCGTGGCGAAGGCGTCGGCGGCGCCTTCGGAACCCACCCAGGCGACATGGCCGCGCTCGACCACCATCGCGGTGGCGAAGGGGTCGGCGGGGCTGTGGACGTCTCCACCGCGCAGCAGCACGGTCCGGTGTTCGCGCTCGGTCATGGTGACCAGCGTAGACAGCGCCGGGACGCCCGCGGACGAGGGGCGGTGCCCGGGCTCAGACGCGCGGCGGTCTGGCCTCGTACGGGGTGGAGAGGACGACCGTCGTACGCGTGGAGACACCGGACTTCGAGCGGATCCGGGTCAGGAGGTTCTCCAGTTCCAGGGGCGTGGCGACGCGCACCTTGAGGATGTAGTTCTCGTCGCCGGCGACGCTGTGGCAGGCCTCGATCTCGGGGATGTCGGCGAGCCGGTCCGCGATGTCGTCGGGGGCGCTGGGGTCGAACGGTTTGACCGAGATGAACGCGGTCAGGGGCAGCCCGACCGCTTCGGGGTCGACGACGGCGGCGTAGCCGCGGATGACGCCGCGCTGTTCGAGCCGGCGGACGCGCTGGTGCACGGCCGAGGTGGACAGGCCGGTGGCCTTGCCCAGGTCCGTGTAGCTCATGCGCCCGTCCTTGACGAGCAACTCGACGATCTGACGATCCAGCTCCTCCATGCGGTCAACCTATTGCCCCGGGCCCCTTCCGGCACAGTCGGCGGAGTGCGGGACCGGCACCTGCGAGCGGCATGTGACGAACGCCACACGTTCATGGTCACCGAGGTTCGAGACCGGACGGTTACCTGCCGAGCGGGGAGGGAAATCCTTGCTGTGGTCGGGGCCGCATGCCTGGTCGGCCCGCCTGAGGGGGAGATTCTCCATGCAGGAGCCTGTTGATTCGGTCGAGACCGAAGAGCTCGACGCCTACGACACGTTCGAGATGTTCCGGGTCATGTGCCCGGACTGCGCGCAGCCCATCGCGCTGCTCGCGGACGAGGACGTCCTTCCGGAGCACGCCCTGTGCCCGACGCCGTGGAACCCGTTCGTCCTGTCGGTGTGCACCGGGTCCGGGCGGCCGGCCTCGGACGCCCGGGCCGCTGACGAGGCGTCGGAGCCGCAGGAGCAGGAGATGGGCCTGCTGGTGACGCTCCCTCAGGGCTTCGACTGGCGGACGCAGCCGTTCTCGCACGTGGGCGGTCCCGGCTCGCGGCCGATCAAGGTGCCGTGGATGCGCCGCGCGACCTCGCCGCAGGCGTCGCAGACGGCTCAGACGGCTCAGGCGTCGCAGCCGTCGCAGCTCTCGCCGGCGTCGCGGGCTCCCCGGATGCGCCGGGCGGCCTGACCCCCACCAGACCGGTACGACAGGAACGGACCGCCCCGGTGCGCGGCTGCGCACGGGGCGGTTTCAGGTGTGTCCCGGGGCGCTCGGTGCGTCGCGGGAGGCGCGTGGAGGGGAGCGCGCGAACTGGCGGCCTATTGCCGCCGGCGGTGACCCGGCGGCGCCGGTGCCCGTTGCCCTGAGTATGACTTCCCTGTACTCGACGAGCGGCTACGTCCGGGGCCGGCTGGTGGTTCCCGGCTCCGGTCCGGGCTACGGAGAATCGGTTCCCCAGGCGGCCGATCCCCCCATCTACCGGGCGCTGCTGCGCCACTGGGCGAACTGCGGGCGGACCCTCCCGGGCCGCCGCGACCAGGAGTGGACCCGGCTCACGGCGGCGCCCGTGTGGGCGCAGCCCGGGGACGTCAGCGGCTCTCGGGCCCGGCGAGGTGACGGGCGATGACCACCCGCTGGATCTGGTTCGTGCCCTCGACGATCTGCAGCACCTTCGCCTCGCGCATGTAGCGCTCGACCGGGAAGTCGGCGGTGTAGCCGTAGCCGCCGAGCACCTGGACCGCGTCCGTGGTGACCTTCATCGCCGCGTCCGTGCAGAACAGCTTGGCCATCGCCGCCTGCCGCGAGAACGGCTGTCCGGCGTCGCGCAGCCGCGCGGCCGTGAGGTATAGGGAGCGGCCGGCCTCGATCTGGGTGGCCATGTCCGCGAGCATGAACCGCAGCCCCTGGAAGTCCGCGATGGGGCGGCCGAACTGCCGCCGTTCCCGCGCGTAGGAGACCGCCTCGTCGAGGGCGGCCTGGGCGACGCCGATGGCGCACGCGGCGATGCCGAGCCGGCCCGAGTCCAGCGCCGACAGGGCGATCGTGAAGCCCTGGCCCTCCTCGCCGATCCGGCGGGCGTCGGGGACGCGGACTCCGTCGAAGTGGAGCTGCGCGGTGGGCGAGCCCTTCATGCCCATCTTCTTCTCGGGCGCCGCGGCGGACAGCCCCTCGGCGTCGCCGGGCACCAGGAACGCGGTGATGCCGCGCGGACCCTCGCCGCCCGTACGGGCCATGACCGTGTAGAAGTCGGCGATCCCGCCGTGCGTGATCCACGCCTTCGTACCCGTGATGACCCAGTCGTCGCCGTCGCGCACCGCCTTCGTACGGAGCGAAGCGGCGTCGGAGCCGGAGGCGGGTTCGGACAGGCAGTAGCCGCCGAGGAGGCCGCCGCCCAGCATGGCGGGCAGGTGCTCGGCCTGCTGCTCCTTCGTGCCGTAACCGGCGAGGCCGTGGCAGGCCAGGCTGTGGACGCTGACGCCGAGGCCGACGGTGAGGCGGGCCGCGGCGAGCTCCTCCAGGACCTGGAGGTACACCTCGTACGGCTGGTCGCCGCCGCCGAGTCCGGCGTCGTACGGCAGGCCGAGCAGGCCCGCCTCGGAGAGGACCCTGAAGACGTCGCGGGGGAAGTGCCCGGCGTCCTCCTCCTCGGCGGCCCGGGGAGCGACCTCCCCCTGGACGATGTCGCGCACGAGCGCGATGAGGTCCCTGGACTCCTCGGTGGGCAGCTGACGTTCCACCGGCTGCGGGGCGCGGTCGGACATGGGGCGGCTCTCCTCCCTGATCGGGCGCTGCGGCGGTCGCGCGCGAGGGGATGAGGGCGGCGCCGCCGGGTCTCACTGCAGCGCCGATGCTGCCCGTCCGGATCACGGAAACGGCAGATCAGCGGCTGTGGCGGCACGAGTATGCCCGATCGGGTGGCTCCCGTCGATAACGCTCGTTCACTTCGTGCGTGCGGAGGCCGGCGCGGAGCCGGTCAGAGCAGGCCGAGGCGGGTGACCAGCACGGCGAAGGCAATGACGAGAACCCATCCCAGGGCGTGCTCCAGCAGCCCGGGGCCGTCGTCCTTCGGGCCTCCCGTGCGGGAACGGGCACGTGCGGGGGCGGTGACGGTGGCGGCGGCTGCGGTCATGGCTTCTGGCTCCGGTTCGTACGGCGGTGACGGTCCCCATGTCCCCCGAGCCCCCCGGGGCCCTCCACCATGCCAGCGCACGGGGCCTCCGGGGGAGAGACGTTGCTCACGTCCACGCCGCTTCCCCGGGGCCCCGGGCGGCTCAGCAGATGCCGACGGCCGCCAGGGCGCGGCGCTGGGCGGGGGTCGGGTGGGCCGGCCAGTACAGGTAGCAGACACCGCCGGTGCCGGAGACGACCTTGCCGGCGGCGTTGTGGCGTTTGGTGCGCAGCCAGATGGTCTCCCACTCGCGGCGCTTGTAGACGCGGCGTACGGCCTGGTTGGACGGGGACGCCGGGTCGTTGGCGATGACGTCGCCCTCCGCCGTGAAGCCGATGACGGTCATCAGGTGTCCGGCGGTGCCGTAGCCGGCGCCGGTGAGCTCCTCCTCCAGGAACGACTGGGAGGTGATCGCGGGGATGCCCGCCGCGATCAGGGTCTCCAGGTCGTCGAGCGAGTGGAGGCGGGTGACGACGCCGTTCAGGTCGTCGTACGTGGCCGCGTAGGCCGCGTTGAAGGGCCAGTTGCCGCAGCCCTCGTACTGGTGGTCGTAGGTGAAGCGGGCGGCGTGGCAGACCTGCGGGTCGGCGTAGTCCGGGTTCACCCAGGCGAGGTCCTCGGGGGTGGGGCGGCGGCCCCAGTACTCGATGATCATCTGGGAGGACGTGGGGCTGCACCACGCCTCTCCCCCGTTGTCGTACTCGGGGTACTGGCCGATGTGCGTGTTCTGCGAGTAGCGCGGCACCGCCAGCTCGCGGGCCACGCGCGGCACGGAGGCCGGGACGGTGAAGCGGTCCGGGATGTCCGACGCCATGGCGCCGAGCCGCCACACGGTGGGCGTGCGCCCGCTGCCGGGGGCGCGGTAGAGGGTGAGGCGGAGGCGGTACGAGGTGATGCGCAGGCCGCTCGCGGGGTCCTTGACGGCGAGGGTGTCGGTCCAGACGCTGCTCCTGCCGTCGGTCTGGCCGTCGACGGAGGTGCGCCGGATGTCGCCGTCCCCGTCGCCGGAGGTCCAGCGGCCCATGACGTACCAGGGGGTGTCGGTGCCGTCCGAGTAGCGGCAGGACAGCTCGACGCCGATCCAGGTGCCGGCGGGCGTGTGGGCGTTCCAGGACGGGATCAGCTCGGTGGCCGGGACGGCGCAGGTGTGCCGGGGCGAGGTCCAGGTCGCGTAGTCCCAGGCGGCGGTACGGCCGGTGTGCGGGTCGGTGTAGTCGGTGCGGCCTGCCGGGGCGGCGAGGACCAGTCCGGGTCGGCGGCCGCCGACCGCGCGTACGCCGTGGGCGGTGCCGGAGCGCCAGTCGGTGAAGGACGTCCAGAAGCGGTTCTCGACGCGTGCCGTGGCGGACTGCGCGGACTGCGCGGGCTCCCGGCCGGCGGCCGCGTCCGCGGGCGGCGTGGTGGTGGTGGTGGTGCTGGTGCTGGTGCTGGGTGGAGCCGCGGCGGCCGGTGCCGTGGAGGCGACGGCGGCGGTGCCTGCGGCCGCCAGGGCGGCGGCGATCACGCTTCTGCGGGAGGCGGGGCACGGCGCGGAGCTGGCGGGCCCTGGGCCGGCGGGCGTCGGGATGCCGGGCATCGGGCCGGGCGTGGGGCTGCCGGGCATCGGGCCGGGCGTGGGGCTGCCGGGCGTCGGGCTGCCGGGCGTGGAACGGGTCATACGGAACCCCCAGTCGGGAACGGGCGGCTGCGGACCGCACGAGTCGATCACGGAAGGATGTCGGCGCGGGGCCCACTATCGCGGGCCTGTTCGGGCTTGGCCAGGCATTCCGCCCCGCGTCGCCCCTGGTGGCCTCTGTAGGGTGACGGCATGCCCGCCCCCTCCCCCGCCCGGCCGACGCGCGCGCAGGCCGCCCCGCGCACGCTGCGCCTGGGCGCGTTCGCGGACGGGCTGCGGGGGCTGCCGCCGTCCTGCGGGCAGGTGCGGCTGGTGGCCGTCGACGGGCACGCGGGTTCGGGCAAGTCCACGTTCGCCGGCCGGCTCGCGGAGGCGCTCGGCGGGGCGCCGGTGCTGCACCTCGACGACGTCGCCACTCACGAGGAGCTGTTCGCCTGGACGGACCGGCTGCGCCGCCGGATCCTGGAGCCGCTGACCCGTGGCGAGGTGGCGGAGTATCACCCGTACGACTGGAATCTGCGGCGCTTCGGCCCGCCCCGGCGGCTGCCGCCCGCACCCGTCGTCCTGATCGAGGGCGTGGGCGCCGGGCGCCGCGCGCTCCGCCCCCACCTGGCCCGTCTGCTGTGGATGGACCGCGGCCCCGAGGAGTCCTGGAGCAGGGGACGGCACCGGGACGGACCTGCGCAATCCGCCTTCTGGGACGGATGGACAGTGGCGGAGACCCGCCATTTCGCCGGCGACCCCTCGCGGCCGTTCGCCGACATGCTGGTACGGGAGTGCCGGGAGGGGTACGAGTGGCTGCCGGGGCGCCTTCCCGCTCCGGATCCGAAGCCGGATCATCACGGATCGTGACGGTGATATGCCGCCGTACTGAGCAGTCGGAAATCGGCCGTCCAGAGTGCCTCAACTTCGCTTGACCGACGAGCCGTACAGGTCTTACGTTCTCAATGTGCGGCTTTTCGGAGTCGCCCGCAGATGCGAAGCCCCCGGTTGTTCCCCCGTGATCGGGGGCTTCGTTCTGCCCCCGGCCCTCTCTCCGGGCCCCTCATCCCCCTCCACGCTCACCCTGGGTCACCGTCGCGCCCGCCCCCGCGGACGCCCCCGGAGCGCTCGGTGCGCCCTTAGTCGCACGCCCCCTGCGCAGGTACGATGCCCCCCGGTGCGGTCAAAACCCGTCCAAGAGAAGGCGATTGGGAAGGCTTCCGGCGGGCGTCCGCCCGGCGGCTACGGGGACACGGTTTGTGGGGGACCCGATGGACTTCGGCACGCAGGGCACGCAGCCCCCGGCCGACCTCGCCTGGCTGCGCGGCGTGGACGCCTACACCATGGGCGCGTATCCGCAGGCGGAGGAGGAGTTCCGGACGGCGGCGCGGATCGACCCGGGCATGGCCGACGCCTGGCTCGGGCTGCACGCGCTGCGCGTCGACACCACCACGGCACTGCTCCGGATGTACCACCACCGGGACCGGTTCGGGGAGCAGCGGGCGCGGCACCGGCGGACGCTGAACTCCTGGTACTGGCTGGGCTGGTGGGTGCAGCCGGTGCTGGAGACCCCGCGCGATCTGCTGCTGGCGCACGCCTCGCACTGGCTGGACGGCCGGCACGTTCCGGAGCTCGACCGGGCGCTGGCGGGACTGCCGCCCGTGGACACCGACCCGCAGGTGCGGTTCCTGCACGCCTGCCGGGCGTATCTGGTGAAGGACTGGGAGCAGCTCGTGCGGCACACCGAGCCGCTCGTCGACGACCCGCTGCTCGGCATCGAGGCGGGGCTGTTCGGCGGCATGGCGCGGGTGCGCCTGGAGATGTACGGGCAGGCCGAGCCGCTGCTGTCGTCGGCGCTCATGCGGTGCCGCAGCGAGCAGCCGCAGCGCAAGGAGCTGCGCTACTGGCTGGCCCGGGCGCACGAGGGCACGGGGCGCACGGCCGCGGCGCTGCCGCTGTACCGGGCGGTGCACCGGGTGGACCCGGCGTTCATGGACACCGCGGCGCGGCTGGCGACGATCGCCGAGTACGACGGGTTCGAGGGCTCACCCGACGAGGTCGGCGACCTGGCGGCGGTGTCGCTGGCCGGGGCGGGCGCCGGTGCCGGCACGGATGTGCGGGACGCGGGGGCGGACGGGCAGGACGGCATGGCCGTTCCGGGGGCGGACCCACCGCAGGCACCGTCCGGCCTCGGAGGCGGGGGCGGCGGCGTACCGGGGGGCGGTGGCGGCGCGTCCGGTGGGCCGGCCGCGCCCGTACCGCCCGGCGGGGCGCGCGAGAAGGCCGCGGCGACCGTGCCGGGGCAGGCGGAGCCGCCGCCGTTCCCGGCGAGCCCCACCGATCCGGAGCTGCTCGCGGACGCGATGTCGGAGCTGGAGCGGATGGTCGGGCTCGAACCCGTGAAGCGTCAGGTGAAGGCACTGTCGGCGCAGCTGGAAATGGCCCGGCTGCGGGCGGGCCAGGGCCTTCCGGTGCAGCCGCCGAAACGTCACTTTGTCTTCTCCGGTCCCTCCGGCACCGGGAAGACCACGGTGGCGCGGATTCTCGGGCGGGTGTTCTACGCGCTGGGGCTGCTGGGCGGCGACCATCTGGTGGAGGCGCAGCGGGCCGACCTGGTCGGTGAGTTCCTGGGCCAGACGGCGGTGAAGGCCAACGAGCTGATCGACTCGGCGCTGGGCGGGGTGCTGTTCGTCGACGAGGCGTACTCGCTGTCCAACTCGGGCTACAGCAAGGGCGACGCGTACGGCGACGAGGCGCTGCAGGTGCTGCTGAAGCGTGCCGAGGACAACCGCGACCACCTGGTGGTGATCCTCGCCGGCTACCCGGAGGGCATGGACCGGCTGCTGGCCGCGAACCCCGGGCTGTCGTCGCGCTTCACGACGCGGGTCGACTTCCCCTCGTACCGGCCGCTGGAGCTGACCGCGATCGGGAAGGTGCTGGCGGCGGCGAACGGGGACCTGTGGGACGAGGAGTCGCTCGACGAGCTGCGGTCGATCAGCGGGCATGTGGTGGACCAGGGGTGGATCGACGAGCTGGGCAACGGGCGGTTCCTGCGGACGCTGTACGAGAAGTCGTGCGCGTACCGGGATCTGCGGCTGTCGGGGTACACGGGGACGCCGACCCGTGAGGATCTGGCGACCCTGCGGCTCCCGGACCTGATGCAGGCGTACGGCGAGGTCCTCTCGGGCCGGGGACCGAGCACCCCTCGGGGGCAGGCCCCTGGCCCCCAGGACCCGCCGCCGCCGGCGTACTGACGGGACCGCCCCCCGGGTCACGAGGGTGTCGGTGCGGGAGGGGTGCGGTGGGAGGGGTCCCGTACCTCGCCCACCAGCATTTCCAGCATGTCCTCCAGGGCGACCAGGCCCAGGACCCGGCCCGACGCGTCGGCCACCTGGGCCAGGTGGGTGGCCGCGCGGCGGAGCGCCGTGAGGGCGTCGTCGAGCGGGAGTTCGGCGCGGAGCGTGGCCATCGGGCGCCAGATGTGCGGGGGCACCGCGCGGTCCGGGTCCTCCAGGTCCAGGACGTCCTTGACGTGCAGGAAGCCCAGGAACGCGCCGCCGCCTTCCGCGCGGACGGGGAAGCGCGAGTACCCGGTGCGCACCGTGAGCGCCTCGATCTGCGCCGGGGTGACCGACGGGGGCACGGTCACCAGGGCCGTGCGCGGGATCATCACGTCCCGTACGGGCCGGGTGCCCAGTTCCAGGGCGTCCTCCAGGCGCTCCTGCTCGGCCGGGGCCAGCAGGCCGGCCTGCCCCGCGTCCTCCACGAGGCGGTTGAGCTGTTCGCTGGTGAAGACGGCCTCCACCTCGTCCTTCGGTTCGACCCCGAAGGTCTTCAGTACGGCGTGGGCGCATGCGCCCAGGGCCCGTGTCACGGGGCGGCACAGGCGCGCGAAGCCCACCAGCGCCGGGCTCAGCCACAGGGCCGTCTTCTCGGGTGCCGCCATGGCGAGGTTCTTCGGGACCATCTCGCCCACCACCAGGTGGAGGAAGACGACCGCCGCCAGGGCGATGACATAGCCCAGCGGATGGATGAGGCCCTCGGGGACGCGGATCGCGTGGAACAGCGGTTCCAGGAGCCGTGCGACCGTCGGCTCCGCGACCGCGCCCAGGGTCAGGGAACAGACGGTGATGCCGAACTGGGCCGCCGCCATCATCTGGGGCAGGTTCTCCAGGCCGTACAGGACTCTGCGGGCCCGCTTGGAGCGGGGGCCGAGCTGTTCGATCTGGCTGCGGCGGACCGACACCAGGGCGAACTCCGCGCCGACGAAGAAGCCGTTCGCGAGGACCAGGAGCAGGGCGAAGAGGAGTTGCAGGGTGCTCACCGGACGGCCTCCACCCTGTCGTCCGCCGTGCGGACCAGGCGGACGCGTTCGGCGCGGTAGCGGTCGACCTGGCGTACGAAGAGGCGCCAGCCGGGGAGTTCGGCGTGGTCGCCGGGGGCCGGGATGCGGCCCAGCAGGTCCGCGACGAGCCCGGCGACGGTCTCGTACGGGCCTTCGGGGACCTCCAGGCCTATGCGTTTCAGTTCGTGGACCCGGCAGCTGCCGTCGGCCTCCCAGGCCGGGTGCCCGTCCTCGGGTGCGGCGGCGGCCAGTTCGGGCTCGTCCTCGCCGGGGATGTCGTGCTCGTCGCGTACCTCGCCGACGAGTTCCTCGACGATGTCCTCCAGGGTGACCACGCCGGCCGTGCCGCCGTACTCGTCGACGACGACGGCTATGGGCTGCTCGCTGCGCAGCCGCTCCAGGAGGGCCTGGGCGGGGAGCGTCTCCGGGACGAGGAGCGGCGGCACGGCGATACGGCTCAGGCGGGTGCGCGGCCGCTCGTGGGCGGGGACCGCGAGGGCGTCCTTGAGGTGGACCATGCCGACGATCTCGTCGATGCGCTCCCGGTACACGGGGAAGCGGGACAGGCCCGTCGCGCGGGTCAGGTTGAGGACGTCGGCGGCGGTGGCGTCCGACTGGAGCGCGCTGACCTTCACGCGGGGCGTCATGACGTGCTGTGCCGTCAGTCCGCCGAGGGACAGGGTCCGTACGAAGAGGTCGGCGGTGTCCTGTTCGAGCGCGCCGGCCCGGGCCGAGTGCCGGGCGAGCGCGACGAGTTCGCCGGGTGTACGGGCGGAGGCGAGCTCTTCGGTGGGCTCCACGCCGAGGAGGCGTACGAGCCGGTTGGCGATGGCGTTCAGCAGGGCGATCACCGGGCGGAAGACCGCCGAGAACGCGTACTGCGGGCCGGCCACGAACCGGGCCACCTGGAGCGGACGGGACACCGCCCAGTTCTTGGGCACGAGTTCGCCGATCACCATCTGCAGGGCCGACGCGGCGAGCATGCCGATCACGACGGCGACGCCGGGGACGGCGCCGGCCGGCAGCCCGGTGAAGGTGAGCGGCCCGGCCAGGAGCTGCGCGAGGGCCGGCTGGGCGAGCATGCCGACGACGAGGGACGTCAGAGTGATGCCGAGCTGGGTGCCGGAGAGCTGGAAGGACAGCTCCCGCAGGGCTTTGACGACCGTACGGGCCCGGCGGTCGCCGTCCGCCGCGGCGCGCTCGGCGTCGGCCCGCTCGACGGTGACGAGGCCGAACTCGGCCGCCACGAAGAAGCCGTTGGCGAGGATCAGGAGGAATGCCGCGCAGAGCAGCAGGAGGGGGATGGTCATGCCGCCGCCTCCTCGGGTGCGGAGGGGGCGGCGCGGGTACTACCGGACGAACCGTCCATTGCTGGAGGGAGTCACTCCTCGGGTCGCAGGTGCCCCGCCGGCCCGACCGCTGCCGTGTTCCGCGGGGCGGGGCGCGCTGGGCACCGCCGCGGACAAGAGTAATCACGCGGAGGTGAGGTGGGCAGCCGGCGGACCCACTCGGCCGACCGTCCGTGTGCCGGCCGGTTTCGGTTGTCGTCAGTGGTGTTTCGGTTGTCGTCAGTGGTGTTCGGTGCCCGTGCCTCGGGTCTCGACGAGGGCGCGCAGGGTCTGCGCGTCGCGGATGGCCTGGGCCTTGCCGATGCCGGGCTGGATGCCGAGGGCGGGCAGGCTGGTGCCGTCGCTGAGGTCGAGGAACACCCACGGGTCGCCGACGCGCAGATTGACCCGGAGGATCTCGGGCCAGGCGAGCCGGCGGCTGCGGGTGAGGTTGACGACGGTCACCCCGGTGTCGTCGGCGACGACCTTGGGGCGGCTCAGCGTGATCAGCACTCCGTAGAAGAGCGCGGCCGTGAGGACGAAGCTGATCCGCTCCCCCGTGCCCAGTCGCTCCAGCGTCAGGGCGATCACCGTGATGACGGAGAACATGGCCGCTCCGACGGTCAGCAGGACGGCGCGGGTGCGCCGGGGCCTGAACGTGACCGGAAGTGCGGGGGGCACGGGCGGCGCGGAGGGCGCGGGGGGCGTCTCGGGCATGGTGTGGTGCGTCGGCTTCCTCGGTCACCCGCTCAGAGGCGGCAGGCGTGGATCTCCGTGGTGAGGATGGCCCGGGCGCCCAGCGCGTACAGGTCGTCCATGATGCGCTGCGCCTCCTTCGCGGGGACCATCGCGCGGACGGCGACCCAGCCCTCGTTGTGGAGCGGGGAGACGGTCGGGGACTCCAGGCCGGGCGTGAGGGCGACGGCCTGCTCCAGGTGCTCGGCGCGGCAGTCGTAGTCCATCATCACGTAGCTGCGGGCCACGAGGACGCCCTGGAGGCGGCGCAGGAAGCGCTGCACCTCGGGGTCGTCGGCGGGGGCGCCGGTGCGGCGGACGACGACGGCCTCGGAGGTGAGGATCGGCTCGCCGATGACCTCCAGGCCGGCGTTGCGCAGGGACGTGCCGGTCTCGACGACGTCGGCGATGACCTGGGCGACGCCGAGCTGGATCGCGGTCTCGACGGCGCCGTCGAGGTGGACGACGGAGGCGTCGATGCCGTGGTCCGCGAGGTGCTTGGCGACGATGCCCTCGTAGGAGGTGGCGATCGTCATGCCGGTGAAGTCGGCGGGTCCGCTCGCCGTGCCGGGGCGGGTGGCGTAGCGGAAGGTGGAGCGGGCGAAGCCGAGCTCCAGGATCTCCTCGGCGTTGGCGCCGGAGTCGAGGAGCAGGTCGCGGCCGGTGATGCCGATGTCGAGCTTGCCGGAGCTGACGTAGATGGCGATGTCCCGGGGGCGGAGGTAGAAGAACTCCACCTCGTTGTCCGGGTCCACCAGGACGAGCTCCTTGGACTCCTTGCGCTGCTTGTAGCCGGCCTCATGGAGCATCGCCGACGCAGGCCCGGACAGTGAACCCTTGTTGGGGACGGCGATGCGCAGCATGGGGTGGGCTTCCTTTGCTCGGAGTGGGGCGTGTGGTGCTGTGGGGTTGATCAGAGGTGGGCGTAGACGTCGTCGAGGGAGATCCCGCGGGCGACCATCATCACCTGGACGTGGTACAGCAGCTGCGAGATCTCCTCGGCGGCGGCTTCCTTGCCCTCGTACTCGGCGGCCATCCACACCTCGGCGGCCTCCTCGACGACCTTCTTGCCGATGGCATGCACCCCCTTGTCCACCAGCTCGGCGGTACGGGAGGTGGCGGGGTCGCCGGTCCTGGCCTTGAGCTCCAGCTCGGCGAAGAGCTCTTCGAAGGTTTTGTTCGCCATGATGTCCCTAAGGGTACGGGGTGCCGGGCGCCCACTCAGCGCCAGGGTTCGCTGACCGTGCGCAGCGTCATGGCGGTGGCGACGGCGGCGGTGACCGCTTCGTGGCCCTTGTCCTCGTTCGAGCCTTCCAGTCCTGCGCGGTCGAGGGCCTGCTCCTCGGTGTCGCAGGTGAGGACGCCGAAGCCGACGGGGACGCCGGTGTCGACGGTGACCTGCACGAGGCCCTGGGTGACGCCCTGGCACACGTAGTCGAAGTGGGGGGTGCCGCCGCGGATGACGACGCCGAGGGCGACGACCGCGTCGTAGCCGCGGCCCGCGAGGACCTTGGCGACGACGGGCAGCTCGAAGCTGCCGGGGACGCGCAGCAGGGTCGGCTCGTCGATGCCGAGCTCGTGGAGGGTGCGCAGGGCACCGCCGACCAGGCCGTCCATGATCTTTTCGTGCCACTGGGCCGCGACGACGGCGACGCGGAGGTCGCCGCAGTTCTTGACGGTCAGCTCGGGTGCGCCCTTGCCGCTCACGTTTCTCCTCGGGGTGGTGCGTGCGGGTGTTCTGTCTGCGGGTGGTGGTGCTCGGTGGTGCCGGGTTGCGTGGTGCCGGCGTTGCGTGGTGCCGGGTTACTGGGTCGCGCAGGCCGACACGTCGGCCGGGTCGAGCCACGGCAGGTCGTGGCCCATGCGGTCGCGCTTGGTGCGCAGGTAGCGCACGTTGTGCTCGCCCGCCTGGACGGGCATGGGTTCGCGCGCGGTGACGGTGAGGCCGTGGCGGGCGAGCGCCGCGGTCTTGTCGGGGTTGTTGGTCATCAGGCGGACGCTGCGGACGCCGAGGTCGGCGAGCATCCGGGCGCCGGCGGCGTAGTCGCGGGCGTCGGCGGGGAGGCCGAGCTCCAGGTTGGCGTCGAGGGTGTCGCGGCCGCGCTCCTGGAGTTCGTACGCGCGGAGCTTGGACAGCAGCCCGATGCCGCGGCCCTCGTGGCCGCGCAGGTAGACGACGACGCCGCGGCCGGCCTCGGTGATCCTGTCCATGGCGGCGTGCAGCTGCGGGCCGCAGTCGCAGCGCAGGGAGTGGAAGACGTCACCGGTGAGGCACTCGGAGTGGATGCGGACGACGACGTCGTCGCCGTCGCCGATGTCGCCGTGGACGAGGGCGACGTGCTCGACGCCGTCGAGGGTGGAGCGGTAGCCGTACGCGGTGAAGTCGCCGTGCGCGGTGGGGAGGCGGACCTCGGCCTCGCGCCGGACGGTGGGGGCGGACGGGCGTGCCCCCTGCTCGGCGGGCCGGGTCGGGGCCGCCTCGGCCGCTCTGCGGTAGGCGATCAGGTCCTCGATGGAGATGATCGTCAGGCCGTGCTTGCGGGCGAACGGGATGAGCTCCGGGAGGCGGAGCATCACGCCGTCCTCGCCGGCGATCTCGACGATGGCGCCGGCCGGGCGGAGCCCGGCGAGGCGGGCCAGGTCGACGGCGGCCTCGGTGTGGCCGTTGCGGACGAGGACGCCGCCGGGCCGGGCGCGCAGCGGGAAGACGTGGCCGGGCCGCACGAAGTCGGACGGCTCCGCGGCGCCGTTCGCGAGGAGCTGCAAGGTGGTGGCGCGGTCGGAGGCGGAGATGCCGGTGGTGACGCCGTGGGCGGGGCCCGCGTCGACGGAGACCGTGAAGGCGGTCTTCATCGCCTCGGTGTTGTCGGTGACCATCTGCGGCAGCTGGAGGCGGTCGAGCTCGTCGCCCTCCATGGGGGCGCAGATGAGGCCGCGGCACTCGCTCATCATGAAGGCGACGATCTCGGGGGTCGCCTTCTCGGCGGCGATGACGAGGTCGCCCTCGTTCTCGCGGTCCTCGTCGTCGACGACCACGACGGGGCGTCCGGCGGCGATGTCGCGGATGGCCTGCTCGACGGGGTCGAGGGTGAGGTCGGCGGTGTCCCACACGGGGAGCTGAGGGGCGGTGCTCATGCCGGTGCTCCTTCCAGAGCCTGGGCCGGGGTGCGTGTGCGGAGCCACCAGTCACGCAGGCCCCACAGGACGAGGGCGAAGTAGATGACGTACACGAGGCCGGAGAAGGCGAGGCCGCTGCTGAAGGCGAGCGGGACGCCGACCACGTCGACGAGGAGCCAGGCGAACCAGAACTCGACGAGACCGCGGGCCTGGGCGACCATCGCGACGAGGGTGCCGACGAAGATGTACGCGTCGGCCCAGGGGCTCCAGGACAGCGACGGGTAGAGGGTGAACAGGCCGCCGACGGCGAGGGTGCCGAGGGCGGCGCCCGCCAGGAGGAGGCCGCGTTCCTTCCAGGTGGCGAAGCGGACGGCGATGGAGCCGTCCTGGGCCTTGCCGCGGCCCAGGTGCCACTGCCGCCAGCCCCACACGGCGACGGCGATGACCAGGAGCTGCTTGCCGACGCCGCCGCCGAGCTGGGCGGAGGCGTAGGCGGCGACGAGGAGGACGCCGGACAGGAACTGCGCGGGCCAGGTCCATATGGAGCGGCGCCAGCCGAGAGCGAGGGCGAGCAGACCGATCACGTTGCCGATCATGTCGGACCACTTGATGTCCTGTCCGAAGGCCGTGAGGGCCACGGAGTTGAGGGCGTTCACCGCGCTGTCCCCCGGTCGCCGACGAGGCGCTCGACGTACTTGGCGATGACGTCGACCTCGAGGTTGACCGTGTCGCCCGGCTGCTTGATGCCGAGCGTGGTGAGGGCGAGGGTCGTGGGGATCAGGCTGATGGTGAAGAAGTCGGGGCCCGCCTCGACGACGGTGAGGCTGACGCCGTCCACCGTGATGGAGCCCTTCTCGACCACGTAGCGGGCGAGTTCGGCGGGGAGGGAGATCTTGACGATCTCCCAGTTGTCGGACGGGGTGCGCTCGACGATGGCGCCCGTGCCGTCGACGTGGCCCTGGACGATGTGCCCGCCGAACCGGCCGTCCGCGACCATCGGGCGCTCCAGGTTGACCCGGGAGCCGGTGGTGAGCGCGCCGAGGCTGGAGCGCTTGAGGGTCTCGGCCATCACGTCGGCGGTGAACTCGTCGCCCTCGTGCTCGACGACGGTGAGGCACACACCGTTGACCGCGATCGAGTCGCCGTGCTTGGCGCCCTGCGTGACCACGGGGCCGCGGAGGCGGAAGCGGGAGGAGTCGCCGAGGTTCTCGACGGCGGTGACCTCACCCAGTTCTTCGACGATTCCGGTGAACACTCAGTGCTCCTTGGTGGTGGTGGCGTGGACCGCGGTACTGCCGTTTCCCCGGGGGCGACCCCCGGACCCCCGGCCGGGACCGGTGCGCTCGCTCCCGGTACCAGTGGAGGCCGGGCGCGCGGTCACCCGCAGGTCGGGGCCGATGCGGGCGGTGTCGGTGACGTCGAGGCGCAGGGCCTCGGTGATGGTGGTGACGCCGGCGTCGCCGAGAGCGGCGGGGCCCGCGCCGAGGAGTACGGGGGCGAGGTAGCCGACGACCTTGTCGACGGCCCCCGCGGCGGCGAAGGACCCGGCGAGGGTCGGGCCGCCTTCGAGGAGTACGGAGCGGACGCCGCGCTCGTGGAGGGCGGCCAGCAGGGCCGGTACGGACAGGCCGCCGCCGTCCGTTCTCGGCAGCCGTACGACGTCGACTCCGGCGAGGTGCGCGGCCTCCACGTCATCGGCGACCGCGATCAGCGTGGGCGCGGCGTCGTCCAGGACGCGGGCGCCGGGCTTCACGGCGGTGGCCTCGGTGTCGAGGACGACGCGCAGCGGCTGGACGGCTCCGTCGACGCCCCGTACCGCCAGATGGGGGTCGTCGGCGCGGGCGGTGCCGGAGCCGACGAGGACGGCGTCGGCCTCGGCGCGCAGCCGGTGCACGTCGGCGCGGGACTCGGGCGAGGTGATCCAGCGGCTGGTGCCGTCCTGGGCGGCGATGCGGCCGTCGAGGGTCGCGGCGTACTTCCACAGCACGTACGGGCGGCCGAGGCGTACGGAGGTGAGCCAGGCGGCGTTGCCGGCCTCGGCCTCGTCGGCGAGGAGCCCGTGCTCGACCTGGACGCCGGCCGCGCGGAGCGTGTCGGCGCCGCCGGTGGCCTGCGGGTTCGGGTCCGCCACGGCGTACACGACGCGGGTGACGCCCGCTTCGACGAGCGCCTGGGCGCAGGGGCCGGTGCGGCCGGTGTGGTTGCAGGGTTCGAGGGTGACGTACGCGGTGCCGCCGCGGGCGAGGACGCCGGCCTGGCGGAGGGCGTGCACCTCGGCGTGCGGGCCGCCGGCGCGCTCGTGGTACCCGGCGCCGACCTCGTGCCCGGAGGCGTCCAGGACGACGCAGCCGACGACGGGGTTGGGGCTGGTGGAGCCGAGTCCGCGGGCGGCGAGCGCGACGGCTCGGCGCATGGCGTTCACATCGGCCGCTGTGGCCACCGGGTCCTCCTGCCTCGTCGGGCGCGGACTCCGGGGCCTGTCGGTGACGACAGATGAGCGGGACGACACTCCCGTACGGGGATACGCCGGTGCGGCGTCCGGCCGGCCACCCGGCATGGTCGCCCGGCGGCCAGCAGACGGCCGGCGCGCCCTGGTCGGGTCGCCCGCCGCGCACTGCCTCCCATCCGGACTTTCACCGTCGGTCCAGGAATTTCACCTGGTCAACCGGCCACTGGATGCGGCCGGGTCGCGGACTGTAACCGCCGGTTCGGAATTGCACCGACCCCGGAGTGCGCTGCTGCTGATACAGGGCCAGTGTGCCATGGCGGCACGTCCGCCATACGGGTGATCCTCTGTGGGGTGACTCACAGTGGGGGCCGGAATGCGGTGCGGAGCACCCGCCGAAAGCTATTGGTCCAGACCTATTGACGCTCTGGTCTAGTCCTCTTAATGTCTGCGTCACCTCTCCGCGGAGGCGGCCCTCCGGTGTGCGCACACCCAGGCCCGGCACGACCAACCCCCTGCCAGTAGCCGCACGTTGTGTGAAGCCCGACTCCCCAGGAGGAGCCGACCGTGCTGTCATCCCCCCGTGCGAGGGCCTCGCTGCTCGCATCCGGCGCCGCCGTCGCCGGACTGCTGCTCAGCTCGCTCTCGGGTGGCGTCTCGTACGCCGCCGATCATGAAGTGTGTCGCCCCGACGGCCTCTACAAGACCCCCGGCGTCGACGTCCCGTACTGCTCGGTCTACGACACCGAGGGCCGCGAGAAGATGGGCGCCGACCACCAGCGCCGCGTCATCGGCTACTTCACCGGCTGGCGCACCGGCAAGGACGGGACGCCCGCCTACCTCGCCTCCGACATCCCGTGGGACAAGATCACCCACATCAACTACGCCTTCGCGCACGTGGACGCGGCCAACAAGCTCTCCGTCGGCACCGACGGCCCGAGCAACGCCGCCACGGGCATGACCTGGCCGGGCGTCCCCGGCGCCGAGATGGACCCGGCCCTGCCCTACAAGGGCCACTTCAACCTGCTGAACAAGTTCAAGAAGCAGCACCCGGACGTGAAGACGCTGATCTCGGTCGGCGGCTGGGCGGAGACCGGCGGCTACTTCGACGACAACGGCGACCGGGTCGCGTCCGGCGGCTTCTACTCCATGGCCACCAACGCGGACGGCTCGGTCAACCAAGCCGGCATCGACACCTTCGCCGACTCGGCGGTCGAGTTCATCCGGAAGTACGGCTTCAACGGCGTCGACATCGACTACGAGTACCCGACGACCATGAAGGACGCGGGCAACCCGCTCGACTGGTCCATCTCCAACGGCCGCCGCGCCGGCCTGGTCCAGGGCTACTCGGCGCTGATGAAGACCCTGCGCGAGAAGCTCGACCGCGCGGGCGCCGCCGACGGCAGGCACTACATGCTGACCGTCGCCGCCCCGTCGTCCGGCTATCTGCTGCGCGGCATGGAGACGTACCAGCAGCAGAAGTACCTGGACTACGTCAACATCATGTCGTACGACCTGCACGGCGCCTGGAACGAGTACGTCGGCCCGAACGCCTCGCTGTTCGACGACGGCAAGGACGCCGAGCTGGCGGCCGCGGGCGTCTACACGACCTCGCAGTACGGCGGCATCGGCTACCTCAACACCGACTGGGCGTACCACTACTTCCGCGGCTCCATGCCGGCCGGCCGCATCAACATCGGACTGCCCTACTACACGCGCGGCTTCAAGAACGTGCAGGGCGGCACGGACGGCCTGTGGGGCAAGGCTGCCACGACCACCTGCCCGGCCGGCTCCGGCCTGACCAAGTGCGGTGACGGCGCCGTCGGCATCGACAACCTGTGGCACGACAAGGACGACAACGGCAAGGAGTCCCCGGCGGGCTCCAACCCGATGTGGCACGCCAAGAACCTGGAGAAGGGCGTCGTCGGCGACTACGTCACGCGGTACGGCTTCCCGGCCGGCACGGAGCTGACCGGCACCTACGCCCGCAAGTACGACTCCACGCTCGTCGCGCCGTGGCTGTGGAACGCCGAGAAGAAGGTCTTCCTGTCCACGGAGGACGAGCAGTCGGTCCAGGCCAAGGCCGACTACGTGGTCGACCGTGGCATCGGCGGCACCATGGTCTGGGAGCTGGCAGGCGACTACGACTGGAACGCGGCGAAGGGCCAGTACGAGCCCGGCGACACGCTCACCACGGTGATGTACGAGAAGTTCAAGGCAGCCGCCCCCTACGGCGCCACGCGCGCGACGACGCCGCTGCCGAGCCAGGCCGTGAACGTGGACGTGGCGTTCGGGAACTTCCCGCTCGGTGACTCCAACTACCCCATCAGCCCCAAGCTGAAGATCACCAACAACACGGGGACGACCCTGCCGGGCGGTACGGAGTTCCAGTTCGACTACGCCACGTCGGCGCCGGGCAACGCCAAGGACCAGTCGGGCTTCGGCACGACGATCATCCGCAGCGACCACACCGGGAACAACGTCGGCGGCCTGAAGGGCGACTACCACCGCGTGTCGCTGAAGCTGCCCGCGTGGCAGACGCTGGCGCCTGGCGCGTCCGTGGAGCTGGACTTCGTCTACTACCTGCCGACGTCGACGCCGTCGAACTGGACGGTCACCTTCGGCGGGAAGACGTACGCGCTGGCCGGTGACCTGACACGCGGGACGACGGTGGTCGAGCCGGGCACCGGTACGGACCCGACGCCGACACCGACGCCGACGGGCCCCACGCCGACCCCGACGCCCGGGGCGTGCACGGAGCCCGCGTGGGACGCGTCGGTCGCGTACGGCGGCGGCTCGCTGGTCTCGCACGGCTCCCACACCTGGAAGGCCAAGTGGTGGACGAAGGGCGAGGAGCCCGGCACCACCGGCGAGTGGGGCGTCTGGCAGGACATGGGGGCCTGCTGACGCGGCTTCATGAGACGGAGACCCGGTGGCGGTAGTGAAGGCCCTTGCCCGCCACCGGGTCTCTGCTGTCGTCCCGGGCGGGCATGGCACGCTGTCCTCGTGACGGGGACGACGGAGAGCGCGATGGAGTTCGAGGCCCACCGGCCGCGCATGTTCGGCCTGGCGTACCGCATGCTCGGTTCCGCCGACGAGGCCGAGGACGTGGTGCAGGACGCGTATCTGCGCTGGGACGGCGCCGACCGGTCGGCCGTCGAGCGGCCGTCCGCGTGGCTGGCGAAGGTGGTCACGAACCTGTGCCTGAACCGGCTCACCTCGGCGCGCGCCCGCCGCGAGCAGTACCCCGGCCCCTGGCTCCCCGAGCCGGTCGTCACCGGCGGAGGGGCGCTCGGGCCGCTGGAGTCGGCCGAGCAGCGGGACGCGGTGTCGACGGCGCTGCTGGTGCTCCTGGAGCGGCTCACGCCGACGGAACGCGCGGTGTACGTGCTGCGTGAGGCCTTCGCGTACAGCCACCGCGAGATCGCCGGAGTGCTGGACGTCAGCGAGGCGAACAGCCGCCAGCTGTACCGCAGAGCGGCCGGGCGGGTCACCGAACACGGGGCGCGGTTCCCGGCACGGGGCGAGCGGGACGAGCAGCGGCACCGGGAGCTGGTCGAGTCGTTCGTGGCGGCGGCCCGGGAGGGCGATGTGGCCGGCCTGGAGAAGGTGCTGGCCGCCGATGTGACCTTGTGGAGCGACGGCGGAGGCGTCGTGTCGGCGGCCCGGCGGCCGATCCTCGGCCGGGACAAGGTGCTGCGGTTCCTGGCGGGAGTCATGCCGCGTTACACCGGGGCGATGCGCTTCACGACGGCGGAGGTCAACGGGACGACGGCGCTGGTGGCGTGGGTGGGCGGCACACTCGCCGCGACGGCGACGTTCGAAGTCCGGGACGGGGCCGTCACAGCCGTGCACAGTGTGGTCAACCCGAACAAACTCGTCTTCGCCGAGCGCCAACTGTCACATCCGGGGGAACCCGTCGGTTCATAGCCGGTGACGGACACCGGCTACGGAGGAGCGGGAACGGGACCATGGGCACGATTCTGGTGACGGGCGGTACGGGCACCCTCGGGCGGCCCCTCACGGAGCGGCTGCGCGCCGACGGGCACGAGGTGCGGGTGCTGAGCCGCCACTCGGCCCCGCACGCGGTCGACCTGCGCGACGGGGCCGGCCTGGACGCGGCGCTGTCCGGCGTCGACACGGTGGTGCACTGCGCCACCACGCCCAAGGGCGGCGACGAGCGGGCCGCGTGCCATCTGATCGCGGCGGCGCAGCGGGCGGGCGTCGGGCACCTGGTCTACATCTCCATCGTCGGCGTCGACCGGGTGCCGCTGGGCTACTACAAGACGAAGCTTGCGGTGGAGCGGCTCATCGGGGGCTCGGGGCTCGGCTGGACGGTGCTGCGGACGACGCAGTTCCACGACCTGGTGCTCCAGGTCCTGGAACGCTGCGCGCGGCTGCCGGTGATGCCGGTCTTCGCGGGCGTGTCCGACCAGCCGATCGAGGTGAGGGAGGTCGCCGCCCGGCTCGCCGAGCTGGCAGCGGCCGCCCCGGCCGGGCGCGTACCGGACATGGGCGGGCCCGAGGTGCGGACGTTCGCGGACCTGGCCCGCGCGTATCTGCGGGCGGCCGGCAAGCGCCGCCCACTGCTGCCCGTACCGCTGCCGGGCGCCACGTACCGCGCGTTCCGCGCCGGCGGACACCTGGCACCGGAGCGTGCGGTGGGACGGGGCACGTTCGAGGAGTACCTGGCCCGGCGCTTCGGAGACGACGGCGGGGCTACGCGCGCGTAGGGGCGGCGGGGGGCGGGGGCGCGGCCAGGGCGGAGGGACGGCGGGTCTGTCCCCTGTCCCGCCCCTTCCCGAAACTGGGGGCTCCGCCCCCAGACCCCCGTATC
>NZ_JABWDV010000272.1 GCF_013362995.1 Streptomyces sp. TRM64462 | reverse complement strand
CGGCGGGCCCGCATCGGCGGGGCCCTGAAGCTGGACGCCACGGACCTCGTCACCGTCTCCTACGTCCTCAAGGAGCTGACGCCCGGCGACCGCACCGCCCTCGTCGCCGAGGCGGCGCGCGCCGCGCAGGCCGTCGTGATCGTCGAGCCGGGCACGCCCGACGGGTACGAGCGGATCATCGCCGCCCGCGACCAGCTGACGGCCGCCGGGCTGCACGTCGCCGCGCCCTGCCCGCACAGCGCGGCGTGCCCCATCGAGCCGGGCACCGACTGGTGCCACTTCTCCGCGCGCGTGGCCCGCTCGTCGCTGCACCGCCAGGTGAAGGGCGGCTCCCTCGCGTACGAGGACGAGAAGTTCGGCTACGTCGCCGCGACGAGGTTCCCGGTGACCCCGGCGCCCGCCCGCGTCACCCGCCGCCCTCAGATCCGCAAGGGCCAGGTCCTGCTGGACCTGTGCACCGCCGAGTACGGGCTGCGCCGCGACACGGTGAGCAAACGGCACGGCGCGCTGTACAAGGCGGCGCGGGACGCCGAGTGGGGCGACGCCTGGCTCTAGACCGGCCCCCACCGGGGGTGTGTCGCCGTTCCGGCGGGAGGGGACGCGTAGGGGTCGCCCCCGCAGGATTGGCGGTGCCGAAAC
>NZ_JABWDV010000027.1 GCF_013362995.1 Streptomyces sp. TRM64462 | reverse complement strand
GGGGCGGGGTGGGGACAGACCGGCCGGAGGCGGCCAACCCTCAGCCCCGACGGCGCCGCAGGACGGCAACGGCGCCGAGGCACACCGCCACAGCCGCCGCGACGGCTGCCGGCAGCAGCCAGGGCGTCGACGGAGCCTCGGTCGAGGCCGTCGGGGTGGCCGCCACCTCGGGAGACGGCCTCGGCGAGCGCAAGCTCGGGCGCGGGTCCGGGCGCGGGTCCGGGCTCGGGGGCGGGCCGGCGCTCGGCCCCGGGGACGCCGGTGTGCCCGGCGAGACCGTGAGTTCACGCTCCGCACGCCCCAGCCCCGGATGCCCCACCCCCACCACCACCCTCCACCGCCCCGGCGGCAATGCCTCCACCGTGGCGTACCGCGTCGCCTCCCCGGCCACGGGGACCAGCCTCCACGGCCCGAGGCTCTCGTCGCTCTCGTCGCTCCCGACGGCCGTCGCGTTGACGGTCGCGGCGACCGCCCCGTCGACGGGGTCCCCGTCCGCCCACGTGACCGTGGTCTCCACGCGCCCGAACGCGTGCCCGGTGATCTCGACCCGGAGGCCGTCGCCGTGGGCGTGCGCGGCCGGCGCGGCGGCGATCAGCCACCCGGCCAGGAGGCACACCACGGCGGCGACGGCCACCGGAAACGTACGGCTGTGTGTCACGGCTTCTGGACCGTCCACACCTGGGCCGCGTTGTTCGACGGGTGCTGCAGCTCGATGAGCCACGAGCCGTAGTACGGCCGGTTGCTGACGGCCAGCACGTACCGGCTGTCGCCCGCCGTCACCCGTACGCCGCTGCCGCTCGCCGTGATCCGCCACTTCTGGGCGGCGGCCCCGCCGCACGGCTGCTGGCCGACCCACATGCCGGCCGAGGCGCCGCCGCCGAGCTGGAGGCACTTGCCGGAGACGGCGGACCGGATCCGGGTGTAGCCGTTGCCCGCGTTGTCGAAGTACCACTGCTGCTGGGCGTACCCGTTGCGCTGGGAGCCGACGAGGACGGTGCCGTCCGCGGTGCGGCCGCCCCAGACCTCGGCGGCGTTGCCGGTGGCGCCGTTGGCGAGCAGGTAGCGGGTGCCGGGCGTGGGGGTGGTGGCGCCGCCTCCGCCGGTCGTACGGAAGGAGGTGGCGCGGCCGACGCGGCTGTCACGCCCGCCGGTGTCCCGTACCGACACGGCGACGGAGTACCGGGTGCCCGGGGTCAGGTTGTAGAGGCGAGCGCTGGTGCCCCGGATCCAGGCGATGGGCTTGCCGTTGCGGTACAGCTGGTACCAGGCGGCACCCGGGGCGGCGCGCCAGCCGGCGACGGCGGAGTCCTGGGCGATCTGGCCGACGGTGACGTCGGGCCCGTAGGTGCCGGTGGTCCCGCCCGTGGGCGTCGGGGTCGGCGTGGGCCTCGGCGTCGGGGTGGGCGTCGGGCTCGGGCCCGGGTCGGGGCCGTTGCCGCGGTGGCCCATCAGGAACTGGTTGTTCGCGATGTTCCAGTGCGTGGCGAGATAGCTGCCCGCCTTGGGGTTGGTGTGGAAGTAGTCGTCGTTCCGGCAGTCGAGGAGGTTGTCGTAGCTGCGGTCGCCGCACACCGTCCGCATCTTCGGGTAGTACGGGCTGTCCGAGTAGCACATGACGTCCCACTCGTCGGTGCAGTGGGCGCCGCGGCTGGTGTTGGGGGCGCTGTTGTTGACGGCGCCGAGGTTGTGGCCCAGCTCGTGGGCCGCGGTGTGGCCGCCCCAGCAGCCGGCGTCGGTACGGCCGTAGGAGGGGCCGAAGTTGCTGAGGTTGTTCTGGCCCGGGCGCTCGTCGCCTGCGAAGGTGCCGATGCCGCAGTAGACCTGGGCGTCCGCGAAGATCATGTACTTGCGGTCGCGGCGGTCGAGCCCCTTGGCGGCGAGGGCGCGGTTGGTGGCGCTGAACTCGGCGAGCGCGGAGGACGGGACCTCGATGTTGAGGACGGTCGGCGTGCAGTCGGCGGCCGTGACGTAGCGGATGTGCCGTACGCCGCCGGTGACCTTGGCGCTCTCGGAGAAGATGAGGTCGGCGTCGGCGGCCCACTTGCGGAAGGACGGCAGGTACTGGGCGTACCGGTCCTTGCCGGGTGCGTGGACGTAGACGACCTGGACGCGGTTGCCGCTGCTGCCGTCGCCGTCGCACTGGACGGTCTGTCCGGCGGGCCCGCGGGCGGCGGTGCCGGTGCGGGAG
>NZ_JABWDV010000271.1 GCF_013362995.1 Streptomyces sp. TRM64462 | reverse complement strand
TGGGCGACCGCCGGAGCGGCCTCCGCCTCCGGCGGCTCCTGGCCCTCCTGCGGCTCCTGCGCCTCCCGCGCCTCCTTCGCGGCGCGGGCCGCGCGGGAGGAGAGGATCTTGATGGAGATCAGGGCGATCACCGCGAGACCGATGATGTACGCGGCGACGGACATCGACGTCCCGGTCGCCTCCAGGAGCAGCACCATGATGAACGGCGCCAGGCCGCCGCCGAGCACGGCGGCGATCTGGTAGCCGAGCGAGGCCCCGGTGTACCGCATCTCCGCCGTGAACAGCTCGGCGAACAGCGCCGCCTGCGGCCCGTACATGATGCTGAGGAAGCAGCTCGCGACGAACGTGCCGACGGCCAGCCACAGCAGCGACCCGGTGTCGATGAGCAGGAACATCGGGACCGCCCACAGCAGCACGCCGGCCGCGCCCAGCGCGTAGATCCGCAGCCGTCCGATGCGGTCGGACAGGGCCGCGGCCGCCGGGATGAGCGCCAGCTGCGTGAGGCTGACGCAGAGGGACACCATCAGCACCGCGCCGCGCTCCATGGCCAGCTCGCGGGTCGCGTAGTCGAGGACGCCGGCGATGATGATGTAGAAGGTCGCGGTGTTGACGGCGAAGGACCCTCCGGCCAGGAGCACCGTGCCGAGGTGGTGGCGGAGGATGGTCTTCAGCGGGGACCGCGGCTTGCTCTTCTCCTGCTCCGACAGGGCACGCTCGGCCTCCTTGAAGGCCGGGGTCTCCTCGACCCGCGTGTGGATGTACCAGGCGAGGCCGAGGACGAGGAAGCCGACGACGAACGGCACCCGCCAGCCCCATGCGACGAACTCCGCGTCGCTGGTGAGGGAGCCTGCGGCCAGGAAGACGGTGTTGGCCGTCACCACGCCGATCGGGACGCCCAGCTGAACGAGGCTGCCGTACAGGCCGCGCTTGCCCTCGGGGGCGTACTCGGTGGCCATGAGCATCGCGCCGCCCCACTGGGCGCCGACGGCGAGGCCCTGCAGGACGCGGAAGACGACGAGCAGGACCGGAGCGGCGATGCCGATCGTCTCGTACGTGGGGAGCAGGCCGATGCCGAGGGTGGCGAGTCCCATCACGGTGAGCGCGAGGACCAGCATCGGCTTGCGGCCCCGCTTGTCCCCGAGCTGGCCCGCGATGACGCCGCCGAGGGGGCGGGCGAGAAAGCCGACGGCGAAGGTCGCGAAGGCGGCGAGGACGCCGGCCGACGAGCTGCCCGCCGGGAAGTAGAGGTCGCCGAGCACGAGGGCGGCGGCGATGCCGAAGACGAAGTAGTCGTACCACTCGGCGGCCGATGCGAGCGCGGCCGCTGTGGCCACTCTGCGCCGGCGGGGGTCGCTGGGTGCGGAGGTGGTGGGAGCGGGGGCGGGTGCCGATTCCATGGGTGCACACTCCGGTGGGTGCGGGCGGAGACGGGAAGGGGGGCGGCGCCTTGATGGACGGGGACCGTACCGACCGGCTGGTATGCCGTCAACGGCATGAACGGCAACAGTTCTCGGCTGGGCCATTACCGGCGGTACGGTGCTGACGTGCGGCGATCCGCCGATCCCGCGTCCGCCGGGCTCGCATCCGCCGGGCCCGCGATCCGCCGGGCGCCCGGGCAGCGCGAACACCCCGGGCGCGCGGCGGCGGCCGGGGCGCGCGCGGTGGGCGGGCCTGTGCTTCAGGCCTAGAAGACGACCAGGGCCCGGCCCCCCTTGCCCGCCAGCATGGCGTCGAACGCGGCCGGGATGCCGTCCAGGCCGATGCGGTCGGTGACGAGGAGGCCCAGGTCGAGCGCGCCCTCCCGCACGCGCCGCGCCAGGACCGGGAGGTCGTCGGCCGGGCTGGAGTTGCCGTACACGCAGCCTGAGAGGGTGCGGCCCCAGTGGAAGATCTCCAGGGCGTTGAACGTCACCTGCTGGTCCTTGCCGCCGATGCCGACGACCGTGGTGCGCCCGCCGCGCCGCGTGGAGTCCCAGGCGGTACGGATCGCGGCGGCCCGCCCGGCGCACTCGACGGCCACGTCGGCACCCTGACCGCCCGTCAGCTTACGGATCTCCCTGGCCGTCGTGTCGGACGCCACCACGAACTCCGTGGCCCCGGCCGCCCGCGCCAGGGCCTCCTTCGCGGGCGACACGTCGACCGCGACGACCGGCCCCGCGCCCGCGATCCGCGCCGCCTGGAGGGCGGCGAGGCCCACGCCGCCGACCCCGAACACCGCGACCGACTCGCCCGCGCGGACCCGGGCGGAGTGGTGGACGGCCCCGTACCCGGTGAGGACGGCGCACCCGAGGAGGGCGGCCTCCGTGAGCGGTACGCCGTCGGGGGCGGGCAGCACGCAGTGCGCGGCGACCACGGTCTCCTCGGCGAACGCGGCGACGTTCAGGCCCGGGTGGAGCTCCGTACCGTCCTCGGTGACGGCGTACACGCGGCCCGCGCCGGTCAGCGCGTCGGCGCACAGCCACACCTCGCCGAGACCGCAATGGTGGCAGGAGCCGCAGGACGGCGCCCAGTTGAGGACGACGCCGTCGCCGGGAGCGACATGCGTGACGCCGTCACCGACCGCGAGGACGGTGCCCGCGCCCTCGTGGCCGAGCACGGCGGGGACGGGCACGCGCATGGTGCCGTTGGAGAGGGACAGGTCGGAGTGGCACACCCCGGCGGCGGCGAGGCGGACCCGGACCTGGCCGGGGCCCGGCTCGGGGAGTTCGATGCCGGTGATCTCCAGCGGAGACCCGACGGACGGCAGGACGGCGGCGCGGACGACCACGATCGGTATCTCCCGACTCGGAGCTGAGCTGACAGGGCTGGTGGAGTGGCTCAGAACTGGAGCGACTTGGTGTGCAGGTACTCGGTGAGGCCGTGGACGCCCAGCTCGCGGCCGATGCCGGACTGCTTGTAGCCGCCGAACGGGGCCAGCGGGTTGAACCGGCCGCCGTTGATGTCGACCTGCCCGGCCTCCATGCGGCGGGCGAACGCGACGGCCGCCTCCCGCTCGCCCCACACCGCGCCGGCGAGCCCGTAGACGGTGCCGTTGGCGATGCGCAGCGCGTCCTCCTCGTCCTCGTACCGGAGGAAGGAGACGACCGGGCCGAAGATCTCCTCCTGCGCGATGGTCATGCCGGGCGTGACGTCGGCGAAGAGGGCCGGGCTGACGTAGTAGCCGCGCTCCAGGGGTGCCGCGGGGCCGCCGGCGACGAGCCGGGCGCCCTCGGCGACGCCCTTCTCGATGTAGCCGACGACACGGTCGCGCTGCGCGGCGCTGACGAGCGGGCCGATCCGGTCCCCGGGCCGGTACGCGGCGATGGCGTCGGCGGCGAGCGCGACGGCCTCCTCGTACTGGTCCCTGTGCACGAGGACGCGGGTGAGCGCGCTGCACCGCTGGCCGGAGTTGGACAGGGCGTTGGCGAGGCTGCCCTCGACGGCCGGGGCGAGCTCCGCGCCCGGCAGGACGACGCTCGCGGACTTGCCGCCGAGCTCCAGGGCGACGCGCTTGACGGCGCCGCCCGCGAGCGCGCCGATGCGGCGGCCGACGGCGGTCGAGCCGGTGAAGGACACCAGGTCGACGCCGTCGTGCTCGACGAGGGCCTGGCCGGCGACCGGGCCGAGGCCGGTGACCATGTTGAACACGCCGGCGGGGAAGCCCGCCTCGTGCACGGCACCGGCGAAGAGCCGGGCGGTGAGCGGCGTGTACTCGGCGGGCTTGAGGACCACGGTGCAGCCCGCCGCGAGCGCGGGGGCGACCTTGGCGACGATCTGGTGGAGCGGGTAGTTCCACGGGGTGATCGCGCCGACCACGCCGACCGGCTCCAGGAGCACGGTGGAGCTGCCGACCCGCTCCTCGAAGGCGTACGTGGCGGCCAGTTCGGCGTACGAGCCGGCCACGGCGATCGGCAGCCCGGTGTGCACGGCCTGCGCCGCCTTGGGCGGGGCGCCCAGCTCGGCCGTGACCGTCGCGGCGATCTCGTCCTTCCGGGCGGCCATGGCGTCGCGCAGCGCGGCGATGCGGGCGGCGCGCTCGGCGGGCGGGGTGGCGGCCCAGCCGGGGAAGGCCGCGCGTGCGGCCCGTACGGCGGCGTCCACGTCCTCGGGTGTGCCGGCCGGGACGTGGGCGATGACCTGCTCGTCCGCCGGGTTCACCACGGCGATCGTGTCGGTGCCGGCGGCGGGCCGCCAGGCGCCGCCGATGTACATGCCGTCGTGGTTCTTCATCCGCTGCTCCTCGGGCCGGTGCTGCTGCTCGTGCGTCGTCGTTCCGGGAGCACCCAAACTAGCGGCGATAGTTTTCTGTCGCCAGAGGGTACGGACGAGACGTCGGGCACGATCCTGCCCGCCCGGGGAGCTTGCTCAGAAGTCGACCCTGACCCGGTCGTCGACCCGCGCCACGGACTCCTGGCCGAACTGCCGCTTGTACGCCTCGCGGATCGCCTCGATGCGCGGCCCGCTGGGGCGGGCGTCGGCGGCCGGGTACAGCAGGATCAGCTCGTACGAGCGCTCCCGTTCGATCGTGCCCGAGGCGTCCCGCCACTGCCCGCGCCCCTCCTGCACGGTGAGCCCGGCCGGGAAGCGGGGAGTGACCTCTCGGTCGATGAACTGCGTGAACTGCCGGTCCGTGACGTCGGGTCCGCCGTCGGGGCGCTCGGTACCGAAGAGGAGCCGTGTCTCGACGAAGGGCTCGGCGCCCGGCGCGGCGGCACCGGCGGCGGGCGGCGCCTCGTCGCCGAGCGTGGCGTACGCGGTGGGGGCGCCGACCGCGATGAGGGCGGCGGCGGTGAGGGCGGTGAGGCGGGCGGCGCGCGTGCGGGCCGGGGTGAGAACGGGCATGGTCGGATGTCCTCCGGTTCACTCACGGGTCGTGTTCCGTCGCGACTGTGGCAGGCGCGGGCGGCGGGCGGCGCCGGAAGGCGGGTTCCGGACAGGAATTCACCCTCAGGCGGCGCGGATCACGTCCGTGAGGTGGGCGAAGGCGACGACGTTCGCCGCGTAGCCCTTCTTGCGGTCGAAGGAGCCCCCGCAGGTGAGCAGCCGCAGCTCGGGGCGCCCGGTGGCCCCGTAGACCTCCTGGTCGGGGAACCGGTCCTTGTCGTACGTACGGACGCGGTCGACCGTGTACACGGCGACGAGCCCGTCCTTGCGGGTGACGCGGACGGTGTTGCCGGGCTTGAGGGAGTTGAGGTCCAGGAAGACGGCGGGGCCGGTCCTGGTGTCCCGGTGGCCCACGGCGACGGCGGTGCCCTTCTCGCCGGGCGTGGGGCCGTCCTCGTACCAGCCGACGAGGAGCGGATCGTCCACGGGCGGGGACAGCAACCGCCCCGACTCGTCGAGGCCGAGGCCGACGACCGGCGCCTCGATGGTGATGGCGGGGACGGCGAGCCGCGTGGCGGGTGAGGGGGCCAGCGGCGCGGGCGGCGGCTTCGGCTCGGGAGCGGGCTTCGCCTTGGGCTTGGGGTCGGGCTTCGGCTTCGCCTTGGGGTCGGGCTTCGGCTTGGGCGTGGGGTCGGGCTTCGGCTTCGCTGTCGCGGGCGGGGACGGCGACCGGAGTACGGACGGGCGCGCCGCGTCGCCCGTGTCCCCCGGCGGCGCCCCCGCCGCCACGGCGGCGGGCCCGGGCGACGGCGCGTCGTCCTGGGCCCACCAGACCCCGCCGACGACGAGCGCCAGGGCCACCGCCACCGTTCTGGTGAGGCGGAGCAGGCGCCGTTGCCGGCGGGTGAACCGTGCGTACGGGGGCCTACGCGGCGCCATCGGCGCGACGGCGACGACGGACGAGGATCAGCCCGGCCGTCCCCGCCAGGCCCGCCGCGAGCGCCGCTCCGACGCCGAACGCCGAAGTGCCGTCGGAGCTTTCGGCCATGCCGCCGCCGCCCGCGCCCACGCCGCCGTGCGGACCCTTGTGGCCGTTGCCGTTCGGACCGTTGCCGTTCACGCCGTTGCCGTTGCCGTTGCCGCCGCCCGGGCAGTCGACGCGGAACACCTTCATCTTCCCGGCGCCGCTCGCCCCTTCGAAGGTCCAGGTGAGCTTGTACATGCCGTCCGGCAGCGAGAGTTCCTCGGTGTGTCCGGTTCCGGTGGCGAGGGTGATGCCGCCCGACAGACTGGGATCGCCGGCCCGCATCGGCTGGGGCACGATCGTGTAGCTCACCTGCTGGAGCGTGTCGAAATTGAACGCGGCGAGATAGAACCGGCACACCTTGGGCTCGTTGCGCTGGTCGAGCGGCGGGGTGCCGACGCTGTGGATCTTGATGTCGCCGTTGTCGCCGGGCGCCGCGACGGCCGGTGGCGCGGCACCGATGGCGATGCCGCCGAGTGCGAGTCCGGCGACAGCGGTGCGCAGGAGTGATCTGGCTGCGGTCATGAAGGATTCCTCCGTGAGGATGTCGGACGGATCAGCCGATAATCCGACTATCAGTCACATCCTGGACACGGAGAGCTTCCCGGCGGCGCGCCGCCCCCGGGTTCGCCCGGTCAGCCCACCGGTGACACCTCCACGGGGAAGCCGTTGAGGACGGCGTTGCCGGAGAGCGGGTCGAGGCGGGTGCCGTCGAGGAGCTGGTTGACGTTGACGCCGGGACGGGCGGCGGCGACGGCCATCCGGGTGCCGGGGCGGTCGTGACCCCAGCCGTGCGGGAGGCTCACCACGCCCCTGCGGATCGCGTCGGTCACCTCGACCGGGGCCTCCAGCTCGCCGCCCTCGCCCTTGATCCGGGCCGGGGCGCCGTCCGTGAGGCCGAGGCGGGCCGCGTCGTCGGGGTGGACCTGGAGGGTGCAGGTGTTGGTGCCGCGGTTGAGGGCGGGGATGTTGTGCAGCCAGCTGTTGTTGGAGCGCAGATGCCGGCGGCCCACCAGGACCAGCCGCGCCGGCGTCTCGTCGAGGGCCGTACGCAGCCGGGGCAGGTCGGCGGCTATCGGGTCCGGGAACAGCTCGACGCGGCCGCTGCGGGTCTTCAGGCCCTGCGGGAGGCGCGGCCTGAGCGGCCCCAGGTCGATGCCGTGCGGGTGGGCGAGCAGCTGTTCGACGGTCAGCCTGTACGGGCCGAGGCGCAGCATCAGGTCCAGGCGCCGCTCGGCCGGGGTGCGCCCGGTGAGGCGCGCGGCGAACGCGGCCGGGTCCTGGCCGTGGGCGGGCGAGTGGGGCTCGGTCACGGCGCGGGCGAGCGTGCGGTCGATCGCCAGGGCGTCCACGTCGTCCGGTGCGGCCGTGCCCCGCACGCCGGTCGCGGCGAGGATGAGCCGGGCGTGGATCTCGCACTCGTCCATGCGCCCCTCCTCCAGCGGGACGGCGGCCGGCGTGTAGCGGACCTGGTCGCGGATCGCGAAGCCGTTGAACGCGAAGTCGAAGTGGGCGCTCTGCGAGGGCGGCGGCGGGGGCAGCACCACATCGGCGTGGCGCGTGGTCTCGTTGAGGTAGGGGTCGACGGCGACCATGAAGTCCAGGTCCCCGCCCAGGGCCCGGTCCAGGCGGTCGCCGTCCGGCGCGGACAGGACCGGGTTCGCGGCGATGGAGACGAGCGCCCGGATACGCCCGTCGCCCGGCGTGTCGATCTCCTCCGCCAGCGCGGCGACCGGCAGCTCGCCCTTGGCCTCAGGGTGGCCCGACACACGGCTCGCCCACCGCCCCAGGGCGAACCCCTTGCCCGGCCCGGCGGGCCGGAGCGCGGGCACGGTCGCGGACAGCGGGAACATGGCGCCGCCCGGCCGGTCGAGATTGCCGGTGAGCACGTTCAGGACGTCCACGAGCCAGTTGGTGAGCGTCCCGTACGCGACGGTGCTCCCGCCCACGCGCGCGTAGACGGCCGCCGATGGCGCGGCCGCCAGCTCCCGGGCCATCGCGCGGATCAGGCCGGGCTCGACGTCGCAGGCCTCGGCGACCGCCTCGGGTGTGAAGTCCCGTACGGCGGACTCGACCTCGGCGACGCCCTCGACGTGGGCCTCCAGGTGGCCCAGGTCCGTGAGCCCCTCCGCGAACAGCACCTGGGCGAGGGCGGCGAGCAGCAGGGCGTCCGTGCCGGGGCGGATGGGCACGTGCCGGTCGGCGAGCCGGGCTGTGCGGGTGCGGCGCGGGTCGACGACCGTGAGGGTGCCGCCGCGCTTGCGCAGCGCCTTCAGGCGGCCGGGGAAGTCGGGGGCGGTGCACAGGCTGCCGTTGGAGTCCAGCGGGTTGGCGCCGAGCATCAGCAGATGGCCGGTGCGGTCCAGGTCCGGGACGGGGATGGCGTACGGGTCCCCGAACAGCAGCCCGCTGGAGACGTGCTTGGGCATCTGGTCGACCGTGGAGGCGCTGAACACGTTCCGGGTGCGGAGCGCGCCGAGCAGCAGCGGCGGGTAGAGGCCGCCGGCCATGGTGTGGACGTTGGGGTTGCCCAGGACGACACCGACGGCGTCCGGGCCGTGTGCGGCGAGGATCGGCGGCAGCCTGCGGGCGATGACGTCGAACGCCTCGTCCCAGCCGGCTTCGCGCAGGACGCCGTTCTCACGGACGAGCGGGACGCGCAGCCGGTCCGGGTCGGCGTCCAGCTCACCGAACGACGCGCCCTTGGGGCAGATGAAGCCACGGCTGAAGATGTCGTCGCGGTCGCCGCGCACACCGGTGACGCGGGTTCCGCTGATCGTCAGGGTAAGCCCGCAGGTGGCTTCGCAGAGCGGGCAGATGCGCCGTGCGGTGGTGGGACCGGTGGCGGCGGAACCGGTGGCGGTGGCTCGGTCGGCCTCGGCGGCCCGGTCGGCCTCGGCGGCCCGGTCGGTGTCGGTGGCAGTGGTCGGCATGGGTCTCCCCGGCTCTGTGCCGTACGCGGACAGGGCCGAGCATACCGACCGGTAGGCATGCTGGCGACGGTCAGCGCAGAACCGGTCCGAGATACGCGTGCAGCAGCTCCCGCGTCTCGGCGATCAGCGCGGGATCGCCCGCCGGGTCCGTACGGAAGGCCAGCCGCAGCAGCGCGTCCGCGGCCTCGACCCCGACGAGGACCTTGCGGCGCAGCGCCTCGCCGTCACCCGCGCGTGCACGCACACGCGGGGCGATGAGGCCGTGGATCCGGTCGGCGACGAGGTGGTTCGGATCGTCGTCCAGGGCTTCGGCGGGGCCGGGGACGCCGAAGTCGACGAGGGCGAAGCCGGGGACGGTCCGCTTCATCGCGACGTACTCGTCGAGCAGTGCGTCGACGGTGGCGCGCGCACCGAGCTCCGCGCCGTCGGCCGCGAGACGCTCTGCCACCCGTTCGGCGTAACGGTCGAGATTGCGGTGGGCGAGGGCGGTGGCCAGGGCGCGCTTGTCGGCGAAGAAGCGGTAGACGGAGCCGATGGGCACCCCGGCGCGCAGGGCGACGTCACGGGTGCTGAGCTGGTCGTATCCGGTCTCGTCGAGGAGTTCGGCGCAGGCGTCGAGGATGCGGGCGAGGCGCTCGGCGCTGCGCCGCTGGACGGGGGCGCGGCGGAGCGAGGGGGGCCGGTGCGGGGATTCCATGATGCAGAAGAGGGTGACGGCGCGCGGGCCCGCCCGGAACCCCCCGGACGCCGGAACCGTCCCATCACCACCCACGCGGCGGCGGTCTGCCGTTGACGTCGGCCGCATGGAATCCTACGGTCATCCATAGGATTCCATGAGCAGCAGGAGCGCGCGATGAACATGGGCGGCGCCGCACAGGCGAACGAACAGACGGCGAAGGTCGCGGAGAGCCTCGAATACCTCTCCGGCTTCGGCAACGAGCACCAGTCGGAGGCGGTGCCCGGCGCCCTGCCGCAGGGCCGCAACTCCCCGCAGCGCGCCCCGCTCGGGCTGTACGCGGAGCAGCTCAGCGGCAGCGCCTTCACCGAGCCGCGGTCCCACAACCGCCGCTCGTGGCTGTACCGCATCCGCCCGTCGGCCGCGCACCCGCCGTTCACGCGCGCCGACAACGGGGCGATCCGCACGGCCCCGTTCACGGAAGCCGTCCCCGACCCCAACCGGCTGCGCTGGAACCCCCTCCCGGCCCCGGCGGCCGGCACGGACTGGCTGGCCGGCCTGTGGACCCTGGGCGGCAACGGCGACGCGGCGCAGCGCACCGGCATGGCCGTGCACCTGTACCACGCCAACGCCTCCATGGAGCGGGTGTTCAGCGACGCCGACGGCGAGCTGCTGATCGTCCCGGAGCACGGCGGGCTGCTGCTCCGCACCGAGTTGGGCCTGCTCGCCGTCCGCCCCGGCGAGGTCGCGCTGGTCCCGCGCGGCGTCCGCTTCCGCGTCGAGCTGCTGGAGGCGACGGCCAGGGGGTACGTCTGCGAGAACTACGGCCTGCCGTTCCAGCTCCCCGACCTGGGCCCGATCGGCGCCAACGGCCTCGCCAACCCGCGCGACTTCCGCGCGCCGGCCGCCGCGTACGAGGACGTCGAGGGCCCGGTCGAGGTCGTCAACAAGTACTGCGGCAACCTGTGGCGCGCCACGTACGGCCACTCGCCGCTGGACGTCGTCGCCTGGCACGGCACCCACGTCCCGTACGTCTACGACCTGCGCACCTTCAACGTCATCGGGACGATCAGCTACGACCACCCCGACCCGTCGATCTTCACGGTGCTGACGTCCCCGTCCGACACACCCGGCCTCGCGGGCGTCGACTTCGTCGTGTTCGCGCCGCGCTGGCTGGTCGGCGAGGACACCTTCCGGCCGCCGTACTTCCACCGCAACGTGATGAGCGAGTACATGGGCCTCATCGAGGGCGCGTACGACGCGAAAGCGGAGGGCTTCGTGCCGGGCGGCGGGTCGCTGCACAACATGATGTCCGCGCACGGCCCGGACCGTGACACCTTCGACAGGGCCAGCGCGGCCGAGCTGAGGCCGCAGAAGATCGACGACGGTCTTGCGTTCATGTTCGAGACCCGCTGGCCCGTGACGACCACCGCGCAGGCCGCGAACGCGGACCACCTTCAGCAGGGGTACGACGACGTGTGGCAGGGTCTGGAGCGCCACTTCCGCTCGTAGTACGTCTCGCCTCGGTCGTACGCCGCACGCCGCAGTACGGAGATGCCGTGTCCGCCTTCGCCCCCGACTCGCTGGTCCTGAACCGCAAGCTGCCGCTCTGGTACCAGGTGTCCCAGTCCCTGCGCGCCTCGATACTGGGGCGCTCCCCCGACGCGTCGCTGCGCCTCCCCACCGAGGAGCAGCTGGCCGCGCACTACGGCGTCAGCGTGCTGACGATGCGGCAGGCGCTCAAGGAGCTGGAGGAGGAGGGCCTGATCAGCAGGCACCGGCGGCGCGGCACCTTCATCGAGCCCGGCGCCCGGCGCAGCGCCCCGCGCCGGCTGCTGGGCTCGATCGACGCGATCGTGGCACAGCAGTCGGGCGAGCGGACGACGATCCTCGGACACGGCACGGCGAAGGTGCCCGGGGAGCTGGCCGAGCACTTCCCGGACGCGACGGAGGTCGTCACGTACAAGCGGCTGCGCCGTGACGTGGAGACGGGCGAGCCGACGAACTGGGCCGAGAACGCGGTCCGCCCGGACGTCGCGGACCGGATCGACCTCGCGGACCTGGAGCGCTGGCCCATGACGAAGGTGCTGCGCGACGTGGTGGGGGTGCGCATCAGCCGGATCACCGACACCGTGGAGGCCCGCCTCGCGGACCCGGCCACCGCCGGCCTCCTGGAGGTCCCGCTCCTCTCGCCGATCCTGCACTACACGGGCGTCACCTACGACGAGGCGGGCCAGGTGGTGGACGTGGCCCGCATCCGCTACCGGGGCGACAGATTCTCCTTCACGGTGACGGTGGAAGCGGACTGAGGCGGCTACGCCGCCGTCCCTGTTGTGGGCATGCGTTCCGCAGGGCGATGGAGGTCCCTCCCTGCTCTAGCGAAGCCGAGAGCTTGGGGAGGGTGGGCACAACAGGGACGGCCCAGCGCCAGCGCCCGCCCCCGACCCGCCCCCGGCCCGCCACCCGCGCCGAGCCCTGCGCCCCGTCCCCCGGTGGCGGCGGCGCGGCTAGCATGCAGCGCGTGATGGAGGATGTGCCGCTGCTGGACGACCTGATGCCCTGGGCCGTGGCGCCGCTGCGGCTGGGCCGGGACTGGGTCGTCGCCCCGGACCGGCGCACGCTGCGCGCCCGCTGGGAGGCCCTGGCCGCGGCGGAAGGCGCGGCCCGCGAGACCCTGTTCCGCCCGAGCCGCGCCCGCACCCCCCGCAGCGCGGTCACCGCCCTGCCGGGGCAGCGCACCAGCACGGCACGCCTGGCCCGCGAACCGGGACCGTGCCCGGAGCCGGTCCGCTTCGCGTACGGCCCCTTCGACGAGCAGTGGCTGCTCCCCGACCACCGCCTGATCGACGTGGCCCGCCCGGAGCTGTGGCGGGTCGCGGACGAACGGCAGCTCTTCCTGGTCGAGCAGGGGTACGCCCCGCACGCCGCGGGCCCCTCGCTCCTCGCGACGGCCGCGCTCCCGGACGGCCGCTCCGCGGCGGGCCGCCCCGGCCGCGTCCGCCCCCTGTACCGCCGCCCCGGCGGCCGGGAACCGAACGTGACGCCCGGCCTCCTCGCGCTGCTGCGGAAGCGGTACGGGCGGGAGGTCACCGCCGATGACCTCGCGGCGTGGGCGGTGGCGGCCGCCCGGCACTCCCCCGCCGGGTGCCGGGTCCCGCTCCCCGCCGACCCCGACGTATGGACGTCCGGC
>NZ_JABWDV010000270.1 GCF_013362995.1 Streptomyces sp. TRM64462 | reverse complement strand
GGGACCGGCTGGCGGAAATAGGGCGCCTTGCCCGCCTCGCGGTAACCCTCCAGCGCCGGGCCCTCGTTGACGGTCAGGTCGCAGTGATCGCCCGGCACCGGGCGGTTCCAGTGGACCAGCGCCCGAACCTCCGGCAGCGTCGGGGCGACGCGCGGGATCTCGGCGTACCAGTCGCGGCTGCGCTCCGGCCGCTGCGGATCGGGCGCGGTGGCGAACTCGGCCAGCATGAGCGGCTTGTCGCGGGAGACGTTGGCGCGCAGCCAGTCGGCGGACGGGCGCTGACTGCGCTCGAAGTCCAGCCAGTTGGTGCTGTTGTGGCAGAGGAAGTAGTTGTACTGGTCCATGGCGATCCAGTCGACGTACGCGTCCCCCGGGTACAGCCGCTTCATCTGCTCGGCGTGCCCGAGGTAGCCGGACACCGTCCACACCCACACCACGTTGTCGACGCCCAGTTCGCGGAACCGGTCGTGGATGTGCCGCCAGGCGGCGACGAACTCCTCGGGCGTTCCGGCGCCTTCCTTGATGCGGAAGTCGGTCTCCTGGTCGAAGGAGAGGAAGATCCGCTTCCCGTACGCCTTGATACGGCGGGCCTGCGGGTCGATGATGTCGCGGTCGTACGTGCCGGAGGCGATGTTCTTCCAGCCGAGCTGGGTCTCGGTCCAGTTCTCGTGGTGCGGCTCGGTCCAGACGGTGGACTCCCAGGCGAGCATCAGCAGCCGGTCGCGGCCCAGCTCCTGCTCGTCGGGCGTGAGGAGTTCGCCGTCCAGGGGCGTGCGGGACATGTCGTGGTAGTTGTACACGAGGTCGAGGCGGCGGCCGATCTTCTTCTCGAAGGCGAGGACGGCGTCCTTGAGGGAGCCGTTCTCGGCGTACGGGACGTAGGCGCCCCACCAGGCGCCGCAGGGCGGGCGCAGCAGCCGGTCGGGGGCGCACGGGCCGGTGGGGAGGCTGCCGGAGGCGGCGTCGGCGGGGAGTCCGTGGCCGGGTGTGCCGGCGCCGCCGTCGGAGCGGGCGATCCAGACGCCGAGCCCGATGAGCAGCGCGCCGGCGAGGGCCAGGGCCAGGACGGCGTAGTGGTGCGGGGCCTTGTCGATCCGTCGGTGGCGGGGTATCCGGCCGCGTAAGCTCATCGGCTCTCCCCGGCGGGCACTTCAGGGGGCGCCGTGCCGTGGGCCCGCGCCGCCGGGCGCGGGACCCCGCCGGGCAGCGCGGCCGCCGCCGTGGTGAACGCGGCGAGGGCGCCCAGGAACAGGGCCACCGAGAACGCCTCCAGCAGGAACAGCGACGTCGCCGTGAGCACGGCCAGCGCGAGGCTCAGCGGCGCGGCCAGGGCGACCGTCTCCAGCCGCGCGGAACCGCCGCCCGGGCGCGGCACCAGCAGGGCCAGGCCCGGCCCGAGCGCCACGAACACGAGGACGGGCACCCAGCGAAGCGGCCAGCCGCCGGGCAGCGCGGTCGCGGCGAGCGCGACCCATCCGGAGGCCGCCAGCGCCACTCTGATGTGCGCACGGGAGCCCTGCGCGCGGGAGCCCTGCGCAGGGGAGCCCTGCGTACGGGAGAGCTGCATGGCGACCTCCAGTCACCGTTCGTGTGTCAGGAAGCGTGGACGGACGTGGACCAGGACGACCCCGTGCGCGTTCTCCTCCACGACCCGGAAGAGCGGCGAGCGCGCGAGGGCGTCCCGGAGGGTGGTGAAGCCGCCGGGCGGCAGATAGCCCTCGCCGATGACGGCCTTCTTCTGCGTGGCGGTGAGGATCACGTACGCGGGGCGGCCCTCCGGGATGCCGTCCGCCAGATAGCGGGCCGGGTCCCTGAGCATGCGCAGGTTCTCCGGCACCTCCTGCTCGGTGAAGAACCAGCGCTCGTAGTGGGCGTAGCGGGTGTACGCGCCGGGGAACGAGCCGGTCGTCGCCATGATGAGCGCCCCTTCCGGCGCCCGGTCGTACGCCCGCCGCACCAGGGCGAGTTCGCCGGGGGGCGCGTAGTGCATGCCCTCCTTGCCGTAGTACGAGGGCAGGAACCCGGCGAGCAGCGCGACGAGCGCGACGGGCAGGGCGACCGCGCTGGTTCTCCTGGCCGCCCGCCATGCCTTCCCGGTGGCCCCGGCGGCCGGGACGAGCGCGGCGGCCGCGAAGAACGCCGTGCCGGGGAGCCCGAACAGGTAGACGCGGAACAGCATCTCGCCGCCGTAGTCGTTGACGGCGAACATCGGCAGCGGCGCGGCCGACGCGAGCAGCAGGGGCAGGGCGGTGCGGACGAGCCTGCGGCGGGCCAGGACGGCCGTCCCCGCCAGCGCGGCCAGGACCAGCACCATCAGGATGTTGGCCGCGCCGACCAGCTCGGGACCGGGCCCGGTGGGCTCGCCGGCGTATCCGGCGCGGGAGTTGCCGAGCAGGTCGCCGGCCGACTCGCGCAGGCTGCTCAGGGTCTCCAGGAACAGCGGCCGGCCCATGGTGAGGTCCCAGGCGAGCATGATCAGCCCGGCGACGGCGAGCAGCCCGAGGTTGCGGTAGCGGCGGGTGAGGCAGAGGGCGGCGAGCGTGGCGCACAGCATGACGGGTGTGAGCTGGTGGGACGCGTTGATCGTGGCGATCAGCGGGACCAGCAGCAGCACGGCGAACGCCCGCTGCCGCCGGTCGCTCGACGGCGGGGCGGGGGCGGCGGCCGGGTCGAGGCGGGCGCGGTCGCGCAGCGGCCCGGCGGTCCCGGGCCGTACGAAGTGCCGTACGACGACCGCGAACACCGTCAGGTACAGCAGATACGAGAAGCCCTGCGGGGACAGGTAGTCCTGGCCGACCCAGTTGGCGAGCTGGAAGATCCAGACGCCGGTCCACACGAGCCGCCAGTCGTCGGTGAACGTCCGGTAGATCAGGACGAGGACGGGCAGCATGAGCACGCCGAGCGCGACGGCCGCCCAGTTGATGTAGGCGGCGGCGCCGTCGACGCCGAAGGCCCGGACGAGCGCGGCGTTGAGCGCGAAGAAGCCGGGCCACTGGTCGTAGGCGCCCATGCCGCCGGACAGCTCGGTGTACGGGTGGACGGTGCCTTCGGCGAGCAGCCGTGTGATCACCTCGTCGTGCTTGGCGGCCCAGGCATAGCGCACCGAGTCGTACAGCACGGCCGGCGGCGCCTTGAGCGCGACGAGCATGGCCACGCTGTAGGTGGCCGGCCACCAGGGCGCCGTCCCGGCGCGGCGCAGCGCGACGACGAACCCGGCGGTGAGGACGGCGAGCGCGGCGTAGTACGCGACGGGGAACCGGTCGAGGAGCCCGTAGTCCCCGATGTCGCGGAAGCCGATACGGGGCAGGGCGTACGTCCACAGGGCGGCGGCGGCCGGCAGGGGCAGCCAGCTCAGCACGGCCTGCGGATGGAGCAGCGGGAGCCGCACGGACGCGGACGCCGCGGACGCCGTGGACGCGGCGGCGGCCGCGCCGAGGGGGCGTCCTGCCGCTTCTCCCTTCTCTCCCTTCTCCGGCTCGGCGGGCGGCGGGGCGCTGCCCTCGGTGCCCTCGGTGGCTGGTGCGGGCACGCCTTGCTGCACGGTGCGACTCCCCCCACGAATCCCCTCCGGCGAAGGAGACACGAACATCCTCCGCTTTTGCCTGACTCTCCTCCCCCCTTGATACACAAGGGTGTTGATCGTTCGCGCGGCTTCGGGAAGACGCGTTCACCCCGCGAACTCGGGCCGCCCGCGCACGGTGGCGCGGGCCCTGCGGTAGAGCCGCCAGCCGACGGTCGCGGGCGAGTCCGCGTACGGGGCGGTCCTGGCGCCCCGCCCGGCCATCCAGTCCGCGATGTCGGCGACGGTGTGCGTGCGGCGCACGATGAGCCGGGCGATGCGGTACGACTCGTCCGTGGCCGAGCTGAGCGCGTGCCGTACGGCGACAGCGGAGGTGTACCCGACGTCGTGCGCGGCGCGGCGCACCGCGCGGCTGTTGTAGCCGTGCGGGTAGGCGAGGTGCGTCACGGCATGGCCGAGCACGCCTTCCAGCACGAGCTTGGACTCGCGCAGCTCGCGGCGGACGACCCGGGGGTGCAGGGTGTCGAGCTGCGGGTGGGTCACGGTGTGGGCGCCGACCTCGATGCCGTACTGCCCGAGCGTGGCGGCCTGGGCGAGCGTCATCATGGGCGCGGGCGGCAGCAGGCTGGTGCGGCCGGGGGTGATGGCGCCGGTGGTGAGGTAGGCGGTGGCGGGCAGGGAACGGGCGGCGAGGGCTTCGGCGGTGGGGCCGGGCAGGTCCGCGAAGCCGTCGTCGAAGGTGAGAACGACGGGCCGTTCGGGAAGGTTCCCGCGCCCCGCGAGATGCTCGGCGAGCGCCGAGAGCGGCACGGCGGTGCGGCCGCTGTCCACGATGGCGTCGAGGTGCGCGCGGAACGCGCGGGGCGTGACGGTGAACTCGGCGATCCAGTCGGGCGGGTCGTCCATGACGGCGTGGTAGAGGAGGACGGGTACGGGCGGGCGGTCGCTCGTGGCGGGCCTCATCGCGCCTCCCAGGGCGGTCGGGTGCCGCGTGCGCGGCGGCGGGCCTTGGCGTATCCGAGGGGGCCGTACAGCATCCCGCGCCGTTCCAGGCGGGACAGTTCGCGGGGCCACGGGTGGGTGTGGG
>NZ_JABWDV010000026.1 GCF_013362995.1 Streptomyces sp. TRM64462 | reverse complement strand
GCGGCCTCCTCCGGCCGCGCACGCTCCTGTGTGCCGTCCGGCGCCGCCCCGGTGCCTTCGCCCAGGTCCCCCGAGCACCCCGTGAGCGGCGCGCCCGGGTCGGCCAGCAGGGCACGCACCACCGTGCGCAGCAGCTCCGCCGCGCGCGGCACGGCCGCCCGTACGGGGGCGCTGAGCCCGACCGTGACGTCCTCCTCGTCGCCCCGGAGCCGTACCAGCGGCTCACAGCCCAGCACCACGACCCGGGGAAGCGGTCCGTCGCCGATCCGCGCCGCCAGCGCCAGGACGCGCGCCGGATCCATGCCGTGCGCCTCCGGCACCGCCGCCTCAGGGCCCGGGACCCCCGCCTCGATCAGGTACAGCGTGCCGGGCGGGGCACCCCGTGGCGCGGCGTCCACGAACACCGCGACGTCGTACCCCTCCAGCAGCCGGTAGGCGAGGTCCATGCCCCGGATGCCGAAGTCCGCCACCTCGGCCTCCGGCGGCAGCGGGCGCGCCCGCACGGCCCCGACGACCTCGCAGCCGAACGCGTCGTCCGCGAGGAAGATGTTCCCGATCCCGGCCACCAGCAGGCGCGCGGGGCGCCCCGCCGCCACGCCGCTCACCCCTGTGCCTTCGCGGCAGCGACGTACGAGAGGTCCATGAAGCCCCTTCCGGAGGTCGGCGGAGGTCGGCGGAGGTCGGCGGTGCCCGGCATCCTGGCGCCCCGGCCGGAGGTCCGGGGAGAGCCGCACCGAGCAGCCCGGGAAGTCCGCCGGAATGGACGTGCGGCGACACGCCCGCGTCGCCGACGGCCTCCCTCCGCCACACGGGCGGAACCGCGAGCACCCCGCCCGCGCCGTCCGCTCCCGCCCGCACCGGCGGGCCTAACGTCCCTTCCCATGCACGAGCTGTCGATCGCCACGGCCGTCGTCGAGGCCGTCGAGGACGCGGTCCGCGCGCACGGCGCCGACGGCGTCGAGTCGGTGCGGCTGCGCGTCGGCGAGCTCGCCGGGGTCGTCCCCGACGCGCTGCGGTTCGCCTTCGGCATCGCCTCCGAGGGCACCGCCGTGGCGGGCGCCGCGCTCACCGTCGAGGAGGTCGCGGCCACCGCTCGGTGCGCGTCCTGCCGCGAGGGCTTCGCCGTGGGCTGCCCACCCGACCTGACCTGCCCGGAGTGCGGCGCCGACGCGGCCGAACTGCTCACCGGCCGCGAACTGGAGCTGGCGGGCGCCCTGCTGATGAACGCACCACACGAAGGACGTGAGGCATGATGTGCCGTTCGGTCGACCTGCGGCAGTCCGCCACCGCCAAGAACGACGGCCTCGCCGCCGCCCTGCGCGCCGAACTGTCGGAGCGGGGCGTCACCGCCGTCAACCTGATGTCCAGCCCGGGCAGCGGCAAGACGGAGCTGCTCGCGCGCGTCCTGCGCCGCGCCCTGGAACGGGACGTACCGGCCGCCGCGCTCACCGCCGACCTCGCCACCGAGAACGACGCCGAACGGCTGGCCCGCTCGGGCGCCCCCGTACGGCAGCTGCTCACCGGCGGACTGTGCCACCTGGAGGCCGCGCAGGTGCGCGGACACCTCGACGGCTGGCTGCCCCCGGACACCGGGCTGCTGTTCGTGGAGAACGTCGGCAACCTGGTCTGCCCGGCCGTGTACGACCTGGGGGAGGCCCTGCGGGTCGTCCTCATGGCCGTGACCGAGGGCGAGGACAAGCCCGTGAAGTACCCGACGGCGTTCGGGACGGCGCAGCTGGTGGTCCTCACCAAGACCGATCTCGCGGCGCCTGCCGCCTTCGACAACGCCGCGTTCACGGACCACGTGCGGCGCGTCAACCCGGGCGTCGAGATCGTCCGCACCTGCGCCCGCACCGGCGAGGGCGTCGACACCCTCCTGGACCACGTCCTCGCCGTCCACACGGGCACCGTCCCGCACCTCCCGCTCATGGCGGCCACCGCCCCCGCCGAACCCCGATGACGAGCACACCGCACACACCGCGGCCACCCGCACCGCGGCCACCCGCACCGGGGCCGCTCACGGCGGAGTCGCCCGCGTCGGAGGCCGGGGCTTCCGCGGCCGGGTGCGGGTCCGGTGTGCGGGTGCGGCGGCGGGTGAGGGTGAGCGGCGTCGTCCAGGGCGTGGGGTTCCGTCCCCACGTCCACCGGCTGGCCGTCGAGCTGGCGCTGGCCGGGTTCGTCGGCAACACGTCCGGCGGGGTGGTCGTCGAGGTCGAGGGCGGTGCCCGGGCCGTCGGGTCGTTCTGCGAGCGGCTCACCGAAGGGCTCCCGCCGCTGGCCGCCGTGAGCGCCGTCCGGTACGAGGACGTGCCCGCGACCGGGGCGGCCGGTTTCGTCATCCGCCCCTCCGAGGCCGGCACCGGCCGTACGCTGCTGCCCCCGGACACCGCCACCTGCGCGGACTGCCTCGCCGAACTCGCCGACCCGTCGGACCGGCGCCACCGGCACCCCTTCATCACCTGCACCCACTGCGGCCCCCGCTTCACCATCGCGACCGCCCTGCCGTACGACCGGGCGACCACCACCATGGCCGGATTCCCGATGTGCCCGGCGTGCGCCGCCGAGTACCGGGACCCCGCCGACCGGCGCTTCCACGCCCAGCCGGTGGCCTGCCCCGCCTGCGGGCCCCGCCTGGCGCTCACCGGCGGCGACGGCACGACGGCGGCGCGCGGCGCCGACGCGGTGACGGCGGCGCGGCGCCTCCTCGCGGACGGCGGCGTCCTCGCCGTCAAGGGCCTGGGCGGCTACCACCTGGCGTGCGACGCCACCGACCAGCGGGCCGTCGCCACGCTGCGCGCCCGCAAGGAGCGGGGCGGCAAGGCGTTCGCCGTGATGTGCGCCGACGCCGCCGTGGCCGCCCGCGTCGCGCACGTCGGGCCCGCCGAGCACACCGTACTGACCGGGCCCCGGCGCCCCGTCGTGCTGCTGCGCCGCCGGGACGCAGCCGGGCACGGGCCGCTCGCCCCAGCGGTGTGCCCGGGCAGCCCGTACGTGGGCGTGATGCTGCCGTACACGCCCGTCCACCACCTCCTGTTCGGCCTGCCCGGCGACCCGCCGGGACCCGAGCTGCTGGTGATGACCAGCGGCAACCGCTCCGGCGAGCCCATCGTCACGGACGACCGCGAGGCCCTCACCCGGCTGGCCGGCATCGCCGACGCCTGGCTCGGCAACGACCGGCCCGTCGCCGCGCCCTGCGACGACTCCGTGGTCCGCGTACGGCCCGACGGCACCGCCCAGATCCTGCGCCGTGCACGCGGCTACGCCCCGAGCCCCCTGACGCTGCCCGTGCCGGTCGTCCCCGCCCTCGCCGTCGGCGGGGACCTGAAGAACACGCTCTGCCTGGGCGCCGGCCACGACGCCTGGTTCTCCCCGCACATCGGGGACATGGCCGACCTCGCCACGCAGGACGCCTTCGCGCACGCCGAGCGGAGGCTGCGGCACCTCACCGGCGTCGCCCCGCGCATCGTCGCCGCCGACCGGCACCCCGGCTACCACTCGGCCCGCTGGGCCCGCCGCCACGCGGCCGGTGCGCGGCTGCGGCTGGTGCAGCACCACCACGCCCACATCGCCTCCGCCATGGCCGAACACGGCCTGGACGGCACCTCACCGGTGATCGGCGTCGCCTTCGACGGCACGGGCTACGGCGACGACGGCACGGTGTGGGGCGGCGAGTTCCTCATCGCCGACTACACCGGCCACCGCCGCTTCGCCCACCTCGCGCCGGCGCCCCTGCCCGGCGGCGACGCCGGGGTGGTCCACACCCGCCGCACCGCGCTGGCCCGGCTGCGCGCCGCGGGGCTGCCCTGGAGCGGCGGACTGCCCTGCGTGGCCGCCTGCGCACCCGCCGAACTGGCCCTCCTGGACCAGCAGTTGGAGCGGGCGGTGGCCTGCGTGCCGACGTCGAGCATGGGCCGGCTGTTCGACGCCGTGTCGTCCCTCGCGGGCGTCTGCCACCGGGCCGGCTACGAGGCGCAGGCGGCGGTCGAGCTGGAGGCCGCCGCGACCCTGGCCTGGGACGCGGACGCGGAGGCGTACCCCTTCGACGTCCTCGCCCCGCGCACGGCGACCGGCCCGGTCCCGAGCGCCGCGACGGGCCAGGTCCCGAGCCCCGCGACGGATCCGGCGGCGGCCCCGGCGCGAGCGCCCGCCCCGCTCGTCCTCGACCCCGCGCCCCTCCTCCGCGCCGCCGTGCGCGACGTGCACCGCCGCATGCCCGCCCCCGTGGTCGCCGCCCGCTTCCACCGGGGCGTCGCCGCGGCGGTCGCCGAGGTGTGCCGGCGGGCGCGCGCGGCCACCGGCGTCGGCACGGCCGCGCTCACGGGCGGCGTGTTCGCCAACGCCCTGCTGGAGCAGGAGTGCGCACGGCTCCTCGCCGGGGACGGGTTCGTGGTGCTGCGCCACGAGGAGGTGCCGCCCGGCGACGGCGGCCTCGCACTGGGACAGCTCGTCGTCGCGGCCGCGCGACGTACGGACGCGACCGAAGGGAGATGGTGACATGTGTCTTGCGGTGCCCGGCAGAGTGCTCTCGATCGGAGAGCGCGACGGCCCCCTCACCGGCGTGGTCGACTTCGGCGGCGTCCGCAAGGACGTCTGCCTGGAGTACGTGCCGGAGGTCCGCGTCGGCGAGTACGTCATCGTGCACGTCGGGTTCGCGCTCCAGCGGCTCGACGAGGAGTCGGCGCGCGCCTCGTTGGAGCTGTTCCGGCAACTGGGCCTGATGGAAGAGGAGTTCGGCGACCCCTGGCAGCGGGCCGCGGCCGAGGCTGGCCTGCCGGCGCCACCGCTCGGGAAGGACGGCGGTACACGGTGAAGTACATCGACGAGTTCAACGACCCCGCGCTGGCGCGCCGGCTGCTCGACGACATCCACGCCACCGTGACGCGCCCCTGGGCGCTGATGGAGGTGTGCGGCGGCCAGACCCACTCGATCATCCGCCACGGCATCGACCAACTCCTCCCGGAGGACGTGGAGCTGATCCACGGTCCGGGCTGCCCCGTGTGCGTCACGCCACTGGAGATGATCGACAAGGCCCTGGAGATCGCGTCCCGCCCCGACGTGGTGTTCTGCTCCTTCGGCGACATGCTGCGCGTCCCCGGCACCGACCGCGACCTGTTCCGTGTCAAGAGCGAGGGCGGCGACGTACGCGTCGTGTACTCGCCGCTCGACGCCCTGGACATCGCCCGCCGCACCCCCGACCGCCAGGTGGTGTTCTTCGGCATCGGCTTCGAGACGACGGCGCCAGCCAACGCCATGGCCGTCCACCAGGCACGCGCCCTCGGTGTGCGCAACTTCAGCCTGCTCGTCTCGCACGTGCGCGTTCCGCCGGCCATCGAGGCGATCATGACCGCCCCGTCCTGCCGCGTGCAGGGCTTCCTCGCCGCCGGGCACGTGTGCAGCGTGATGGGCACCGCCGAGTACCCGGACCTGGCCGAACGCCACCACGTCCCCATCGTCGTCACCGGCTTCGAGCCGCTCGACATCCTGGAGGGCGTACGCCGCGCCGTACGGCAACTGGAGCGCGGCGAGCACCGCGTGGAGAACGCCTATCCGCGTGCGGTCCGGACGCCCGGCAACCCGGCGGCGCTGCGCATGATCGAGGAGGTCTTCGAGATCACGGACCGCTCCTGGCGCGGGATCGGCGCCATCCCGGGCAGCGGCTGGCGGCTGTCGGACGCCTTCCGCGCGTACGACGCCGAAGTCCGGTTCGACGTGGGCGGGATCCGCACCGAGGAGTCGGCCCTGTGCCGCAGCGGCGAGGTGCTGCAGGGCCTGATCAAGCCCACCGCGTGCGAGGCGTTCGGCACGGCGTGCACCCCGCGGACCCCGCTCGGCGCCACGATGGTGTCGAGCGAGGGCGCGTGCGCCGCGTACTACCTCTACCGGCGGCTCGCACCCCCGGCCGCAGGTCCGGCCGCACCCCCGGTCGCACCCCCGGTCGCCGCCCCCGCCGCTGCCCCGAAGGATCCGCAGACCGTGGAGGCGAACCCCGTTGGCTGAGACGATCGCGTCGGGGACCGTGGATCCCGCGAACTGGACCTGTCCCGCCCCCCTGCGCCACGAGCAGGTCGTGGTCGCCGGCCACGGCGGCGGGGGCGCCCTCTCGGCCGAGCTGGTCGAGCAGGTCTTCACGCCCGCGTACGGGAACGAGACGCTGGCGGCGCTCGGCGACTCGGCGGCCGTCACCCTCGGCGGGGCGCGCCTGGCGTTCTCCACGGACGCGTACGTCGTCAGGCCGCTGTTCTTCCCGGGCGGCAGCATCGGGGACCTCGCCGTCAACGGCACGGTCAACGACCTGGCCATGAGCGGCGCCCGCCCGGCGTTCCTGTCCTGCGCGTTCATCCTGGAGGAGGGCGTCGGGCTGCGCACCGTGGGCGCGGTGGCCGACGCGATCGGCGCGGCCGCGCGGGCCGCCGGCGTCACGGTCGCGACGGGCGACACGAAGGTCGTGGAGGCCGGCCACGGCGACGGCGTGTACGTGACGACGTCGGGCGTCGGCCTGATCCCCGACGGGGTGGACATCCGGCCGGGACGGGCCGCGCCCGGCGACGTGGTGATCGTCAGCGGGCCGATCGGCATGCACGGCGTCGCGGTGCTGAGCGTGCGCGAGGGGCTGGAGTTCGGCGTGGAGGTGGCGAGCGACACCGCCCCGCTGGCCGGCCTGGTCGAGGCGATGCTGCGCGTGACGCCGGACCTGCACGTCCTGCGCGACCCGACGCGCGGCGGCCTCGCCGCGGCCCTCAACGAGATCGCCCGCGCCTCGGGCACCGGCGTCCGGCTCACCGAGAGCGGCATCCCGGTCCCGGACGCGGTGGCCAACGCCTGCGGGTTCCTCGGCCTCGACCCGCTGTACGTGGCGAACGAGGGCCGTCTGGTCGCGTTCGTGCCGCCCGCGCACGCGGACGCGGTGCTGGAGGCGATGCGCGCCCATCCGCAGGGCGCGGGGGCGGTCGTGATCGGCCGGTGCGTGCCCGACCACCCGGGCATGGTCGTCGCCGCCACGGGCCTCGGCGGGACGCGGGTGGTGGACATGCCGCTGGGTGAGCAACTGCCCCGTATCTGCTGAGCGTTCACACCCCCGGGAGAGGAGCGTAGGGAGCCCCGAGGCCTTCGCGGGGCTCCCTGGCGTGTGTCCGGACCGTGCCGCGGTCACGTCACGCTGACGGCGGCCCAGGCCGCCCGGCGCCTACGGGGTGCGTACGTACCACCGGGGGTCCGGCACGCCGGCGGCGGCCAGGCCCTCGGCCGCCCGGCGCAGGGCGCGTACGCCCGGATCGTCGCGGCGCGCCTCCGCCCAGGCGAGCACGGCCGTGCACACGGGCGCGTCCGGCACGTCGACGTACGCGATGCCCGGGCGCGGGAACAGCGCGCGGCAGGCGGCCGACACGATCCGCATGCCGTGCCCCTGGCTGACCGCCGAGATGCTCGACTCGAACGTCGCCGCCTCATGGCGCGTGTACGGGACGGCAGCGCCGTCCGGGCGGGGGTCGGCCGCCCAGAAGTCGCGCCACGCCCGGTGCACGCCGGGCGCGAGCCCCACCACGGGAACGCCCGCGAGCTCGGCCAGCGACACGGTGTCCCGGCCGGCCAGCGGGTGGTCGTCCCGCAGACACACCGTCAGCGGCTCCCGCGCCAGGGCCAGCGTCTGCACACCGGGCGGCACGGGCGCGTAGCAGAGGACCGCGTCGACGCGTCCGTCGAGCAGCGCGGCCGACTGCTCCACGAAGTCGACCTCCCGCAGCTCGACCTCAAGGCCCGGGTCGCGGCCGCGTACCCGTCCGACCAGCTCCGTGATGACCGGGAGCGCGGTGACGTAGCACCCGAGCGTGACGCGCCCCGCCACCGCGCGGGCCTGCTCCCGCACCGCGTCACGGAACGCGTCGGCGGCCTCCACCAGGGCGCGCGCCCGCGGCAGGAGGGCCTCCCCGGCGGCGGTGAGCCGCACGCGCCGCGTGGAGCGCTCCACGAGCTCGACGCCCAGCTGCTCCTCAAGGCGACTGATCTGCCTGCTGAACGCCGGCTGGCTGAGGTAGAGCCGCTTGGCGGCCCGCCCGAAGTGCAGCTCGTCGGCCAGCACCAGCAGGAGCCGCAGCGACCGCACGCTCGGGTCGGAGCCGGACACGCCCCTCTGGTCGTCCATGCCCGGGACGGTATCAATCCGCCCCGCCCGCACATCGGTTGGCTCTTCAGCCCGCCCCGCAGGCGACCGACAATGGACGGCGAGGCCGAACAGCGCCGCGAGGGAGCCGACATGCCGTCACACCGCCGTACCTTCCAGGGAGTACTGATCCTGCTGGGACTGGTCGTCCTGGGCACCGGGGCGCTGGACATCGTCTCCGGGACGACGGCCCTGCCGGGCGACCCGTACGCGGGGCCGACGCTGGACAGCAACTACCGGTTCTTCGCGGGCGTCTGGTGCGCCCTGGGCCTGGTCCTCTTCGCGGCCGCACCCCGCCCCGAGGACCATGCGCTCGCTCTGCGCGGGGTGTTCGCGGCCGTGTTCGCCGGGGGCCTGGCGCGCGGCGTCTCGTACCTGGCGGTCGGTGCGCCGCACGCCCTCTTCACCGCGTTCATCGGCGTGGAGCTGCTGCTGCCGCCGCTGCTCCTCCTCTGGTACGGGCGCCTCAGCGGCGCGCGCTCCGGGCGGGCCGGGGCGTGAGGCCCGCCGTGCGCCCCAGCCGGGTGCGCACGGCGAGACCGGCGCAGGCGATGACGGTCACACCGCCGAGGAGGGTCGGCCAGGTGAGCTGCTCGCCCAGGAGCAGCGCGGCCCAGCAGATCGTCATGACGGGCTGGACGAGCTGTATCTGGCCGACCTGCGCCATCGGTCCGATCGCGAGGCCCCGGTACCAGGCGAAGAAGCCGAGGAACATGCTCACCACGCCGAGGTAGGCGAACGCGGCCCACTCGACCGGGCCGCCGGCCGGGGTCCGCTGTGCCACCGAGACGCCGGCGAGGGCGGTCATCAACGGCGCGGAGAGCACGAGCGCCCAGGAGATGGTCTGCCAGGCGCCGAGCTCACGCGCGAGGAGGCCCCCTTCGGCGTACCCGGCGCCGGCCGCGACGACGGCGCCGAGCAGGAGCACGTCGGACCAGTGGAGACCGCCGGACCCGCCGCCCCGCAGCGAGGCGAACACCACTGCGGCGACGGCGCCGACGCCCGCCATGGCCCAGAACCGGAACGGGTGCCGCTCGTGACCGCGGAGCACGGCCGCCACCGCGGTCGCGGCCGGCAGGAGCGCGATCACGACCGCGCTGTGGCCGGCCGACGCGGTGGTCAGCGCGAAGGAGGTCAGCACCGGGAATCCGACGACCACGCCGCCCGCGACGACCGCGAGACGCCACCACTGGACACCGCGCGGCAGCCGCTGCCGCGTGATCGCCAGCGCGGCCGCCGCCAGCAGCGCGGCGATCACCGCACGCCCGGAGCCGACGAACAGCGGCGACATCCCGCCGCCCGCGACCGCGATACGCGTGAACGGGACGGTGAACGAGAAGGCCGCCACCCCGAGCAGCCCCCACCAGAGACCGGCACGGGACAGGGATAGCACCGACGGTGCGGGGAGAGTAGCGCTACTGTTGTGTGTCATGCAGAACGATAGCAGTTCGCGGATCGTCGCCGGACTCCGCGCCTGGATGGAGACCGCCGCACCGGGCGCGAAGCTGCCCTCCACACGCAGCCTGGTCGCGGAGTACGGGGCGAGTCCGGTCACGGTGCAGAAGGCGCTGCGGACCCTGACGGCGCAGGGCATGGTGGAGAGCCGACCGGGCGTGGGCACCTTCGTCCGCGCGGTCCGCGTGGCCCGCCCGAACGACTACGGGTGGCAGACAGCGGCGCTCGGATCCCCGCCCACCCGCATATCGCGGTTGTCCGCGGCGCTGCGGACCGTCCCGAACGACGTGATCGCGCTGCACTCGGGCTACCCGGACCGGGAGCTGCTGCCCGAGCGCCTGGTCAGGGCGGCGTTCACCCGCGCGGCCCGCGGTGACGCCGCCGTCGCCCGCCCCCCGGCCGCCGGCCTGCCGGAGCTGCAGGCCTGGTTCGCGGCCGAGCTCGGCGCGGCCATGCCGGTCGGGGTCGCGCCACCGGCGGCGAGCGACGTCGTGGTGCTGCCCGGCAGCCAGAGCGGGCTCAGCACCGCCTTCCGTGCCCTCGTCGGCGCGGGCCGCCCGCTGCTGGTGGAGTCGCCGACGTACTGGGGCGCGATCCTGGCCGCCGCCCAGTCCGGTGTACGGGTCGTCCCCGTCCCCAGCGGAACCGACGGGCCCGACCCGGACGAACTGGCGCGGGCCTTCGAGCAGAGCGGCGCCCGCGCGTTCTACGCCCAGCCGCACTTCGCCAACCCCACCGGCGCCCACTGGTCACCCGACCTGGCCGGCCGCGTCCTCGACGTCGTACGTGAGCACGGCGCGTTCCTCATCGAGGACGACTGGGCGCACGACTTCGGCATCACCGCGGACCCGGTCCCGATCGCCACGCGGGACGACAGCGGCCACGTCGTCTATCTCCGCTCCCTGACCAAGAGCGTCTCCCCGGCCGTCCGGATCGCCGGGGTCGTCGCCCGCGGCCCCGCCCGCGAACGCCTGCTCGCCGACGCCCAGGCGGAGTCCATGTACGTGAGCGGGCTCCTCCAGGCCGTCGCGCTCGACGTCGTCACCCAGCCCGCCTGGCGCACCCACCTGCGCGGCCTGCGCCACCAGCTCGCCGCCCGCCGCGACCTCCTCGCCGCCGCGCTCCGCGAACACGCCCCGGCCGCCCGCCTCGAAGCCGTACCTCAGGGAGGCCTGAACCTCTGGGTCCGGCTGCCGGACGCCACCGACCTGCCGCGCCTCGTCCGGGACTGCGAGAGCGCCGGAGTCGTCATCGCGCCCGGCGACGAATGGTTCCCCGCCGAACCCACCGGCGCCTACCTCCGCCTCAACTACACCGGCCCGAACCCCGGCGCCTTCCCCGACGGCGCCCGCGTGATCGGCCAGGCACTGGCCCGTCAGTGAGCAGCGATCAGCGAGCAGGGGGCAGTGGGGGAGCGGGCAGTGGGCAGCGATCAGCCGGTCGGCGCGCGGGGCCGGCGACGTGCCATCGTGGCTGTATGGCGACACGACCTGATGTGGCGGTGCTCGTGGGCCTGCAGGGGTCCGGGAAGTCGACCTTCTACCGGCAGCGGCTGTCCGGCCGGTACGCCCACGTGAGCAAGGACCTCTTCCCGCGCGGCGCCCGCAAGAAGCAGCAGCGGCAGATGCGGCAGGTGGCGCGTGCCCTGGCGGCGGGGACCTCGGTGGCCGTGGACAACACCAACCCGTCGCCCGAGGAGTGGGCCCCGCTCGTGGCGGCGGCCCGCGCCCACGGGGCGACGGCGACGGCGTACTGGTTCCCGCCGGACGTCACGGGCTCGCTCCGCCGCAACGCCGCCCGCGAGGGCCGCGACCGCGTGCCGGACGTGGGCGTCCTCGCCACGGTGCGGCGCCTGCGGGAACCGTCGCCGCGCGACGGCTTCGACGCCGTGCTGGAGGTCCGGTTCGACGGCCGCGGCGGCTTCGACGTGCGGCGGCTCCACGGCACGCACACCGACCGGCCCGCGGAGCACTCGGCACCGGGCGGACCGGCTCGTTGAACCGCTACGGGCGGGTGCTGTGGAGCACCTCGGCGTGGCGCATCTCGTGGACGGCGCCGATGGCGCTGAAGAAGCCCTTCGCCGCGGGGGCGCCGGGCATCTCCTCCGCCGCGCGCGCCGCGGTCTCGGGGGAGTCCCAGACGATGAAGTCGAGGAAGGAGCCGTCCTCGAAGCGGGCGAGGTGGGCGCCCAGGAACCCGGTGCCGTAGCGCTCGCGCAGCAGCGTGACGAGGTGCTCGCGGTGGGCGGTCAGCTCGGCGGGGTCGGTGGCCTCGAAGCGTACGTACTCGATGGTCGCGCTCATGCTCAGTCTCCGCATCGTGTCCCGAACCCGCGCTTGTCACGGGTTCGTATTCCTAAATCCGTGACGGGAACGTATCACGGATTCGAGCCTCGCAACCCGTGACGCGATAGGTTGGGGGACATGACCGTCCGCAACGTGCACGAGATGCCGTGGATCGGCGAGGACCCCGTCTTCGACCTGGCCAACACCGTCCTGTGCGGCGGCGGCCCCACCGGCGACGACCTCGACCTGCTGGACGAGGCGTCCCTGCTGGACGCCTGGCGCCGCCGCGCCGCCGACCCGCGCCTCGCCGCGTTGCCGCCGCGGGACCTGGTGGCGCTGCGCGAGCCGGTACGGGCCGTGCTGGACGCCGCTTCCCGGCAGGCCGACCTCCCGCAGGCCGCACGGGAACGGCTCAACGAGCTCGCCGCACAGGCACCCGTGACCTTCCATGTCGACGCCGAGGGGAACCTGGGCCAGCGCGAGGAGGACGGGCCCGTCTCCGGCGTGGTGGCCCGCCGGGCCCTGGTACTGGCGGCCGGGCAGGAACAGGTCCGGCTGCGGCGCTGTCCCGCCCCGAGCTGCGGCATGTTCTTCCTGGCCCGCCGCAAGGACCAGGCGTGGTGCTCGGTCGGCTGCGGCAACCGGGCCCGCTCCACCCGGCGCCCGCCCCGCAGACAGCCCCGGGCGACGGCGGGCACGTGACCCGACATCTCCGCCGACATCTCACCCGATGTCTCCCCCGACATCGGTACCTCTCAGGTCGCATGCGGTAGCGACTTGAGGCCGATGTGACGAGGCGGGCCGGGCGCCGAGCATGGCGGCGTGACTGAGTCGATCACGCAATTCCCCCTGTCCCTCCTCGAACTGTCCATGGTGGTGGCCGCCGCCGCCCTGGTGACGGCCCGGTGGCTGCCGCCGGCCGTCCGCCGGCCCACCGCTCTCACCGCGGCGACGGGCGTCGTCCTGGCGGGCGCGGCGCTGGCCGTGACCGGGCCGCGCTGGCAGATGGTGCCGGTCATCGCCGCCGCGGTCCTCGCCCTGCCCTTCGCCCTCGCCCCCGCGCTGCGCCGCCGCGCCGGGAGCCCTTCGCGCCGGGCGCCCTGGTGGCTCGCCCTGCCCGGGTCGGCCCTCTGCCTCGCCCTGATCGCCACCGGCCCCGCGGCGGCATGGGCCGTGCCGGTTCCCGTCTTTCCGGAGCCCTCGGGCCGCTACGCCGTCGGGACGACCGTGGCGCAGTGGACCGACCGCAGCCGCCCGGAGGCGGCCACGGCCGACCCCGACGACCGGCGCACGATCGTGGCCCAGCTCTGGTACCCCGCGCGCGAGAGCACCGCCGAGCCCGAGCGGGCCCAGTACCTCGGCCGCACCCAGGCCGAGGCCCGCACCGTCGCCGGCGCCCTCGCCGACTACGCCGGCCTGCCCGCCTTCGTCCTCGACGGCCTGCCGGACGCCCGCAGCCACGCCGTCCCGGACGCCCCGGCGGCCGAGCGGGGCGGGCGCTTCCCCGTCGTGCTGTTCTCACCGGGCCTGGGAGGCGTCCGTACGCAGAACACCGCGTGGGCGGAGGAGATCGCCTCCCACGGCTACGTCGTCGCCGCCCTCGACCACCCCTACGACTCCGCCGCCGTCGTCCTGGCCGACGGCCGCACCCTGCGCACCAAGGTCGCCGCCACGGGAGACGCGGACACCGACGAGCGCCGGGCCGCCGGATGGACCGCCACCCGGGCAGCCGACCTCCGCTTCGCCCTCACCCGGCTCACCGGGCTCGACCGGGGCGACACCCCCGGGCCGCTGACCGGCCGCATCGACACCGGCCGGGCCGCGGCGACCGGCCACTCGCTCGGCGGCGCCGCCGCCCTGCTCGCCGCCCGACAGGACGAGCGCTTCACCGCCGTCATCGACATCGACGGCGCCCCCCACGACCCGGCCCCCGGCCCCTACCCGCAGCCCGTACTCGCCCTCACCCAGGCCATCGGCCCCGACACCGACCCCGACTACATCCCCCGCCTCACCAGGACACTGAACAGCAGCACAGCCACGAGCTACCGGCTCACCGTCCCCGGCACCGCACACCTCACGTTCACCGACGCCCCCCTCTACCTGCCGCCCCTGCCCGCCCTCACCGGCTCCCCGCCACGCCCCCAGGGCCCCCGCACCACCGCCGCCGCGACCCTCACCTTCCTCGACGCCACACTCCGCGAGGCCCCCGGCGACCCGGCCCCCGCACTGTCGGCTCACGGCGACCTCACCGTCCACGGCCGACGCACTCCCTGACGTCGCGGAACTGGTGGCGCGCCGGGATCGGTGGGCCGATCAAGGGCAGTACGACTCGAGCGTGCCGCGGCGCCGGACGTCGAGGGTCGCGCAGTGGAACGAGCCACCGAACGGCGCGTAGTGCAGCAGGTCGCACGGGATGGGCTCGAAGCCCCACGTCTCCAGAGCGCGGAGCATGCCGGTGTGGTGGCGCTCCGCGATCACCCGTTTCTCGTCGATCATGAGAACGTTCATACTGAGCCACTTGCCGCACATCGAGGTGACCTTGAGCAGGCGCTCGCTGATCGGGTCGGGATCGGGGGCGATCAGGATCTCCCAGGAGCGCAGGACGTCGGGCAGGTGGTCGACGTCGACGTACTCGGGGTTGACCAGGACCTTCCCCGGCGCGAGGGGGAGGAATGTCGTGTCGATGTGCATGGGCGTGCGGCAGCGGCTCTCGATCTCGTGGATGCGGTAGCCGGGCCCCAGATGGCGGCGCAGCCAGTCGATGCCCATGCGGTTGGTGACGTTGCTCCTCGTCACGAACAGGTCGCGTCCCGCGCGCACGAAGTCCGCCGCGTCGAAGACGGGCTCGAACTCGGTGAGGATGTGGCGCACGGGCTCGCCCGGCCCGGGGACGCGGAAATCCGCGTCGAAGAGCGCGTCGGTGAGCTGGGGTTTCGGTGCCGCCGTCCACCGCGCTCCGCGCCGGAAGTAGTCCTTGAGGACCGAGCGGTAGGCATGGGTCTCGAAGTGCCGGCACGGCCAGGCCATCGGGGTCTCGATGATCTCGTCACCGATCACGAGCAGGCTGTCCCGCGGGCAGGAGCTGGCGAAGCCGCGCGAGGACCAGGCAGGGGTGCCGAAGCGCTGCCTGTGATCGACCACGTCCGGGCGCGTGACCGTGATGCCGAGGGACTCCAGGAGGGTGACGAACCCATCGAGCTCGGACTGCGCCGGCTCGACGAGGGAGCGCGGGTACCGGAAGCCGGCGGCGGGCCCCAGCAGCCGCGCCGCCCAGAGCGGCATATTGCAGGCGACAACCGGATGGCTGGAGGGGATCGTCGCGCCGTCGAGGCGCCCGACGATGACTTCCTCCAGCGGATCCCATTCGTTGTGGGAGTTGACGGGCGAAACGAGGGGTTGCGCGGTGTTGTCGGCGGTGGCCGCTGACCGTTGTCTGTCGCCGCCAGGGGGCCGGAACTCTGCCCTACCGCCGTGATCAACCACTGTGGACTCCGCGGTCAGTAACTCGTTGCATCCGAAACCTTACCGCGCGTGCTGTCCGGGTGCCTACCGCCCCGAGGAGCCGAACGGGTTCCAAGCATCGCGCGTCGGCTGCGGCACCTCCACGGTGAGTTGCGCACGCGCCGGTCGTACCGACCGGGTCGGGGCGGGACGCCGACGATCGGCAGCCCGGCCTGCGACAGGAGGTTCGCCGCCTTGAGGGTGCCCTCGCCGCCGATCGGGTGCCCGGCAGAAGGCTTACCGCGGCGGAGGGTTGAGCGGGCGGCGCCACCTCGAGGGGGTGTGGAGTGGCGCCGCGGAGACGACAACAGCGGCCTGTCGGAGCCGCCGCCGGTTCCACTCGCCTGCAAACCTACCTTAACGAGAGGGTAGCTTTGTAGTCGGTACGGCGACGGACGCGGATGCCGGGCGACGCGAGGTGGTGAAGCCGTGGGCGAGCGGCTGATGCAGATCGGCGAAGTGGCCGAGCGTACGGGGCTGTCCTTGCACGGGCGGTTGTTGCGGCTCGTGGACAGCACTCCGGCGGTTGTCGAGGGGGTGGCGCGGTGAGGGCGAGGGGTGAGGCGGCGCGGCGGCGGACGTTCGCGGTGATCAGCCATCCGGACGCGGGCAAGTCGACGCTGACGGAGGCGCTGGCGCTGCACGCGCGGGCGATCACCGAGGCCGGGGCGGTGCACGGCAAGGCCGGGCGGCGCGGGGTGGCGTCGGACTGGATGGAGATGGAGAAGGCCCGCGGTATCTCCGTCACCTCCGCCGTGCTGCAGTTCGCCTACCGGGACTGTGTGTTGAACCTGCTGGACACGCCAGGGCACGCGGACTTCTCCGAGGACACGTACCGGGTGCTGGCCGCCGTCGACTGCGCGGTGATGCTGATCGACGCGGCGAAGGGCCTGGAGGAGCAGACCCGCAAGCTGTTCGACGTCTGCTCCCACCGGGGCATCCCGGTGGTGACGTTCGTCAACAAGTGGGACCGGCCGGGGCGTGAGGCGCTGGAGCTGCTGGACGAGATCGAGCGGGAGTTCGGGCTGCGACCCACCCCCGTCACCTGGCCGGTGGGGTACGCGGGGCGGCTGCGCGGGCTCGTCGACGTACGGGAGCCGGAGCGGATGCTCCGCTACACCCGCGCCCCGGGCGGCCTCCACGAGGCCGCGGAGGAGACCCTCCCCATGGACGTGGCCGCGCGGGAGGAGGGCGAGCAGTGGGCGCAGGCGGTGGAGGAGCTGGAGCTGCTGCGCGCCGACGGGGCCGTGCACGACCAGCGGGCTTTCCTGGAGGGGCGGACGACCCCGGTGTTCTTCGGTGCGGCGATCTCCAACATCGGGGTGCGTCTGCTGCTGGACGCCATCGTCGACATCGCCCCGCCGCCCGGCCCGCGCGAGCTGGCGGGCGGCGGCTCGCGGGCGGTGGACGCGCCGTTCTCGGGGCTGGTGTTCAAGATCCAGGCGAACATGGACCCCTCTCACCGGGACCGGATCGCGTTCGTGCGGGTGTGCTCGGGCGTCTTCGAGCGCGGTACGACCGTGACGCGCGCCGCGTCCGGCAGGCCGTTCACCACCAAGTACGCGCACAGCGTCTTCGGCCAGGACCGCTCCATGGTCGAGGTCGCCTACCCCGGCGATGTCGTCGGGCTCGTCAACGCCACCGCGTTGCGCGTCGGTGACACCCTCTACGCCGGACCTCCGGCCGTCTTCCCGCCCATGCCGACCTTCGCGCCCGAGCACTTCGCCGTCGCCCGGCCCGTCGACATCTCCCGGTCCAAGCAGTTCCGGCGGGGCATCGCCCAGCTCGACGAGGAAGGCGTCGTCCAGGTCCTCGTCTCCGACGTACGCGGCGAACAGGCGCCCGTACTCGCGGCTGTCGGGCCCATGCAGTTCGACGTGGTGGCGGCCCGGATGGCGGGCGAGTTCTCCGCCCCCGTACGGCTCGAAGCCCTGCCGTACTCGCTGGCGCGGGCCACCGACGCGGCAGGCGCGGCCGGCCTCAACCGCTCCCGCATCGTCAAGGGCGAGGCGCTCACCCGCGTACGCGACAAGGCGCACCTCGCGCTCTTCCCCGACCGCTGGCAGGCGTCCAACTTCGAACGCGCCTTCCCCGACGCGCCCCTGGAACCCCTCCTCGCCGCCCACGCGTAGGCGGCACCGCACCCGCACCGCCCCTGGCCGGTGCCCGTCACGGCCGCCGTCGGCACCCTGCCGTACACACCTCTGGTACGCCAGGAGATCACTACGGCGGACTCTCCGGTAGCGTGAGAGTATGAGTCATCCGCATCCTGAGCTGAAGCCCGCCCCGCCGCTGCCCGAGGGAGGGCTCCGGGTCGTCGCCCTGGGCGGCTTGGGCGAGATCGGCCGCAACATGACCGTCTTCGAGCACGCCGGCAAGCTGCTCGTCGTCGACTGCGGGGTGCTGTTCCCCGAGGAGACGCAGCCGGGCGTGGATGTGATCCTGCCGGACTTCACCTCCATCCGGGACCGCCTGGACGACATCGTGGCCGTGGTGCTGACCCACGGACACGAGGACCACATCGGCGGCGTGCCGTACCTGCTGCGGGAGCGGCGGGACATTCCGGTGGTCGGTTCGAAGCTGACCCTGGCCTTCCTGGAGGCCAAGCTCAAGGAGCACCGCATCCAGCCCCGCACGGTGCGGGTGAAGGAAGGCGACCGGCGGACGTTCGGGCCGTTCGACTGCGAGTTCGTGGCGGTGAACCACTCGATCCCGGACGGGCTCGCGGTCGCGATCCGCACGGCGGCCGGGCTGGTGCTGCACACAGGTGACTTCAAGATGGACCAGTTCCCGCTGGACGACCGGATCACCGACCTGCGGGCCTTCGCCCGGCTCGGTGAGGAGGGGGTCGACCTGTTCCTCACGGACTCCACCAACGCGGAGGTCCCCGGCTTCACCACCTCCGAGCGTGAGCTGAACCCCGCCATCGAGCAGGTGATGCGGACCTCCCCGCGGCGCGTCATCGTGTCCAGCTTCGCCAGTCACGTGCACCGGATCCAGCAGGTCCTGGACGCCGCCCACCAGTACGGCCGCAAGGTGGCCTTCGTGGGCCGCTCGATGGTCCGCAACATGGGCATCGCCCGCGAGCTGGGCTACCTCAGCGTCCCGCCCGGCCTCGTGGTGGACACGAAGGAGCTGGAGAAGCTCCCCGACCACAAGATCACCCTGGTGTGCACCGGCTCGCAGGGCGAGCCGATGGCCGCGCTGTCACGGATGGCGAACCGCGACCACATGATCCGCATCGGTGAGGGAGACACCGTCCTCCTCGCCAGCTCCCTCATCCCCGGCAACGAGACCGCCATCTACCGGGTGATCAACGGACTGACCCGGTGGGGCGCCAACGTCGTCCACAAGGGCAACGCCAAGGTGCACGTCTCCGGCCACGCCAGCGCCGGCGAACTCGTCTACTGCTACAACATCGTCAAGCCCCGCAACGTCATGCCCGTGCACGGCGAGTGGAAGCATCTGCGGGCCAACGCCGACCTCGCCGTACGGACCGGAGTCGACCCCGACCGGGTCGTCATCGCCGAGGACGGCGTCGTCGTCGACCTGGTCGACGGCCGCGCCTCCATCACCGGCAAGGTGCCCGCGGGCTACGTCTACGTGGACGGCATGACGGTGGGCGGCGCGACGGAGGCGTCCCTCAAGGACCGGCGCACCCTCGCGGAGGAGGGCGTCGTCACGGTCGTGGCCATCGTCGACGCCGACACCGGCGCCCTGGCCGAGCCGCCGGACTTCCTGGCCCGCGGGTTCGTGCACGACGGAACGACCTTCGAGGCAGCCGTCCCCGTCATCGAGAAGACCCTGGCGGCCGCGGCGGAGGAGGGCATCGGGGACGCGCACCAGCTGGAACAGCTCATCGCCCGGGCCGTCGCGAACTGGGCCTTCCGCGCCTACCGCCGCAAGCCCCTGATCATCCCCGTCATCATCGACGCCTGACGGCTCCGACCCACCCGACCAGCAGCCCGTTCACCCTCTCCACCGCGACGGCCCCGGGTGCGCACCCGCCGGTCCCGTGACGCGGGAAAGGCGACTTCCGGATGAGCGTACGTTTCGAGGAGATCGACTGGCGTCCGACGCCCATGGGCGACATCAGCCTGCGGCGCCGACGGGACCCGGCGTCCGGGACGGATGTCTACGAGGTGAAGCTCGGCGACGAGTTCCTGATGTCCAGCCTCTTCACGGCCGGCGAGATCGCGCTCGCCCGGCTCGGCCTGGCCGGGCTGCCCGACGCCGGGGTGGACGTCGCCGGGCTGCCCGACGCCGGGCTGGACGTCGCCGTGGGCGGGCTCGGCCTCGGCTACACCGCCCGGGCGGCCCTGGAGGATCCCCGGGTCCGCTCGCTGATCGTCGTGGAGGCACTCGGCGAAGTGATCGACTGGCACCAGCGCGGACTCGTCCCGCTCGGTGCGGACCTGACGTCCGACACCCGCTGCCGGTTCGTGCACGGCGACTTCTTCGCCATGGCGGCGGACCCCGGCGGCTTCGATCCGCGGATGCCGGGCCGCCGCTTCCACGCCATCCTGTTGGACGTCGACCACTCCCCGCGCCACGTGCTCCACGCACGGCACGCCGCGCTCTACCAGCCCGCCGGACTGCGCGCGCTCGCCGAACGCCTCCACCCCGGCGGGGTCTTCGCGCTGTGGTCGAACGACCCGCCGGACGACCAGTTCACCGCCGTACTCGCACAGGTCTTCGCGGAGGCGGACGCCGCAGTCGTCGACTTCCCCAACCCCCTCCAGGGCGGCACCTCGGCGAACACCGTCTACGTGGCCCGCGCACAGACCAGTACGGACGCGGATTGAGGGTAGTGCGGCAGTCGGCGCGAACGCGCCCAGCCGGTGCGATCCACCCCCAGCACTCCAACCTTACGTAAAGGTAGAGTTGCTGGTGGTGGGTTGGACCCGGGAAGGAGGAGCCATGGCCGGTGTGGCGGTGTGCCCCTCGTGCGGCGAGGCGGAAGAGCTGCGTGGGGAACCGTTCGAAGGTGACATCAAGGTCACCTGTCTGCGCTGCGACGCGCAGTGGACGCGGGGAGCGCAACGCTGCGCGGGATGCGGCGGACCGGAGATCGTGCACCGCCCGCAGGCCATGACCCGGCACTCCCGCGGCACCCAGCTGTCGATCATCGGCTGGCGCGAGCTGCCCCTGTGCCGGTCGTGCGACGCTGAAGCACTGGAGGCGTCGATCGCGCAGAACGTCCCCGTTCCCAGCGAGTACGTCGCCGTGTGCCTCTTCGGCCGCGACGACAGCCGGCCTCGGCGGGCCACTCCCCGGCGGCCTGCCCCGTCCCCTCCGAGCACACCCGGCGACGCCCCCCGGCAGGGGCGCGTGGCCGCCGACCAGAGGAAGTCTTCGACCGAGGCGCCGACGGGGCAGCGGAGCCCTCGCGCGGCGCGTCCGGCGGCGGGTGCACCGCTGAGCCGCGCGAAGGTCAAGCCCGCCCCGTCGTCCGTTCCCACCGTGCGGCAGGCCATCGCCGCGTTCATGGCGGAGGCGTCCGGCACCGTGGACGCCACCGCGCTGCTGCTCCTGGGCACCCACCTGGGCTCCTACAACCGGCTCACCGCCCTGGACGACACCGAGGCCGCCGACAGGCTCACGGCCTGGTGCGACAGTCACTGGAGCGACCGCGGCAGCGAGGCCGCGCAGCGCGCACTTGGCACGATCTGCCGCGCGGTCGACTTCTGGGGCGCTCGTGGCTGGCTGTCCTCCGACCCGGCGTCCGGAGTGCGCTGAGCGTCACTCGGGGGACCGGCGGCCCCGGCCATGCAGCATGGAGGACCTACCGGGGCCACCGGGCCGGCCTGACCTGTCCGGGGGATCGACCGGCGGCGTCCAACCGCTGCCCGCAGGGTCGCCGCAGTGCCTCCCGCCCTCCGACCTCGCGGGCCCTGCATCACTTGGCGTGAACCCCGGCGCGCCTCCCCGCCGCGCGCCGACTGGCTGCCCCAGCCGGCGAGCGGCACCTGGTGGCGCTACTGGCACCCGCACGCAACGGACGGGGAGGACCAGCAGCCACCGCACCACGCGCTATGCGTGGTGGGCGCCGACCTCCCGCACGCGACGGTGCAGCGTCGCGGCGAAGTCCTCGGCCATCTCCAGCCGCGACCGCAACGTCTCACAGCGGGCGTCCGTGACCTTGCGGTAGGACTCCAGCCGCTCCGCCAGCCGGACACGCTCAGCCTCCGACAGCGCAGCCGACCGCATGTCGACGGCCTGGTCGATGAGCTCCAGCAGCTCCCGCATCTCCTCCAGCGAGAAATCCAGCGGCTTCATGCGCCGCACCACCATGAGACGCTCCACGTCCCGATCGGTGTACAGCCGGAATCCACCCTTGCTGCGGGCAGACGGGGTCACCAGCCCCACTTCCTCGTAGTGCCGAATCGTGCGCAGCGACAAACCGGTCCTCTCGGCAACCTCACCGATCTGCATCTGCCGCTCACTCATCGGCACGCCTTTCCCTTCCGGTCCACACCCGTTTACGAATCCTGAAGCGACCCAGGGTACGTGACGCCAATCACAAGATGAGGGAGGGTGTTTGCCTGCATTTCGCAAGGCACAAGTCGCACTCTGCCCTCACGTCAGGGCAGAGTCTTCTGTGTGACCGCCCCCGCCGTCCAGTGCGCGACGAAGCGCGCGTGCGTCCAGCGGTCATGGTCGTGTGCGCCCGAAAACGGAGACGGTTGCATGTCGCCTCCCCCAAGGTCTCCCGGCAGGCGATCGCTGACCGACACTCGGGAGGTGGCTGTCGGCCTACGTTGCTGCGGTGCGGATCCCGAGTACGAGAAACGCCACTGCTGTGATCTTGGCGGCCGTGCGCTTGAAGCGGGGTTTTCGCAGGGTGCGTGAGGCGCGCCGGACGAGGATGCTGCAGGCGAGGAGCCAGAGGGTCATCAGTAGCGCGTGGGCGGTGGCCAGGGTGAGGATCTGAGCGTCGAAGGAGTGATCGGCTTCGATGAACTGGGGAACGAGGGTCAAGTAGATGGAGGCCGCCTTCGGGTTGAGGACGTTGGCGAGCAAGGCCTGGGTGTAGACGGAGGCCGACCGCACCGGCAGATGCCGGCGGGCGGGAGCGCGCGCCGATGCCGTGGCGGATCGCCATGTCCATATGCCCAGGCAGATGAGGTAGACCGCACCGATGACCTTGACGGCTGTGAATGCCTGGCTGGAGTGCATGACCAGGGCCGACAGGCCGGCTACGGCGAGGGTGGCGTGGACGTACAGCCCGGTGGCTGTGCCGAGGATGACGGGAAGAGCCTGGCGGCGGCCGCTGTCCGTGACGTGCTGGACCAGAAGGGCCAGGCTGGCCCCGGGGGTGGCGACCAGAGGAAGGACCGCCGCCAGGAACCCGAGGATGGCGTAGGGGTGGACCACGATGTCTCCGGGGCCGGCGGACGGGGTCAGAGCACGACGCGGTAGTGGGTGGTCAGGCGCCCGTCGTCGCCCAGGACGTGGAAGGCGAGACCGGGCGGTTGGTCGCGGTCTGCGGGGCGGTCGCCCTCCCAGGGCATGCGCAGGGTCCAGGTGACGGCCGGCCCGACGATCAGGGGACGGGCGGCGAAGGTCGAGGCGGCTGCCGTGTGGGCGTGTCCGGTCAGGACGGCGACCACCTGCGGGTGTGCCTCCAGCAGGCCGGCCAGTTGCCCGGGCTGTTCGAGCCTGCAGGAGTCGGGCAGGGGGTGGTGTAGCTCGACCGGCGGCTGATGGAAGGCGATCAGCGCCGGGGTGTCCCGCGGCAGCCCGGTGAGCTGGGTGCCGATCCAGTCGAGCGTCTCGGCGTCGAGGCGCCCCTCGTCGCGGCCGGGGATGGTGGAGTCGCACATCAGGACGGCGGTCCCGGCGATGTGGTGGATCCGGTTGACCGGGCCCTGGTCGGGTGCCTCTCCGAGCAGGGCCTTGCGATAGGCCGGACGCGCGTCGTGGTTGCCGGGGCAGGTGAGCACCGGGAAGGAGGCCGTCAGAAGACTGGCCGCTTCCGCGTATTCGGCTTCCTCCCCATGATCGGCGATGTCCCCGGTGACCAGGAGTGCGTCGACCGGACGGGGCAGAGCCCGCAGGTAGTCCATGACGCGGCCGGCGCGCCGTGTGGCCCTCTCACTGCCGTCCAGGTGCAGGTCACTGATGTGGGCAAGCAACACCGTCATTCTCTGTCCCCTCCCATGGCGGCTCCCGGCCGCCGGTTCACGCCGGGGCGGGCCGTCACCCCACCTCAGCGTCTAACGGAAGTTCTCAGTTTTCCGTTAGAGACTTTAGGGTGCGTGTGGGAATGTGATCAAGTGGTTGACGGTCAGGCGGAAGGAGACGCTGATGGAGCGCTGGCTGGCACTGGAACTGGCGAGCACGATCCGCCACGACGGGGACGGTGGTGTCACCGACGACCTCACCACGACACACGGAACAACCCGCTGGATTCAGGCGCAGGCCGACCTGCTGGACGGCCATGTTCCGGATGGGGAAACGGCGGCGGACGAGAACCTCAGGAAGGAGATCATCGAACTACGCCGGGCGGTCAGGGCACTCTTCGCCCGGGCGGTCAGTCCCGCTCCCCCCAGCTCGGCGGACGCCCGCCAACTGATGCCCGCCGACCAGGCGTTGGCCCACCTCAACACGGTTGCCGCCCGTGAAGCGGTCGTCCCGCAGATGGACTGGCCGCCGGACGGTGCCCCCACGGCCCGTCTGCTGTCCACGGAGAACGATCCAAAGGTCCGCCTCATGGCAGCCCTGGCCCGCGCCGCCATCGACTTCCTGAGCGGCCCGCAGCGCACCCGGCTGCGGGCCTGCTCCGCGCCACGCTGCGTGCGCTACTTCGTCAAGAGCCATGGGCGGCAGGAATGGTGCAAACCGTCATGCGGAAACCGTGCCCGAGCGGCGCGCCACTACCGGCGTCAGCGCATGGCCGCTGACGGCGGTTCCACCCAGTCCTGACCACCGCCTGCCCCGATGCCCGCGCCTACAGCCAGTCCCGCCGCTTGAAGATGAAGTACAGGCTCGTGCACACCGCCGCCATCAGCAGAATGGCGAACGGATAGCCGAAGGTCCAGTTCAGCTCCGGCATCGCGTCGAAGTTCATGCCGTAGATCGTTCCCACCAGTGTGGGTGCGAAGAGGATGGCCGCCCACGAGGAGATCTTTTTGATCTCCTCGTTCTGTTCGAAGCCCGCCTCCGCCAACGCGCGCATCTCGGCGTTCTGTTGCTGGGTCACCAGGGTCGCGTTGACCGTGAGGATCTCCGTGAGGGCCTGGCGGAAGCCGTCCACACGTTCGCTGGTGTGGGTGACGTGGTCGGCGACGTCGCGGAGGTAGCGCTGGAGTTCCTCGTCCGTGCCGTACTTGGCGAAGCCGGCCATCAGGCCGTGCAGCATGCCGACCAGGGGGCGGGTCGCGCGCTGGAACTCGACCATTTCACGGGAGAGTTCGTAGATGCGGCGGGACACCGCCGGGTCGCCGCGGAAGACCTCGGTCTCGATCTCGTCGATGTCGTTCTGGACGCCCGCGACCACCGGCGCGTACCCGTCGACGACCGCGTCCAGGATCGCGTACAGCACCGCCTCCGGGCCCAGGGCCAGGAGCTCCGGAGTCTCCTCCATGCGGCGGCGCACCGCCGACAGGTCCGGGGCGGCGCCGTGGCGGACGGTGATCAGGAAGTCGGGGCCGACGAAGACGTGGAGCTCGCCGAAGTCGACCTCCTCCTGCTCGTCCAGGTAGCGGGCCGCCCGCAGCACGACGAACAGGGTGTCGCCGTAGCGCTCCAGCTTCGGGCGCTGGTGGGCCTCCATCGCGTCCTCGACCGCCAGCTCGTGCAGGTCGAACTCCGCGGCCAGCGAGAGCAGCTCCGCCGACGACGGGCGGTGCAGGCCGATCCACGCCATGCCATCCGGCTGCTCCCGCAGCTGCCGGAACGTCTCCGAGAGCGACGAAGGGGAGGACACATGGTGGCCGTCCCGGTACAGGGACGCCTGGATGACGCTGGCCCTCGGGTAGCTGACCGGGGCCGCGGGAGGCCGGGCCGCAGGCGGGGGAGAGGGTGTGGGGGAGGGGGACGGGGCCGGGTCCGGGCGGCGGCGCCAGTTGTGCTTCCTCGAAGGCAGGGTCATCGTGTTCTCACCTCCTACGTAGGCCTCGGTGCAGGATATACGCCCCGGTTTGCCCGGGCATGAGCGGGATGTTTCCGTGGAGGGGGGGAAGAAGTGGACGGTAGAGGACCGGAGCTGTCCTTGATTCTCCTTAGCGTGCTGCCATGGTCTCGACCGACTCGCCCGTACTGTCCCTCCGCGCCCTCAACCGTGCCACCCTGGCCCGGCAGCTGCTCCTGAGCCGTACCCGCATGTCCGCCGAGGATGCCGTGCGCCACCTCGTCGGCCTCCAGGCGCAGAACACCAAGCCGCCCTATTACGCGCTCGCCGCCCGCCTCGACGGGTTCCGGCCCGAGGAGCTGTCCGGGCTCATGGAGCGGCGCGAGGCCGCCCGCACCGTGACCATGCGGTCCACGCTTCACACCCACACCGCCGAGGACGTCCTGGGCCTCGGGCCCCTCATGCAGCCCGCCCGCGACCGCGAAGTGCGGGCCTTCCGCAAGGGGCTCGACGGCGTGGACCTGGACGCCCTCACCGCGCTCACCCGCGAACTCGTCGAGGAGCGGCCCCGCACCCCGAAGGAGATCCGTACGGCCCTGCTGGCGCGCTGGCCCGACGCCGACCCGCTCGCGCTCGGCGTCACCGCCCGCTGCCTCCTGCCCCTCGTCCAGGTCACCCCGCGCGGCCTCTGGAACCGCAGCGGGCAGGTCGCCCTCACCACCGCCGACGTCTGGTTCCGGGGGTTCCGGGGGAGCCCGCGTCCCGCGCCCGCAGGTCCCGCGCCCGCAGGTCCCGCGCCTGCAGGTCCCGCGCCTGAATTCGGGCTTGAAAGTGTCGTCGTGCGCTATCTGCTCGCCTTCGGGCCCGCCTCCGTCAAGGACATGCAGACCTGGTCCGGCCTCACCCGCCTCCGCGACACCTTCGAACGGCTCAGGCCCCGCCTCCTCACCTTCCGCGACCCGTACGGAACCGAGCTCTTCGACCTGCCCGACGCTCCCCGCCCCGACCCCGACACCCCCGCCCCGCCGCGCTTCCTGCCCGAGTTCGACAACCTCCTCCTGTCCCACGCCGACCGCTCCCGCGTCGTACCGCCCGCCTTCAAGGACCGCACCTGGCAGGGCAACCAGGCCTACCGGACGTTCCTCGCCGACGGCCTCCTCGCCGGGATCTGGGCGCTGGAGGAGGCCAAGGGCGGTTCCCTCACCATGACCGTCCAGCCCTTCGGGACCCTGTCGCGCGAGCAGCGTGCCGCCGTGGCGGACGAGGCCGCGCTGACCCTTGAGACGCTGGGCGGCGGGGCCTCGTACGACGTACGGTTCGGGGCCGTCGCCGGATAGCCGCGCGTCCGCCGGACAGGCCCTACGCCCTACGGCAGCAGGCCCGCCCGCCGGGCCGCCACCACCGCCTCCAGGCGCGTGTGCGCGCCCAGCTTCCGCATCGCCGACCGCAGGTA
>NZ_JABWDV010000269.1 GCF_013362995.1 Streptomyces sp. TRM64462 | reverse complement strand
GTGGCGCAGCCAGTCCCGTTCGGCGACGGCGTCGTCGTCGAGGAAGGCGACGATGTCGCCGCGGGCGGCGGCGATCCCGGTGTTGCGGCCGGCGGAGAGGCCGCGGGGGCCCGCGTTGGCGAGCACCCGCACCTCCTCCACGTCGTCGCCGTACTCCTTGGTGAGCCGCTCCAGGAGCGCCGGGTTGTGGTCGACGACCAGCAGCGTCTCCAGGGCGGGCCGTGACTGGCGCCGTACGGAGCCGACGGCCGCCAGGATGTCGTCCCAGCGGTCCTCCGTGTAGACGCAGATCACGACGGTGAACCGGCGTTCGGTCAAGAGATCTCTCCTCGGGGCACGTTCACCGAGAACGCCGCGGGACGGCGGCGGGCGGCGCGGCGGACTCCCTTCTCGCGGAGGATGACCTTCAGGACGCGCAGCCCGTCCCGTACGGCGTTGAGGTTGGACACGCCGTGGATGCGCACGTACTCGTGGCTGGGGACCTCCTGCACCTTGAGGCCCGCCTTGACGACGCGGATGTTGATGAGGGTCTCGATCTCGAAGCCGGTGCAGTCGAGCGTGATCGCGTCGAGGCAGTGCCGCCAGAACGCGTTGTAGCCGTAGCACAGATCGGTGTAGCGGGCGCCGAACTTGGCGTTGACGACGGCGCACAGCAGCCGGTTGCCGAGCCGGCGGACGGCGGTCATGTCGTCGGTGCCGCCGCCGTTGGCGAAGCGGGAGCCCTTGGCGAAGTCGGCGCCTCCGACGAGCGCGGACACATAGCTGACGATCTCCTGGCCGTCGGCGGAGCCGTCGGCGTCGACCATGACGATGATGTCGCCGGTGCAGGCGGCGAACCCGCTGATGAGCGCGTCGCCCTTGCCTTTGCCGGCCTGCTTGACGACCTTGACGCCGGGCCACAGCGCGCGGGCGACGGCGACGGTGTCGTCCGTGGAGTTGCCGTCGACCAGGACCACTTCGTGGATCCAGTCGGGCAGGGTCTTGAACACGTACGGAAGGTTCTCCGCCTCGTTCATGGCCGGGATGACCACGCTGACCGGCGGTGTGATGGCCAGATGCGAGGTGATCGCCCGGTACCGGTCGGATGTCCGGCCGGACTCGGCCTCCGCCGCGGAGCCGTCGGCCGCGATGCCGGCGACGTCGGTGGTGGCCGGGCGCAGGAAGGAGCTCATGAGTCGTCGTTTCCCTCTCGTCCGGTGGACCGCCCGCCCCTGGGCGGCGGCCCGGATGGGTGTCCGGTTCGAAAGGGGGGTTCTCATCCCGGCATGACGGAGTGGATCTCCGCGCTGGACCGGGTGAGCTGGCATTGCTTCGCGCGGCACGCGACTCGGCACGACACCGAGCACGGCACCCCCCTACCGCGCCCCGCTGCGGCTCGTCGAGGCTGACCGACCCCTCCCCTGGAGTCGCCTCGCACAATGGGCCGTTGCGGGTGGATGTACGACGGTATTGATAATTCAGACTGTATGGCAAGCACTGGAGCGTGGGAGCGCTTTTTTGCTTTTTTGTTGTGCTTCGGCGGTCGTGTGTCGAACTCGAATGATCGCATTCATGTGATCGAATTCCTCTCCCGAACGCATTCCGCTTGACCATGGGCGCGGTCGATTTCGCGGCATACGGGTGACGAGGTGTCAGGTCCGTCGGTTCCGGATCGCCCGTTCGGTCCACTCGGCGGCGTGTCCCGGACGCCCCTCGGGATGCCCCGGTTCCCCTGTCCTCTGTGGTCGCAGATGACCCTTCTGTCCCTCAACCCGACTCGTGCTCCGGTGAGTTGGGGGCGTCTGCCCCGTGTTGGCCCGACAGGGTGAACGGTCCATCGAATCCTGTCCGAAGTGTTGGCATGGACATGGCGGCGCTGCTACCAAGGGGGCGGCAGAGATCCTGCTAAAGGGGGTATTCATGAAAACGTTCCGTGCCACGGCACTTGCTTCCTCGCTCCTTCTCGGCGCCGCCCTCACCCTGGCCGCCGCCGGCACCGCACAGGCCGACTCGTCGGCCGCCGCGGTCGACTACGTGGCGCTCGGAGATTCCTACTCATCGGGTGTCGGCGCCGGTAACTACGACAGTTCGAGCGGCTCCTGCAAGCGCACGCCCCGCGCCTATCCGGCACTCTGGGCGGCCGCGAACGCACCCGCGTCCTTCGCGTTCACCGCCTGTTCGGGCGCCCGCACCAACGATGTGACGGCCGGCCAGCTCGGACCGCTCTCCAGCGCCACCGACCTCGTGTCGATCACCGTCGGCGGCAACGACGCGGGCTTCGCCGACGTCATGACCACCTGCGTCCTGCAGTCCGAGGCCAACTGCATCGCCAGGGTCAACCAGGCGAAGAGCTACGTCGACACGACGCTGCCCGGCCGCCTCGACTCCGTCTACTCGGCCATCCGCACCAAGGCCCCGTCGGCCCGGGTCGTCGTCCTCGGCTACCCGCGCTTCTACAAGCTGGGCGGCTCCTGCCTCGCCGGGCTCACCGAGAACGAGCGGCGGGCCATAAACGGCGCCGCCGACCACCTGAACGCCGCCACCGCGAAGCGCGCCGCCGACCACGGCTTCACCTTCGGTGACGTCGTCCCGAACTTCACCGGCCACGAGATCTGCTCCGGCTCGTCCTGGCTGCACAGCGTGAACTGGCTCAACATCGGCGAGTCGTACCACCCCACCGCCCAGGGTCAGTCGGGCGGCTACCTCCCGGCGTTCCGCAACGCCGCGTAGGGCTCCGCCGCCGACGCCTCACCGCACGTCACGGACCGGGCTCCGGAACTCCCGCCGGACCCGGTCCTCGTGCGTTCCGCGCCGCCGTCACGCCAGTGCGTACGCCAGACCCGCCAGCGCCAGGAGCAGCACGGCGCCGGCCGCCACCAGCACGGTGGTCCGGCCGCGCCCCCGCATCCCGTCGCCGCCCGTCCGCCGCGCGCCGCCCCCGGAGCCGTACGGAACCGGGCGCACCG